>JAYTUZ010000044.1:0-28741 GCA_043744295.1 Gammaproteobacteria bacterium | reverse complement strand
TGCTGGCGCCAGCAGCGGCGGTGCGCGCCCTGTTTGGCCTGTTTGTACTGGCCGGAGCCTGGGAGTGGGCCGCCTTCGCGGGCTGCACGCAGCGCGCGCTGCGGCTGGGGTTCGTGGCGCTGATCGCCTTGCTGTCGGCGGGCGGGCGGGCCCTGCTGGAAGGCGGCGCGCTCACGGACGCGGCCTTCGTCATCCTGCTGCGCGTGGCCGCGTGCTGGTGGTTGCTGGCCCTGTTGTGGCTGCTGTTTGCGCCGCAGCAGGTGAGCCGCTGGGCGAGTGCACTGGCCGCAGTGTGTTCGTTGCCGCCGACCTGGATCGCGTTGACCCATATTGCCGAGCATTGGACGCGCGGCACGCAGTGGGTACTGTTCATCGTGGTGATCGCTTTCGCGGCCGACACCGGGGCGTTTTTTGCCGGGCGTGCCTTTGGACGCACGAAACTGGCGCCGCGTGTGTCGCCCGGCAAGACCTGGGAAGGGGTCATCGGCGGCTTGTTGCTGGTGGCGGGAGCGGCGCTTGGGGGCGCCCGTTGGTTCGGGCAGCCGACTGCGAGCTTTGTGCTCTTATGCCTGCTGGCCGGGGCATTTTCCGTGGTCGGTGACCTGACCGAGAGCATGTTCAAACGTGCTGGCGGCTTGAAGGACAGTGGCCGCCTGTTCCCCGGGCACGGCGGGGTACTCGATCGCATCGATAGCCTGCTGGCCGTCACGCCGATCATGGCACTGGGCCTGATCCAGTTTTTTGGGGTTGGCACTTGATCGGCGTGTCGCTGTTGGGGTCGACCGGCAGCATCGGCCAGAGCACGCTGGCGGTGCTGGAGCGTCATCCGGAGCAGTTTCGTGTGGTCTCACTGGCAGCCAGGAGCAATGCCCGACGCATGGCCGAGCAATGCCTGCGATTCAGGCCCGCTGTGGCAGTGATGGAGAATCCACAGGCGGCCGCCGAACTCGAGCGCTTGCTGTGCGCCGCGGGGGCTAAAGTGGAGGTGGTTGCCGGGGCCGTGGCGATCACCCAGCTGGCGTGCGACCCGGCCGCCGCAGTGGTGATGGCGGCCATCAGCGGTGCGGCCGGGTTGCACTCCACGCTCGCCGCCGCTGCCGCCGGCAAGCGGCTGCTGCTGGCGAACAAGGAACCGGTCGTGATGGCAGGTCACCTGTTGATGGCGGCGCTGGCGAAAGGCGGGGGCACGCTGGTGCCCATCGATAGTGAACACAACGCCATTTTTCAGTGCCTGCCGTCGGGCACGCGCATCGGGGAGCGCCCGGCCGGGGTGCGCCGCCTGCTGCTGACGGCTTCGGGCGGGCCGTTTCTCGAGTGGTCAGCCGCCGCCATGGCGCGCGCCACGCCTGAGCAGGCCTGCGCCCATCCGCGCTGGCAGATGGGCGCCAAGATCTCGGTGGATTCCGCCACGCTGATGAACAAGGGCCTGGAGCTGATCGAGGCCCACGTGCTGTTCGGCGTCAACGTGCAGGACATTGCGGTTCTGGTGCATCCGCAGAGCATCGTGCACTCGCTGGTCGAGTACCAGGACGGTTCCACCCTGGCGCAGCTGGGCTCGCCGGATATGCGCACCCCCATCGCCCAGGCACTGGCGTGGCCCGCACGCATCGCGTCCGGTGTAGAATTCCTCGATCTGGTCAAGGCTGGCCCCCTGGAGTTCCGTGCCCCTGATCGCGCCCGCTTCCCCTGCCTTACGCTGGCGGAGCAGGCGGCCCGTGAAGGGCGCATGGCGTGCACCTGGCTTAACGCTGCCGATGAGGTGGCGGTGCAGGCCTTTCTCGACAAGCAGTTGAACTTTGAGGATATTCCGGCGGTCATTGCAGAGGTCTTGGCGCATATGCCTGGTGGGGAAATGAAAGATCTGGACACGGTGTTGGCGGCGGATCGGGCGGCGCGCGAGTGCGCGCTTGCCTGTCTGGCAGCACGTCAACGCCTGAGTCGCAGCGTGCCCGCTTGAGCCCGCACATGTTGTCAACGAGCCACGCATGAGCCTGTTCGCGCTGCGCCTGGCCGCGTTCCTGGTCGCGGTGTGCCTGCTGGTGGGCGTGCACGAGTTTGGTCATTTCTGGGTGGCGCGCCGCCTGGGATTCAAGGTCCTGCGCTTCTCCATAGGATTCGGCCGGCCGCTGTGGAAACGCATTGGCAAGGTGGACGCCACCGAATACGTGCTGGCGGCCGTCCCGCTCGGCGGCTATGTGAAGATGCTCGATGAGCGCGAGGGACCGGTCGCGGCCCACGAACAGCATCGCGCCTTCAATCGCCGGCCACCCTGGCAGCGTATCGCCGTATTGCTGGCGGGCCCGGCCGCCAACTTCATCTTCGCCATCGTGGTGCTCACCGGCCTGTTGTGGGTCCAGGGCAGCACGGAAGTGCGGCCCGTGCTGGGTGCGGTGGCGCCGCAATCGCGCGCGGCACTGGCAGGCGTGCGCGCCGGTGATGAAGTGACGGCGATCAACGGCCGGGCGGTACTGAGCCAGCGCGAAGTCTGGGTTGGACTGTTCGACGAATTGTCGGCCGCGCACCCGCTGCGGCTGGGCCTGCGTGACAGCGCCGGACAGACGCGGGTGGTTGCCATTGATACCGGCACCGCGAGCGAACGACGCGCGCTGTCCGAGCCTGCCGCGGTAATGACCGGCCTGGGCCTGCGCTTCCAGGAGCCGGAAATTCCCGCCGTGCTCGGCTCGGTTGAGGCCGACGGCCCGGCGGCGCGTGCCGGCCTGCGTGCTGGCGATACCGTGCTCAGCATCAATGCGGAGCCGGTCCGCAATTTCATGGACCTGGTGGCGCTGGTGCATGCGCATCCGGACGAGGGCATAACGGTGCGTTTCCGGCGCGCTGGCCACGAAGCGACCGTGCGCGTTGCGGCCGGCGGCTATGAGCAGGGCGGCAAGCGGGTGGGGCGCATACAGGTGGGTCAGCCCCGCAGTGTGCCTTGGCCGCCCTCCATGCTGTCCCATATCAAGCTCGGCCCCGGCGGCGCGCTGCTGGGCGCCGTGCATGAAACCTGGAGCATGACCGCATTCCAGGCCCGCATGATGTGGCGCATGGTGTTTGGCGAGGTCTCGGTCAAGAATCTCAGCGGCGCCTTGACCATTGCCGAGCTCGCCGGCGATTCGGCCGCCGCCGGCATCGCTGCCTTCCTCAATTTCCTGGTGCTGATCAGTCTGGCGCTCGGGTTCCTGAACCTGCTGCCGATTCCGATACTCGACGGCGGCCAGATCGTGATGCAGGCGATCGAGTGGCTCAAGGGTAGCCCGCTGTCGGAGCGCGCCCAGGCTGCCGGACAGCAGCTGGGTATTGCGCTGGTGGTGCTGCTGCTGAGCGTCGCGCTGTATAACGACATTTCGCGTCAGTTTGGTTGATCAATCCCAATAGTAAAACGGCAGTTGTGCATGAATCATCGCGCGCTATTCGCGGCTCTATGTCTTGCGGTCAGTACCCTGGCCGCAGCGCAGCTGGCGCCAGAGGCCGACTTTACGGTCGGCGACATCAAGATCGAGGGCCTGCAGCGCATCTCCGAGGGCACGGTCTTCAACTACCTGCCGGTGAACATCGGTGATCGCCTGACGCCGCAGCGCCAGCGCGAGGCGCTGCGCGCACTCTATGCCACGGGCTTCTTCCGCGACGTGGAGATGCGTCGCGACGGCAATACCCTGCTGGTCGCGGTGCTCGAGCGGCCCTCGCTCGAGAGCGTGGAGATCAAGGGCAACAAGGACATCAAGACTGAAGATCTGCAGAAGTCGCTGCGCACGGTCGGCCTCTCGGCCGGCAAGACCTTCAATCGCTCAACCCTCGAGGAGGTCGTTCAATACCTCACCGATCAGTATTACAGCCGCGGCAAGTATGCGGTCAAGATCGACTCCAAGGTCGAAGACCTGGCCAACAACCGGGTGCGCGTCAACCTCGATATCAAGGAGGGCAGCCGCGCCAAGATCCGCCAGATCAATATCGTCGGCAATACGGTGTTCAAGGCCAAGGACATACTGGAAGCGCTGACGCTCAAGACCCCCAACTGGACTTCCTGGTACAAGAGCAGCGATCGCTATTCGCGCGAATCGCTGGAAGGCGACCTGGAAAAGATCCGCACCTATTACCAGGATCGCGGCTACGCCAACTTCCGGCCCGATTCGGTGCAGGTGGCCATCTCGCCCGACAAGAGCGATATCTTCATCACCGTCAACATCACCGAGGGCGTGGTCTACAAGGTCAGCGAGGTCAAGCTGGCGGGCAAGCTGGTGGTGCCGGAGGCCGAACTCAGGCGCCTGGTGCTGATCAAGCCCGGGCAGGTCTATTCACAGAAATACATCACTGCGACCCAGGAGCTGATCAAGAACCGTCTCGGCGCCGAGGGTTTCTACTTTGCCAAGGTCGATGACGTCAAGACCGCCGATGAGACCAGGAAGGAAGTGGCGCTGTCGCTGTTCATCGAGCCGGGCAATCGCGTCTATGTACATGAGATCAGTTTCAAGGGCTCGACGCGCAGCAACGACGAAACCCTGCGGCGCGAGGTGCGCCAGCTGGAAGGTGCGCTGCTTTCCAACGTGGCGCTGGAGCGCTCCAAGCAGCGCCTGCAGCAGCAGCAGTTCATCGAGACGGCCGAGTTCGAAACCACTCCGGTAGCCGGATCCCCCGATCTGGTCGACGTGGTCTTCAATGTCAAGGAGCGCCCGAGCGCCAGCATCAGCGGTGGCATCGGCTACTCGGCCTCGCAGAAGTTCATGCTCAATGGCAGCTTTCAGGACAGCGATTTCATGGGCAGCGGCAACAGCATTGCCCTGCAACTCGACTCGGGTCTGTACAACAAGGTCTACAGTTTCTCGCACACCAATCCCTATCTGGGTGTCGATGGCCTGTCACGCAGCATCTCACTGAGTTATCGCAACTCGACCCAGTTCGTATCGACCTCGTCCAATTTCAAGTCGCAGAATCTCTCGCTCGGCCTCAGCTTCGGTTATCCGATCACCGAGTTCCAGCGCCTGAGCGCCGGCGCGGCCCTGCAACGCGTCGACCTGCTCACCTATCAGGGCAGCAGCGCGCAGCAGGCGGTGGATTGGGTGCGCAAGAATGGCAATCCCTACACGCGCGTCGCCTTGAGTTCGGGCGTTACCGCCGACGGCACCGCCATTACTTCGGCCACTTCCCTGTATGGCAGCCGCTACAACACGATCGAGTTGAACGGCGGGTGGATGTTCGATTCGCGCAATCGCGGCCTGTTCGCCGATCGGGGTCAGCGCCATACGCTGGGGATGAGTTTTGTGCCCAGCGGCAGCGTGCGTTACTACCAGGTCAGTTACGATGGGGTCTATTACCTGCCTTTGGTGCTGCGCACCACGCTCTCCCTGGGCGCCAACATCGTGTACGGCCGGGGGCTGGGTGGCACTACCGGGTTGCCGCCCTACAAGCGCGCCTACGCCGGCGGCCCCGATACGGTGCGCGGCTATACGGAAAGTTCGCTTGGCCCGGTGGACAGCAATGGCAATCCCTACGGCGGCAACCTGCTGGCCGTGCTGCGCGCCGAACTGATCCTGCCGCTGCCGGTCAAATGGCAGACCAGTGCGCGCGCTAGCCTGTTTTTCGACATGGGCAACGCATTTTCCACCGATGGCACCAAGTTTCTGGGGCGCGACCGGAGCACTCCGGTGAACTACAATTTCAAGTATACTGAACTGCGCAAATCTACCGGTCTGGCGGTTCAGTGGCTGGCGCCCTCGCTCGGCGTGTTCCGGTTCAGTTATGGAGTGCCGCTCAACAAGTTCGCGGGCGGCAGCACAGACCCAAGATTTCCCGATCGCACGGAAGGCTTTCAGTTCACGATCGGCGGCGCGTTTTGAAGTGTATCAGTGCCTATGGAATTCAATAATTCATCGGGAGTAGAGCAGTGAAGCGTTCGTGGCAAGTCGGAATTGCGGGAGTGGTTTTGAGCGCGTTGGCCATGGTGCCGGCGCACGCTGAAGTACGCATCGGCGTGGTCAACTACAGCCGCCTGATGCAGGAATCACCACAGTACAAGGCGGTGCAGGAGTCTCTGCGCGGTGAGTTCGCCGGCAAGCAGCGCGACCTTACTGCGCAGCAGACCGCACTCAAGGTTAAGCAGGATCGCCTGGAAAAAGATGGCGCGACCATGACTGCCGAGCAACGCAACAAGGCGGAAAAGGAATTGCGCGACGGCAATCGCGACTATTCGCAGAAAGTCGCCGATTTCCAGGAAGAGGCGACGGCGCGCCAGAATGAAGAGCTGTCGCGGCTGGAAAGTTCGCTGGTTGCGGAAGTGCAGAGCTTCGCGCTCTCACAGAAGTACGATCTGGTGCTGGCGCAGGGCGTGATCTACAACGCCAGCGCGCTGGACATTACCGCTTCGGTGCTGGCATCGCTGCAGGCGCGACAGGCAACCCCGGCGGCAGCGGCGCCGGCGGCGCCCAAGCCTGCGGCCACTCCCAAGTAGCCACCCCTGACGTTGGCAGCGCTGTAAGAGCTTAGCCTGCAGGCGTCTGGTGCGGCCGCTCCCATGAGCTTTGCAGTGGGTGAGCTGGCGGTGCGTTTTGGCTGCGAGCTGCGCGGCGATCCTGAAGTGCGCGTGCAGCGCGTGGCGACGCTGGCGCTGGCGGGCACCGGCGACCTCAGTTTTCTTGCCAATCCGCATTACCGGCCACAACTGGCCACGACCCAGGCCGGCGCCGTCGTGCTCGACGCCGCGAGCGCGGCGCACTGCCCGGGCGTCGCGCTGATCAGTGCCAATCCCTACGCCACCTACGCGCGCATCGCCGCGCTCCTGCATCCGCAGCCGGCACTGCGCGCCGGCGTGCACGCTCAGGCGACGCTCGACCCTTCAGCGCGCGTCGCGGCCAGTGCCAGCGTGGGACCACAGGCGGTCATTGGCGCGCGCTGCCAGATCGGTGAGCGCGTGCAGATCGGCGCCGGTTGCATTCTCGGCGAGGATGTCGTGGTCGGCGCAGACTGCCTGCTGCACCCGCGGGTAACGCTCGAGCGGGGCGTGAGCCTGGGCGCGCGGGTGCGCGTGCAGTCGGGCGCCGTCATCGGTTCCGACGGGTTTGGATTTGCGCGCGAGGGCGCAAGCTGGGTGACGGTGCCGCAGGTCGGTAGCGTACGCATTGGCGCGGACGTGGAAATTGGCGCCAACACCACTATCGATCGCGGTGCCATTGAAGACACGGTGATCGGCGCGGGCGTCAAGCTCGACAACCAGATCCAGATTGCCCATAACGTCCACATTGGAGCCCATACCGTGATCGCGGCCTGCAGCGGCATATCCGGCAGCACGCACCTCGGCGCACGCTGCATGATTGCCGGGATGGTAGGCATCGTCGGGCACCTGAACATCTGCGATGATGTGGTGGTGACCGGCATGTCGATGGTGGCGCATTCGATTGACACTCCCGGGGTCTACTCGGGCGGCATTCCGGCCGTGGCCGCGCCGCTGTGGCGGCGCCTGGCGGCGCGCTTCAAGCGCCTCGAGACGCTGGCCGGGCGGGTAGCAAAACTGGAGCGCCGCTCCGGCACGGGCGCGGCGGCAGGTGAACGACAACAGGATGAACACGATGAGTGAGCCTCTGAAGCTGGACATCTACGAGATCCTCAAGCGACTTCCGCATCGCTACCCTTTCCTGCTGGTCGATCGGGTGCTGGAGCTGGTGCCGGGGCAGAGCATCCGCGCGCTCAAGAACGTCACCATCAACGAACCGTTTTTCCCGGGCCACTTTCCGCATCGGCCGGTGATGCCGGGCGTCATGATCATCGAAGCCCTGGCGCAGACGGCCGGCATTCTGGCCTTTGTCACCGCGGGCGTCGTGCCCGACGAGAGCACGCGCTTCTATTTCGCCGGCATCGACAAGGCGCGTTTTCGCCGACCGGTCGAGCCGGGTGATCAACTGATACTGAGCGCACAGCTGGAGCGCAATCTGCGCGGCATCTGGCGGCTGTCGGTCGTGGCCACGGTGGGCGAGGTGGAGGCCGCCGCTGCGATACTGATGCTGGCGCCCGATGTCGCGAACGCTGTACCCGGCGGTGAGACGCCGTGATCGATCCGCACGCGCTGGTCTCGCCACAAGCCGAGCTGGCAGGCGATGTCGAGGTGGGGCCGTTCGCGGTGATCGGACCAATGGTGCGCATCGGCCCGCGCACCCGTATCGGTCCGCATGTGGTGATCAACGGTCCGACCACGATCGGTGCCGACAACAGGATTTTCCAGTTCGCCTCGATTGGCGATGCACCGCAGGACAAGAAGTACCAGGGCGAGCCCACGCGTCTGGAGATTGGCGACCGCAATGTGTTCCGCGAGTTCTGCACGGTCAATCGCGGCACCACCCACGACGAGGGCGTGACGCGCATCGCCGATGACAACCTGTTCATGACCTATACCCACGTGGCGCACGATTGCCAGCTGGGCAGCCGCATCGTCATGGCCAACTGCGCCACGCTCGGCGGCCATGTAGAGCTGGGCGATTGGGTCATCATGGGTGGGTTTGCCGGCATCCACCAGTTCTGCAAGGTCGGTGCCCATGCTTTCATCGCCAACAACGCCGCCGTGACCCGCGATGTGCCGCCCTACGTCATGGCGGTCGGCCAGCCGGCGGTGCCCCATTCCGTCAACAGCGAAGGCCTGAAGCGGCGCGACTTCAGCGCACAGCAGATCAGCCATATCCGCGAGGCCTATCGCATACTCTATCGGCGCGGCCTGCCGCTGCAGGATGCGGTGCGCGAATTGCGCCTGCTGGCGGCGACGCAGCCGGAAATACAATCCTTTGTTGATTTCATCGCCGCTTCAACCCGCAGCCTGATACGCTGAAAGCCTCATGAATGCCTCCACCCCCGGGGCGCGCGCGCCGCGCGTGGTGATCGTGGCCGGCGAGGCCTCGGGCGATCAGCTGGGCGCGGCGTTGATGGCGGCGCTGCGCCAGCAATGGCCCGAGGTGCAGTTCGCCGGCATCCCTGGTCCCTTGATGAAAGCCGCGGGCTGCGAGTCCTGGCAGGGCGCCGAAGAACTCGCCGTCATGGGTTTGTTTGAAATCATCCCGCACCTGCCGCGGCTGCTGCGCATTCGGCGGCAGCTGCTGCAACGCGTGCGCGCTGATCCGCCTGCTGTCTACATCGGCATCGACTACAAGGAGTTCAATCTCAGTGTCGCGCGCGCGCTGAAGGCGGCGGGCATTCGCACCGTGCAATACGTCAGCCCGCAGGTCTGGGCCTGGCGTGAGCGGCGCGTGCATCGCATGGCCGCGGCCTGCGACCTGCTGCTGTGCCTGCTGCCGTTTGAACCGCCTTTCTATGCGAAGTTTAGCGTGCGGGCGCAGTTCGTGGGCCATCCGCTGGCCGACCAGATTCCGCTCGAGGTCGATCGCGCCGCGGCGCGCGCGCAACTCGGGCTGGCGCCGGACGTGCCGGTGGTGGCGGTGTTGCCCGGCAGCCGCCGTGGCGAAGTGTCGCGCCTGGGCGCAGATTTCATCGCGGCCGCCAGGCACTTCTCGCTCCTCGAGCCGCAGGCGCAGTTCGTGGCGCCGATGGCGACGCCGGGCGTGCAGGCGCTGTTTGAACGTGCCGGTGCGCGTGCGGCCGGCATCAGACTGGTGGCGGGGCAGTCGCGCACCGTGCTGCAGGCGGCTGACGTGGCGCTGGTGGCTTCGGGCACCGCTACACTCGAGGCGCTGCTGTGTCGCTGCCCGATGGTCGTGGCCTATCGGCTCGGGACCCTGACGGCCTGGCTGCTGCGCACGCTGCGTCTGGTGCGTCTGCCGTACTTTTCGCTGCCCAATCTGCTGGCGGGCGAGGCCCTGGTGCCCGAATTCTTCCAGCAGGCGGTGCAGGGCGCTACGCTTGCCACGGCGCTGCACAGCCAATTGCGCGACGCAGCGCAGCGCGAGCGCCTGGCGCAGCGGTTTCGGGCGATACACGTAACGCTGCGGCAGGATGGGGCCGCGCAGGCCGCCGCCGCCGTGCTTGCCCTGCTGCGCGAGTCGCGCTGATGCGGGTGCTGCTGGCCGGAGTCGACGAAGCCGGTCGCGGGCCGCTTGCCGGTCCGGTGGTCGCGGCCGCCGTCATACTCGATGCTGCGCGCCCAATCGCAGGCCTGCGCGACTCCAAGAAACTGACTGCTGCACGCCGCCTCGAGCTGGCGACGCAGATTCGCGCGTGCGCCCTCGGCTGGGCGATTGCCGAGGCGAGTGCTGGCGAGATCGATGCGCTCAATATCCTGCAGGCGACCTTGCTGGCCATGCGGCGCGCGGTGCAGGGGCTCCAGCCTCGGCCCATGCACATCATCGTCGATGGTAACAAGGCGCCACAATTCACTGATCTGCCTGACAATTGCCGTGTGGAAACATTGGTGCGCGGCGATGACCTGGTGCCATCAATCAGCGCCGCCTCGATACTTGCCAAGACCCATCGGGACGCCCTGATGTGGGAATTTGAACGCCTCTATCCGGGTTACGGGCTGGCGCAGCACCAGGGTTATCCGACCAGATTGCACCTGGCGGCGCTGGCGCAACTCGGGCCCTCGGCGATACATCGGCGCAGCTTCGCTCCGGTAAGATCGTGCCTGTGAATAGCGCCTTCGTACATCTGCGTGTCCACACCGAGTACTCGCTGATCGACAGCGTGGTGCGCGTGCCCGAACTGATCGAGTCCGTGGCGCAGGCGGGCATGCCAGCCGTGGCGGTCAGCGATCAGGACAACCTGTTCGCGATGGTGAAGTTCTATCGCGCCGCACTGGCGCGTGGCGTGCAGCCGATCATTGCGGTCGATCTGCGTTTGCGCGAGCCGACCGACCCACAGGGTCCCTCGCGCCTGACGCTGCTGTGTCAGAACCTGGAAGGCTACAGGAATCTCACGCGCCTGGTGTCGCGCGGCTGGCTCGAGGGCCAGGTGCGCGGCGAACCGCTCATCGAGCGCAGCTGGCTGACGGCCGCCACGACCAGCGGTCTGATCGCACTCTCCGGAGCGCAGGCCGGCGACATCGGTCGCGCGCTGCTGCAGGCGCGCGGCGCGCAGGCCCGCCAGGCACTCGAGGCCTGGCTGGCCCTGTTCGGTGATCGCTTCTACATCGAGGTGCAGCGCATCGGCGCCGCCGGCGAGGAGATCTACGTGCCCGCCGCCCTGGCGCTGGCAAGCGAGCGCGGCGTGGCCTGCGTGGCGACCAACGATGTGCGCTTCCTGCAGGCCAGTGACTTCGAAGCGCACGAAGCGCGCGTGTGCATCCACGACGGTGCGCTGCTGGCTGATCCGGCCCGCAAGCGCCGCTACACGCCGCAGCAGTTCCTGCGCACTCCGGCGCAGATGGCGGCGCTGTTCCCCGAGGCCAGCGCGCTGTTGGCCAATAGCGTCGAGATCGCGCGGCGCTGCAGTCTCATGCTGCGCCTGGGCGAACCCCGTTTGCCGGTGTTTCCGGTGGCCGCGGATACCACACCCGAGGACTACCTGCGCGCGGCCGCGGCGCGCGGGCTGAGTGCCAAGCTGGCCGCAGCCGCGGCGCCGCTCGATGAGGCCATCTATCGGCAGCGCCTGGAGGCCGAACTGGCCGTGATCTGTCCGATGGGTTTCGCCAGCTACTTTCTGATCGTGGCTGATTTCATCGACTGGGCGCGCCACCACGGCGTGCCCGTGGGGCCGGGGCGCGGTTCGGGCGCGGGTTCGCTCGTGGCCTATGCGCTGGGCATTGTCGATATCGATCCGCTGCGCTATGACCTGCTGTTCGAGCGCTTCCTGAATCCTGAGCGCGTCTCGATGCCCGACTTCGACATCGACTTCTGCATGGCCGGGCGCGACCGGGTGATCGAGTACGTCGCCGCCAAGTATGGCGCCGAACGCGTTTCGCAGATCATCACCTACGGCACCATGGCGGCCAAGGCGGTGGTGCGCGATGTCGGCCGCGTGCAGGGACACCCCTATGGCATGGTCGATCGCATCGCCAAGCTGATTCCCTTCGAACTGGAGATGACGCTCGACAAGGCGCTCGAGAAGGAACCGGAACTCAAGCGCCTGTACCGTGAAGACGACGAAGTGCGTGCGCTCATCGACATGGCGCGCGCGCTCGAGGGTCTGACGCGCAACGCCGGCAAGCACGCCGGTGGCGTGGTGATCGCCCCCTCGGTGCTCACCGATTTTGCGCCGCTCTATTGCGAGCAGGGCGGCGCCAACGTGGTCACGCAGTTCGACAAGGACGACGTTGAGGCCGCCGGCCTGGTGAAGTTCGATTTCCTCGGGCTGCGCACCCTGACGATACTCGATTGGGCGCTGCGCGGCATCAATGCGACGCGTGCCGCGGCGGGTGAGGCGCCGCTCGATCTGTTGCGCCTGAAGATGGATGATGCCGCGACTTTTGCGCTGCTCAAGAGCTGCGGCACGACAGCGGTATTCCAGCTCGAGTCGCGCGGCATGAAGGATCTGATCCGGCGCCTGCAGCCCGACTGCTTCGAAGACATCATCGCGCTGGTGGCGCTGTTCCGGCCTGGCCCACTGCAATCGGGAATGGTCGATGACTTCATCGCCCGCAAGCACAATCGCAGTGATCGGCCCATCGACTATCTGCACCCTGACCTGAAGACCGTGCTGACGCCGACCTACGGTGTCATTCTCTACCAGGAACAGGTGATGCAGATTGCCCAGGTGCTGGCCGGCTACACGCTGGGCGGCGCCGATCTGCTACGGCGCGCCATGGGCAAGAAGAAGCCCGAAGAAATGGCCAAGCAGCGCAGCATCTTCATTGCCGGCGCGGTCGCGCGCGGCGTCGTCAAAGCTCGCGCCGAATACATTTTCGATCTCATGGAAAAATTCGCGGGCTATGGCTTCAACAAGTCGCATTCGGCCGCCTACGCGCTGCTATCGTTCCAGACTGCCTATCTCAAGGCGCACTATCCGGCCGCGTTCATGGCGGCGGTGCTCTCGGCCGATATGGATCACACCGACAAGGTGGTTACGCTGATCGACGATTGCCGCAGCATGGGTCTTGTCGTACAGCCGCCCGACGTCAATGCCTCGGGCTACGCCTTTGAGGTCGCTGGCGACAAATCCATAAGGTATGGCCTCGGCGCGGTGAAAGGCGTCGGCCGCAGTGCGGTCGAGGCCTTGGCGGCGGAGCGCAGCGCGCGCGGCGAATTTCTCGGTCTCGAAGACCTGTGCCAGCGTGTCGATCTGTCGCGCGTGAACCGACGCGTGCTCGAGGCGCTGATTCGCTCCGGTTCCTGCGATTGCTTCAGCGACAATCGCGCGCTGCTGATGGAGCGTCTGGCGGCGGCCATGCAGGCCGGCGAACAACAGGCACGCGGCGCCGCCACCGGCCAGGATGATTTTTTCGGGCTGGCGCCGGGCGCCGATGCGCCGGTGGTGCCGCTCGCCGGCGTGGTGCCCGAATGGAGCGAGGCGCAGCGCCTGGCGGGCGAACGCGAAACTCTGGGCCTGTTCCTGACTGGCCACCCGATCGCGCGCCTGGAGCGCGATCTGCCGCAGCTGGTGGGTGCGCGCATCGGTGATCTGGCGGCCGAGCCGCGCCCGGCAGGCGGCGAGGGTCCGCGCTGGGCCGAAGCCCGTACCGTCAGCGCTGCCGGGCTGCTGCTCGAATTGCGCCGTCGCGGCACGCGCATCAACGTAATCCTCGATGATCGCAGCGGGCGCATCGAAGTCACCATGAGCGAGGAAACCTGGCAGCGGCACCGCGAACTGCTGGTCAAGGATGCCCTGATCCTGGTGGAAGGCAGCCTGCGCTTCGACGAATTCAGCGACGCCTGGCGCATTCAGGCCCGCACTGTCCAGTCGCTCGATAGCGTGCGTGAGCGGCTGGCGCGACGCCTGCTGCTCGACTGGCCGGTCAACGCCGACAGCAGCCGCCTGCTCACAGTGCTGGCCGAGCTGCTCAAGTCTGCCCGTGGTGGCGATTGCGCCGTGACGGTGCGCTTTGCCAGTGCCGAGGCCGGTGCGCAGGCCGACCTGCCGCTTGCTGCGGAATGGAACGTACATGCCACGGCCGAGCTGCTCGAGCAGCTGCAGCGGCGGATTGGGCGGGTGCGGGTGGTGTACGGGCCGCCTGGGGGCGCAACTTCCGCGGCGTCCGCATGATGAGCGCGGGTTGTTGCGGTAATGGCGTATGGAACGTACCCTTACCTGCGATGCGTACGAAAATCACAAAAGACTTGGTACTTGGCCGCGCACTGGCGAGCGATAGCCTCGGCCAGGACCGCCATGAACCCATCCATGGGGGCTTCGGCAAAAACATCCTGTTTTTGACGATCCCGAAAACGCCCCTCCCGACACGCCGCCGCGCCACGCAATCCGTGCGACTCCTGGGTTTCTAATCCCATGGCCGTCAGTTTCCTCGATTTCGAACAGCCCATCGCCGAACTCGAGGCCAAGCTCGAAGAGCTCGGTCACCTGACCACCGACGAGTCGGTCAATATCGAAGCGGAGATGGTGCGCCTGCGCGCCAAGAGCCGTCAGCTGACGCGCTCGATTTTCGCCAACCTGAGCCCCTGGCAGATTACCCAGCTGGCGCGGCATCCGCAGCGTCCCTATGCGCTCGATTACATCGCCGCGCTGTGCACCGATTTTCAGGAGCTGCACGGCGATCGCATGTACGCCGACGATCTGGCGATCGTCGGTGGGCCAGCGCGCTTCGTAGGGCGCTCGGTCATGCTCATCGGCCATCAGAAGGGGCGTGATACCAAGGAGCGCGTGCGCCGCAATTACGGCATGCCCAAGCCCGAGGGCTACCGCAAGGCCTTGCGGCTGATGCGCATGGCGGAGAAATTCGGCCTGCCGGTCATCACCATGATCGACACGCCTGGTGCGTATCCTGGCGTGGGCTCGGAAGAACGCAACCAGAGCGAAGCGATCGCGCGCAATCTGTTCGAGATGGCGACCCTGGCGGTGCCGATTGTCAGCGTCGTGATCGGCGAAGGCGGTTCGGGCGGCGCACTGGCCATCGGCGTGTGTGACCGACTGCTGATGCTGCAGTATTCCACCTATTCAGTGATCTCGCCCGAAGGCTGCGCCTCGATACTCTGGAAGAGCGCCGACAAGAAGGAAGTGGCCGCCGAGGCCCTGAATCTGACCGCCGATCGGCTCAGCGACCTGGGCCTGGTCGACGAGGTGCTCAAAGAGCCGCTGGGCGGCGCCCACCGCGATCCTCCCGCCACGGCTCAGGCATTGGGCGAAGCGCTGCAGCGTCACCTGGTGGCGCTCGAAAGCCTCAGCACCGAAGAGCTGCTGGCGAAACGCGACGCCCGACTGGCCGGCTTTGGAGTGTTCGCAGAGAGCATGACGTGAAGCGCGTCGCCGCGCCGCCGCGCGGTGTGCGCCAGACCGGCTCCGGGGCGCCAGGCTTTTCCGAAGCCTGGCTGGAGGGCAGGCTGCGCCTGTTGATCGGCCAGCTGCGCGGCGCACGGTTGTGTGTCGCGTATTCGGGCGGTGCCGATTCCGCTGCCCTGCTGGCCGCGCTGGCCGCGCTGCGCAGCCGCTGTGGATTCACGCTGCGCGCACTGCACATCAATCATCAGTTGCAGACCGGCGCCGACGCCATGGCCGCCGCGGCACTGCGCAGCGCACGCCGGCTGCGGGTGCGCTGCGCGGTGCTGCAGCAGCCGGTGCGCCCGGCGCGCGGCGAATCGGTGGAAGCAGTGGCGCGTGCGGTGCGCGGCGCGGCATTGCAGCGCGAGCTGCGCGCCGGCGAATGGCTGCTGCTGGCGCAGCATCTAGACGATCAACTCGAGACCGTGTTGTTGCAGTTGTTGCGCGGCGCCGGGGTGGCCGGGCTCGCCGCCATGCCGGAAGCCGCCGGCTGCATGCTGCGGCCACTACTTGCGCTCAGGCGTGCGTCGTTGCAGGAGTACCTGCGGCAGCGCGGGCTGCCCTGGCATGATGATCCGAGCAATCAGGATGAGCGCTTCGACCGCAATTACCTGCGTCGGCGCGTGGCGCCGCTGCTGGCAGCGCGCTGGCCGGCCGCGGCTGTGACCGTCGCACGCAGTGCCGGGCTTGCCGCCGAGGCGCAGGGTTTGCTGGAGACACTGGCTGATCAGTCACTCAGCAATGCCGTGGACGGCAGCGCCCTGCAGGTGGCGGTATTGCGGCGGCTTGCGCCCGCCGCCTGTCGCAATGCGCTGCGCCGCTGGCTCGCGTTGCGTGCTCTGCCGCTCCCTGATCAGCGGCGCCTGCAGGAGATTGCCGGCCCCATGCTGCGTGCACGCCGTGATTCCCAGCCGCAGGTGGCGTGGCCGGGTGCGGTGGTGCGCCGACACGGTGACCTGCTGTACGCACTGGCTGCGGCGCCTGCCCCGGGACCGAAGCCGGCGGTCCTGGTGGCCGCCGGCGCGCCGTGTCGGTGGGATTGGCGCTTGCAGCCGCGACTGTTGCTGCCCGACAGCGGCCAGCTGGAGCTGCGTGCCGACGCCGCCGGTCCGCTGAACCTGAGCGCGCTGCCAGATCTGTTCGAGATCAGGTTTCGCCGCGGCGGCGAAAAACTGGCGGCGCGTCACGGCCAGCAGACGCTCAAACGCCTGCTTCAGGAGCGCCATCTGCCACCCTGGCTGCGTTCGAGCGTGCCGCTGCTGTACGTCGGGGAACGGCTGGTCGCGGTCGCTGACTGGTGGCATGAGCCCGCAATGCAGGCCAGTGCGGACAGCACCCCGATGGTGGCAGGCGCTGCCCGGGGCAGGCTGGTATGGCAGGCGCCGCTCGGGCTGGCGCAGATTTGACCGGAGCACAGCCGATTTGAGCAGGCGGCGCCAATTTGCTAGTCTGTTTGCCCGTCGTCAGTACCCGGTTCCAATTTGGGACCGCTGACAGCAGCAAACGGCGGATCCCCCAATGACCCGATTTGTATTCGTCACCGGCGGCGTGGTTTCCTCGTTGGGGAAAGGCATCGCCGCCGCTTCCCTGGGCGCGATCCTTGAGGCGCGTGGCCTCAGGATATCCATGGTCAAGCTTGACCCCTATATCAACGTCGATCCGGGCACCATGAGTCCCTTTCAGCACGGCGAAGTGTTCGTCACCGCCGATGGCACCGAAACCGACCTGGACCTGGGTCACTACGAGCGCTTCGTGCGCACCGTGACCGGGCGGCACAGCAATTTCACCACCGGCCGCATCTACGAGCGCGTTATCGCCAAGGAGCGGCGCGGCGATTACCTCGGGGCGACGGTGCAGGTAATTCCACATATCACCGATGAGATCAAGCGCAGTATCCGCATGGGCGCCGGCGACGCCGATGTCTGCATGGTGGAGATAGGTGGCACGGTCGGCGACATCGAATCGCTGCCGTTTCTCGAGGCTATACGCCAGCTGGGCGTCGAGCTGGGCCGCAACCAGGTGGTCTACATCCACCTGACCCTGGTGCCGGTGGTGGGTGGCTCGGGTGAGATCAAGACCAAACCCACGCAGCATTCCGTCAAGGAGCTGCGTTCCATCGGTATCCAGCCCGATGTGCTGCTGTGCCGCGCGCACGCCACCTTGCCGGACGAGCAGCGCCGCAAGATCGCGCTGTTCACCAACGTCGAGGAGCGCGCCGTCATCTCCGCGGTCGACGCCGACGACATCTACAAGATTCCACTGCTGCTGCACGAGCAGGCGCTGGATGACATCGTGCTCGACAAGCTGCGTATGGATGCCCCGGCCGCAAACCTGAGTGAATGGCGGCAGGTGGTCAGCGCGCGCAACAGCACCGACGGCCAGGTGGATATCGCCATGGTCGGCAAGTATGTGCAGATCCGCGATTCCTACATCTCGCTGAACGAAGCGCTGATGCACGCTGGTCTGAAGACGCGCACCCGGGTGCGCGTGCATTACATTGAATCGACCGATATCGAGCGCGACGGCGTCGGCGCGCTCGCGGGCATGGATGCCATTCTGGTACCCGGCGGCTTTGGTGAGCGCGGCATCGAGGGCAAGATCCAGGCCGTGCGCTACGCCCGCGAGCAGCGCATTCCATACCTGGGTATCTGCCTGGGCATGCAGCTGGCGATTATCGAATACGCCCGCCATGTGCTTGGGTTCGAAGACGCGCACAGCACCGAATTCAATCGCGCCAGCACGCATCCGGTCATTGCCCTGATTACCGAGTGGCAGGATCAGACGCGCGGCGTGCAGCAGCGCGACGCGGCGGCGGCGCTGGGTGGGACCATGCGCCTGGGAGCGCAGGAAGTGCGCCTCGGCGCCGGCACTCTGGCGCACGAGCTCTATGGCAGCGATCTGATACACGAACGCCATCGCCATCGCTTCGAGTTCAATAACACCTTTATGGAACATTTCAAGCGTGCCGGGCTGAGGTTTTCCGGCATGTCGCCTGATCAGCTGGTCGAGATCGTCGAACTGCCCACGCACCCGTGGTTCCTGGCGACGCAGTTCCACCCGGAATTCACCTCGACGCCGCGCGATGGCCATCCGCTGTTCACCGGCTTCGTGCGCGCCGCACGCGCCTGCCGCGCCGCCCAGCTGCCTGCCGCGGCGAGCGCATGAGGCTGGCGGATTTCGAAGTCGGTCTCGATCATCCGCTGTTGCTGATCGCCGGTCCCTGCGTCATCGAATCGGCGGCGCTGGTGAACGAGGTGGCCGGCCAGCTGTGCGAACTGACTGCGCGGCTTGGCATCCCTTACGTCTTCAAGGCCTCGTTCGACAAGGCGAATCGCTCCTCCGCCAGCAGCTTTCGCGGACCAGGACTCGAAGCCGGCCTGAAAATTCTCGCCGACGTACGCCGGCAGTTCAAGGTGCCGGTACTCACCGATGTGCACGAGGACACGCCCATCGACGAGGTGGCCAGCGTGGTCGACGTGCTGCAGACACCGGCATTTCTTTGTCGCCAGACCAATTTCATCGTGCGCGTCTGCGCGGCCGGCAAACCGGTGAATATCAAGAAGGGCCAGTTTCTCTCGCCCTGGGAAATGCAGCAGGTGGTCGACAAGGCGCGCTCGGGCGGCAATCCATCCATCATGGTGTGCGAGCGCGGCTTCAGTTTTGGCTACAACAATCTGATTGCCGATATGCGCTCGCTCGCCATCATGCGCGCCACCGGCTGTCCGGTGATATTCGACGCCACCCATTCGGTGCAGCTGCCCGGTGCCGGCGCTGGCGTCTCGGGCGGGCAGCGTGAATTCATCCCGGTGCTGGCGCGTGCTGCCATCGCCGCCGGCGTGGCGGGCCTGTTCATGGAAACCCATCCGCGGCCCGAAACTGCGCTCTCTGATGGTCCCAACGCCTGGCCGTTGGCGCGCATGGCGAGCCTGCTCGCCACGCTCAAGCAAATCGATCAGGTCGCCAAGGCACGTCCCTTTGAGGAAAGCAGCTTATGAGTCGTATTGCCGATATTCACGGACGCGAAATCATTGATTCGCGCGGCAACCCCACGGTCGAGGCCGAGCTGACCCTGGCCAGCGGCGCACGCGGCCGCGCCGCCGTGCCCTCGGGCGCCTCCACCGGTTCGCGCGAAGCGATCGAGCTGCGCGATGGCGACCCGCAGCGCTATCACGGCAAGGGCGTGCTCAAGGCGGTCGCGAATGTGAACTCCGAGCTGCGCGCGGCACTGCTGGGCCGCGATGCCGACGATCAGGCCGGCCTCGATGCCCGCATGATCGAGCTCGATGGCACCGAAGGCAAGAGCCGCCTGGGCGCCAACGCCCTGCTGGCCGTGTCGCTCGCCAATGCGCATGCCGCTGCGCTCGACGCCGGCCAGCCGCTGTATCGCTATCTGGGCGGCCAGCGTGCGCCGCTCCTGCCGGTGCCGATGATGAACATCATCAACGGCGGCGCGCATGCCAACAACAGCCTGGATATCCAGGAATTCATGATCCTGCCGGTAGGCGCACCCAGCTTCCGCGAGGCGCTGCGCTACGGCGCCGAGATTTTCCATACCCTGAAGAAGATTCTCAATGCGGCGGGCATGAGCACCGCGGTCGGCGATGAAGGCGGCTTTGCGCCCGACCTGCCTTCCAACGAAGCGGCGCTGCAGACGATTATTCAGGCGATCGAGCAGGCCGGGTACAAGCCCGGGCGCGATATCTGCCTCGGCCTCGATGTCGCCAGCACCGAGTTCTTTCACGACGGCAAGTACCAGTTTGCCGCTGAGCACCGGAATTTTTCCTCGGCGGAATTCACCCGCTACCTGGCCGACCTCGCGGCGCGCTACCCGATCATCACCATCGAGGATGGCATGGGCGAATCGGACTGGGCCGGCTGGTCGCATCTGACCGCCGAGCTTGGCCGCAAGCTGCAGCTGGTGGGCGATGACCTGTTTGTCACCAACACCACTATTCTCGCGGAAGGCATCGCGCGTGGCATCGCCAATGCGATTCTGATCAAGCCCAACCAGATCGGTACGCTGACCGAGACGCTGGCAGCCATCGACATGGCCGATCAGGCGCACTACGCCTCGGTGGTGTCGCATCGTTCGGGCGAAACCGAGGACACCACGATCGCTGATCTTGCCGTTGCGACCGCGGCCACGCAGATCAAGACCGGCTCGATGTCGCGCTCCGATCGGGTCGCCAAGTACAACCAGCTGCTGCGCATCGAAGAGCAGCTCGGCGCCAAGGCGCGCTACGCGGGACGCAACGCCTTTCCGATCAAGCTTTGATCTGCGTGTCGTTGATCTGCTAGGCTGCGCCCATGAAGTGGTTTGCCACCGTGCTCGCTGCCATTTTGCTGCTGCTGCAGTATCGACTGTGGATGTCCAACGACGGGGTCCGTGAAGTGCTGCGCCTGCGCTCGGCGGTCTCGGGCCAGCAGGCGGACAATCTGCGCCTCTCCGAGCGCAATCGGCAGCTGAGCGCCGAAGTGCGCGATCTCAAGCAGGGTTACGTCGCGCTCGAAGAGCGGGCGCGCACCGATCTTGGCATGATCGCCAGCAATGAGACATTCTTCCAGGTCGTGCCGGCGGAGGCCCAGGGGCCGGCATTGCCGCCTGCCCAGACTGCGCCGGCCGCCGCGGCCCGGACGCTGGCGCATACGGCCGCGCGCTGAAGCTTTCCATGCGCTACTGGTTGGTGATGCCGGCGGCCGGAACCAGCCAGCGCTTCGGCGGCGCCCTGCGCAAGCAATACGCGATGCTGGCCGGTCGCAGCGTGCTCGCCCGGTCACTGCAGAATTTCCTGGTTGACGAGCGCTGCCTCGGTGGCGCGGTGGCACTGTCACCCGAAGATCTTCGCGACCCGCAGGACAAGATTCCCACCGGCGCGCGCCTGCTGCGCGTGGCCGGCGGCGCACGGCGCTGCGATTCCGTGCTCCGGGGGCTGGAATCACTGGCGCCGCGGGCCGGGGCCGCCGACTGGGTCCTGGTGCATGACGCCGCCCGGCCGTGCCTGAGCCGCAGCGACCTCGATCAGCTGCTGGCAGTGGGCCAGCGCCACCCGATCGGTGCGCTGCTGGCCACGCGCCTCGAGGACACCATCAAGCAGGCGGCGCCGGGCGCACCGCCGGCGCGGTGCGAGCGCACCATCGATCGCGAAGTACTGTGGCGGGCGCTGACGCCGCAGATGTTTCGCTATGCGCCCTTGTGTGCGGCGCTGCGCACGGCGATCGATTCGGGTCGCGCGCCGACCGATGAAGCACAGGCGTTTGAATGGCTGGGCGAGCAACCACTGCTGGTGCCGGCACAGTACTGCAACCTCAAGATCACGACGGCCGAGGATCTGCTGATTGCCGCGGCATTGCTGGCGGCACGCGATCCGCTGGCCGCCAGGGAGTCAGCGTGAGCGCCGAGATACGCGTGGGTTCGGGCATCGACGTGCATGCCTTCGGTCCGGGCGACAGCCTGGTGCTGGGCGGCGTGCGTATTGCGCACAGCCGCGGCATCATCGCCCATTCTGACGGCGACGTGCTGCTGCATGCACTGGTCGATGCGCTGCTGGGAGCGGCAGGCCTGGGCGATCTGGGCGAGCATTTCCCGGACAGCGACCCGCAATGGTGCGGCGCCGACAGCCGCCGCTTTGTGAGCGCTGCGCTGGACATGCTCGCGAGCCGCGCGTATCGGGTGGTCAATGCCGACCTGACACTCCTGGCACAGCAACCGCGGCTGGCGCCATGGCGCGATGCCATCCGTCATTCCGTGGCGGGGATGCTGGGTCTGTCCGAGCAGGCCGTCAATATCAAGGCGACGACCACCGAGCACCTCGGCTTCCTGGGTCGCAACGAGGGTCTGATGGCGATGGCGACCGTGCTGATCAGCCGCGAAGCGCGCACTGGCGTGAGCGCATCTAAACCTTGAGCAGCACCAGCGTGGCGCCGCTGCCGCCGTCACGCATTCCCGCCGAGCTGAAGGCCAGGACCGCATCGCTACGGCGCAACATGCCGTTGACCGCATTCTTCAGCACCGGCCCGCGCACACCTGAGCGCAGCCCTTTGCCGTGCACGATGCGCAGGCAGCGGTGCCGCGCGGCAATGGCGGCGCCCAGGAATTCGCGCAGCTGGGCCCGGCCCTGCACAAGGGTCAGGCCGTGCAGATCGATCTGCGCCTCGACGCGAATGGCGCCGCGGCGCAGTCGGCGCAGCATGGTTTCCGGCACTCCCGGCCGCCGGAACTGCAGCGTGTCGCCGGGCTGAATATCAAGTTCGGGATCAGGGGGCAGCAGGCTTTCCGCCAGCACCGCCGCGCGCTCGGCGCGCGCAAAGCGCGCCCGCGCCACCACGCGCCGCCGCACCGGCGTGACGCGTTCCGGCGTGGCCAGTGGGCGCACGCCCTGCATGGCCTGCCGGAACAGTTCGCCTTCTTCATCCTTGTGCTTCGACACGTGTCACTCCGGGGCTGGTCATTCAAGTATATTGGCGTGATGCAGATTCTGGTCAGTAACGATGATGGCTATCGAGCCGAGGGTATCGCCTGCCTGCGGACCGCGCTGCGCGATCTTGGGGCAGTCACCGTGGTCGCGCCCGATCGCAACCGCAGCGGGGCCAGCAACTCATTGACGCTCGATGTGCCGCTGCGGGTCACCCAGGTGGAGCCAGGGGTGCACTTCATCGCCGGCACGCCTACCGATTGTGTGCACCTGGCGGTCTCCGGTCTTTTCGATTTCGAGTTTGACATGGTCGTGAGTGGCATCAATGACGGACCGAATCTGGGCGATGACGTGCTCTATTCGGGTACCGTGGCCGCCGCCATCGAAGGGCGTTTTCTGGGTTTGCCGGCGGTGGCGCTCTCCTTGTGCACGCGGCTGGAGGGGGCGCGCCACTTCGCTACGGCCGCGGTGGTGGCGCGCCGCGTGGTCGCGGGGCTGCTCACCCAGCCGCTCGACCCGAGTTTGATCCTCAGCATCAACGTGCCGGATGTGCCCTTGTCCGAACTCAAGGGCATCCGCAGCACGCGCCTGGGTTCGCGCCATCGCTCCGGGCGCGCCTTGCCGGCGCGCGATCCGAAGGGCACGACGGTGTACTGGATCGGCCCGGTCGGTGCCGGCGACGATGCCGGCGAAGGCACTGATTTTCACGCGGTGGCCAATGGCTGGGCGTCGGTGACACCCTTGTCGATCGATCTGACGCGCCATGCCACGCTGCCAGCACTCATGCAGTGGCTGGAGGTCCTGCCATGACCGATCCGCGCTTTGCCGGCATTGGCATGACCTCGGCACGCACCCGCGACCGGCTGGTGCAACGACTGCGCGATCAGGGCATCACCAACCTCACGGTGCTCGATCGCATCCGCAATCTCCCGCGACATATCTTTGTCGACGAAGCGCTCGCCAGTCGCGCCTATGAAGACACGGCGCTGCCGATCGGTTTCGGCCAGACCATCTCCCAGCCCTATATCGTGGCGCGCATGACCGAGGCGCTGCTTGACGGGCCACCCCTGCACAAGGTGCTGGAAGTCGGGACCGGCTGCGGTTATCAGACGGCGGTGCTGGCGCCACTGGTCACACGCATCTACTCCATCGAACGTATCGGCGGCCTGCAGGAACGCGCGCGTGCGCGGCTCAAGGAGCTGGACATCAGCAATGTGCGCTTCAAAGTAGGCGATGGTTCCGAAGGCTGGAAGAGTCAGGCACCTTTCGACGGCATCATCGTCGCCGCCGCGCCGCTCACGGTGCCCGATGAGCTGCTCGCGCAGCTGGAAGTGAATGGCCGGATGATCGTGCCTGCAGGCACGGAGGGCCAGCAGCAATTGCTGTGTATCGTGCGTCGGGAGCAGGGCTTTGAAAGGCGGGTATTGGGCCCGGTTTCATTCGTTCCGCTGGTGGGCGGGGTGGGTTAGGCTATTAGAAATAAAATGAAAAAACAAACGTAACCTGTTAAAAACAAAAGAATAAAATCTCAACACTTGTCAAGTCCAGAGCCCCGCGGCTAGTATCCACCTGTCTGTCGGCCAATCACGACAGCCTCAGCCTGATCGCAAGACGCACGGGATGAGGACACAGGGAATCAGGGGAAGGGCTTTTAGAGTTCTACAAAAACAAAAACGGTTCAAAAAAATAATAAAGCAGTGACAATTATCCGATTCTGTCAGCTTCGGATAGTTGGTTGGTTGAGCAATCTTTTCCTCCCTGTGTCTTCTTCCGGTGCGCCTTGCGGCGCGAGGCCAGCGTCGAACACTTCAGGGAAATAATCCGGCCACCACCGCGCGCAGTTCCTGCGTCAGCACGTTATAGGTGCGACAGGCCGCGCCGAGACTCATCACTTCGAGCGCAATGCCGCGCCCCTCGAGCGCTCGGCGCAGGTCGCCTGGCGTTCGGGCCTCGGGCGCATCGCTCCCCAGCAGCACGATGCAAGGATGCAGCGCCAGCAGCGGCTCCAGGATGTTCAGGTCGAGCGTGTTGACTGCGCTCGCCTGCCAGTCAGTGATCAGTCTCCGGGCACTCACGATGCACGGGCCGTGCAGCAACTGGCCGGCAATCTCGATCTCGCCCGGTGCGTAGCGCCGGACCGTGAGAATCTCCGGATCTGTGTCGAGTACCAGTCTCATTCCTTGAGTACGATACCACTGTGCCACGCCTGGTCCTTGTCATCAGCGATCTGTATCCCGGGCGTCAGGACGCGGTCGGCTTGCCACGACTGGCGTGCCTCGAAAATTGGCTGGCGCGGGGACGCACCACGCGGCTCGCGGCGGGTTGGCAGCAGTGGGTGCTGGACGAGTTTTTTGGAGGCCGCTACGCCGCGACACCCTGGGCAGCGGTGGCGGCGGCCGCGACTGCGGTGACGCCCGCGGTGACGGACCATCCCTGGCTTGCAACGCCTGTGCACCTGCTCGTGGGCATCGACACCTTGCGCGTGCACCCGGCCGGGCTGCTGCATCTTGATGCCAGCGAGCAGCAGGCGCTGGCGAGAGATTTCGCCAGGGTATTTCACGGTTCGGGTTGGTCTCTGCACACGAGCGGACGCCGCGAAATGCTCATTGCCAGCGATAAGGGACTGCGCGCGCGCAGTGCCGATCCGGGCCGCTGGCTGGGCGCTGATCCGGCCTCGGGCCTGCCGGTCGGACCCGATGCCAGCGCCTTGCGGCGGCTGGTTTCAGAGCTGGAAATGTGGTTGCACGAGCACCCGGTCAATCGCCTGCGCGCGCTAAACGGGTTGTTGACGGTCAGCGGCTTGTGGCTCTGGGGCGGTGGTTCTGGGTTGGCGCCAGCCTTGGCGCAGGGGGCGCCCGCAGCGACGCCGGCGTCGCATGGTGTAGCCGGCTCCACGCTGCAGGTTTACGGCGCCGACCTTTTTCTGGAGGGCCTGTGTTGCATGGCGGGGGCTGCCAGCCAGGTACTGTCCGCCTCCTGGCCCGATTACCCGATCAGGGGCGACACGCTCGTGCACTACACGCTCGGGGGCACGCCCGATGGCGAGTCTTTGCAAAGCCTCGAGCGCGATATCATCGCGCCGCTTACGCGGCAGCTCTATGGTGGCGCTGCCGACAGCCTTACCCTGCTGGTGGGCGAGCGGGCCGTGACACTGCGCCGGCCGGGTTGGCGTATATGGACGGCGCTGGCCCGACCCCGTCCCTGGTGGGAGAGCCTGCTCGCCGAGTTGGTCGAAGAGGACAGGTCATGAACAGTAGCGAGGCGCAGCCTTCCCCGCCTGCGGGCGCTGCCAGAGACTGGACTATCCCGCAGCGCTGGTCCGAGTACACACCGGACCAGCATGCGATGTGGGATCGTCTCTATCAGCGCCAGGCGCGGCAACTGCCAGGACGCGTGGCGCCGCTGTTCCTTGAAGGACTCGAGTTGCTTGGCATGGATCAGGCGGGCATACCGGATTTTGACGACCTGTCGGCCCGCCTGCACCGGGCCACGGGCTGGTCGGTCGTTACCGTACCCGGCCTGGTGCCTGACGCCGTGTTCTTCGAGCACCTGTCGCAGCGGCGCTTTGTCGCCGGGCGCTTCATCCGCACCCCGGCGCAACTGGACTACCTGCAGGAGCCCGATATTTTTCACGATGTATTCGGTCATGTGCCGCTGCTGGCGCATCCGGTGTTCGCCGACTACATGCAGGCCTACGGGCAGGGGGGCTTGCGGGCGCTTGAATACCAGGCGATCCACAAGCTCTCGCGCCTGTACTGGTACACGGTCGAGTTCGGTTTGATACGTGCTGGCACCGATCTGAAGATATATGGCGCCGGCATCGTCTCTTCGCATGGCGAGACCCAATATGCGCTCGATGATCCCACGCCATTGCGCCTGTGCTTCGATCTGCGCCGGGTGCTGCGCACACGCTACAAGATTGACTCCTTCCAGAAGAATTACTTCGTGATCGACAGCTTCGACGATCTGTTACGACAGACGCTCGACACCGATTTTGCACCACTCTACGCTGAGCTGGAAAAGCTGCCAGACATCGAGCCGAACGTCCTGCTGCCCACCGACCGCCGGGTCTGAATGCATGGCGTGGTCGCTGAAGATATGCCGTCGCTCGCTGCCCGCCACGGCGCCTGAACTGGGCGCCGCTCTGCACCCGGTCCTGCAACGGGTCTACGCAGCGCGCGGCATACGCGACGCCAGCGAGCTGCTGCTCGGCCTCGAGCGACTGGCGCCAGTGAGCACGCTGGCGGGCAGCGAGACGGCCGCGCAGCTGTTGCGCCAGCATCGCGCCGCGCGCGTGCTCATCATCGGCGACTTCGACGCCGACGGGGCCACCAGCACCGCGCTCATGGTGCGCGCGCTGCGCGCCTGGGGTTTCGCCGCGGTCGATTTCCTGGTGCCCAATCGCTTCGAATACGGCTACGGGCTCACGCCCGAGATCGTCGCCGTGGCCGCCGAGCGCGCACCAGCGTTGATTGTCACCGTCGACAACGGCATCTCCAGCAACGCCGGGGTCGCGGCGGCGCGCGCCCGCGGCATCGACGTGCTGATCACCGATCATCATCTGGCAGGCCCTGCGCTGCCCGCAGCCAATGTGATCGTCAATCCCAATCTTCCTGGCAGTGCATTCGTCAGCCGGGCGCTCGCCGGGGTGGGCGTGGCCTTTTATGTGTGCGCCGCGCTGCGTCGGCTGCTGGAGTCACAGGGAGAGCTGCCGGCCGGTGCCATGCCGGTGGCGAGCCTGCTCGATCTCGTGGCGCTCGGCACGGTGGCCGACGTGGTGGCACTCGATGCCAACAATCGCATTCTGGTGTCGCAGGGACTGGCGCGCATTCGCGCCGGCCGTTGTGTGCCGGGCATCGGCGCCATCCTGTCCGTGGCGCGTCGCGCCCAGCCGGAATTGATCGCCTCAGACCTCGGTTTCGCCGTTGCGCCGCGACTGAACGCGGCCGGCCGGCTCACCGATATGTCCATCGGCATCCGCTGTCTGCTCGAGGACGATGCCGGCCGGGCCCAGGCGCTGGCGCAGGAGCTCGATGTACTCAACGCGCAGCGGCGCGAAATCGAGGCCGATATGCAGGTGCAGGCGCTCGCCGCGGTACGCTCGCTCGGCGATCCGCACAGTGGCACGCAGCGCGCGGGCGTGTGCCTGTATGACGCTTCCTGGCATCAGGGCGTGGTCGGGCTGGTCGCCGGCCGCGTCAAGGAGCGGCTGCGCCGTCCGGTGATCGCCTTCGCGCAGGCCGACGCGCGTACCCTGCGCGGATCGGCGCGCTCAGTGCCCGGCGTGCATGTGCGCGATGTGCTCGAGGCCATCGCCACGCGTGAACCGCAGTTGCTGGAAAAATTCGGTGGCCACGCCATGGCGGCGGGCCTGAGCCTGCCGCTGGCAAACCTGGATCGCTTCGCGCGCGCCTTTGATGACGAAGTGACGCGCGTCATGGCCGGGATCGAGGGCAGTGACGGCATCGAGACGGACGGCGAGCTGACGTGGGAGCAGATCGCCTTGCCGCTGGCCGAGGCACTGCGCGGCGCCGGGCCCTGGGGCGCTGGATTTCCCGAACCGCAGTTCGACGGCCTGTTTGAACTGCGCGGTGCACGCGTCGTGGGCGAGCGGCATCTCAAGTTTCAGGTGCTGGCGGAGGAGGGGCGTGGCGGCTTCGAGGCCATTGCCTTCAACAGCATCGATCCGCTGCAGCCGGCACCGTTGCCGGCGGGCCAGCGCCGGCTGGTCTATCGTCTCGGCACCAACGACTATCGCGGTGAGCGCCGGCTGCAGCTCGTGGTGGAGCACGTGTTGACGCCCTGAGGCCTGCGACTCAGGGCTGGCGCGCTGTCAGGATGTCATCGAGGCTCGCCGCGGCAGCGCTATTGCGCTCCAGGTGTGGATAACGCAGTCCGTCGTAATATTCGAGATTGGCGACCTTGAAGCGGCTGCCGGCCTTGAGCATGAGCTGGATGGCAGTGTGACTGGCGTGCGCGGCGCGAATCGCGTCGCTGAGCACCCCCGCCTCGTAGGCGATGCCATTGACCGCCAGGATCTG
>JAYTUZ010000043.1:0-7469 GCA_043744295.1 Gammaproteobacteria bacterium | reverse complement strand
TGCGCGAGTTTGCCTACGATGACACGCCGCTGCCCATCGATCAGGGCCAGACCATCTCGCAACCCTACATTGTGGCAGTAATGACAGAAGCCTTGCGGCTGCGCGGCGGTGAAAAGGTGCTTGAGATCGGCACCGGTTCGGGCTACGCGGCCGCCGTGCTCGCGCGGATTGCGGCCGAGGTCTACACGGTGGAGCGTCACGGACAGCTTGCCAGCAAGGCGGTTGATGTCCTCTCGGCCCACGGCTATCACAACGTGCACGTCTTGCATGGTGACGGCACGCTCGGCTGGCCCGAGCACGCGCCCTTCGATGCCATCGTGGTGGCCGCCGGCGGCCCGGAGGTGCCCCCGTCCCTCAAGAGCCAGCTGAAGATCGGCGGCCGCCTGGTGATCCCGGTTGGCGCCGACCGCACGCTCCAGGAACTGGTGCGCGTCACCCGGGTGTCCGCTCACCAGTACCAGACTGAAGAAATCGCAGACGTCCGCTTTGTGCCGCTGGTGGGCGAAGAGGGTTGGGCAGCGGAGCACCATGAGCCTGGCACGAGTGCCAGGGCGAGTGTGCTTGAGGAACAGGACAGTGACGCACAGCTGGCGCGACTCATCGCCGCCCGCTGCGAGCGATTCACCGACATCGAATCCGTCGATCTTGAGCCGTTGCTGCGGCGCATTGGCGATGCGCGCGTGGTGCTGCTCGGCGAGGCCACGCACGGGACCTCGGAGTTTTACCGGATGCGCGAGCGCATTTCCCGTGAACTGATCGAGCGTCGGGGCTTTTCGTTCATTGCCATCGAAGGCGACTGGCCGGATGCGGCCCGCGTGGATCACTACGTGCGCCACGCGCAGTATCGGCCATCGGAGTGGACCGCCTTTGCGCGCTTTCCGGTCTGGATGTGGCGCAATGAAGAAGTGCGCGGTTTCGTCGACTGGCTGCGCAGCTACAATACCGAGCTCGATCCCGGGCGGCGCGTCGCTTTTCACGGCCTCGATCTCTACAGCCTGTTCAGCTCCATTCACGCCGTGCTCCGCTACCTCGATCAGGTCGATCCGGACACGGCGCGCATTGCACGCCTGCGTTATGGCTGCCTGACGCCGTGGCAGACCGATCCGGCCACCTATGGTCATGCCGCGCTCAGCGGCAGCTACCGCAGCTGCGAGGCCCAGGTGGTCTCGGTATTGCAGGATCTTCGCGTCAAGGAACAGGCCTATGCCGAACACGACGGCGAACGGTTTCTCGATGCGATGCAGAATGCACAACTCGTGACCAACGCTGAACGCTATTACCGCGTCATGTACTACGGGTCGCGGGCCTCATGGAATCTGCGCGATCAGCATATGTTCGACACGCTGACGAGTCTGCTGAAGTTTCACGGCCCCGACAGTAAGGGCATTGTGTGGGCGCACAACTCGCATGTCGGCGACTCCGCGGCGACGGAAATGTCCGTGCGCGGTGAATACAATATCGGGCATCTTTGCCGCAAGCAGTTCGGCGACGGTGCCTATTCGATCGGCTTCGGCACCAACATCGGCACCGTTGCCGCGGCCTCCGACTGGGACGGAGCCATGCATCGCAAGACGGTGATTCCGGCCTTGGCGGGCAGTTACGAGCGACTGTGCCACGAGAGCGGCGTGGCGCAGTTCCTGCTTCCCTTGCGGGGCCCGGCAACGGACCAGTTGCACATTGGCCTGTCGAGATCCCGGCTCGAGCGTGCCATCGGCGTGATCTATCGGCCGGAAACCGAATTGCAGAGCCATTACTTCAAGGCGGTACTGCCACGGCAATTCGATGAATACGTCTGGTTCGACCAGACCCGCGCGGTCAGCCCGTTGCGCACGGAGCAGCTCGAGGGTCTGCCCGACACCTACCCATTCGGGTTGTGAGCGGAACATGCAACCACCGCCCGCACCTGGCGCCGTGCCAGGCTGCGTGCCGAGCGGCGAATCCGCCGCCGCAGCTTGCGGTCGAGTTCACCGGCCGCTCGCGTCTCGCACCACGCGGCGGCGAGCTGCAGATCGACATAGCGGCCCAGGACACGCTGCATTCTGCGCAGCTCAAGGAGAGTCGCCGCCGGCGCCCGCTCGTCCAGGGCTTCAAGGGCGTAGCGGCACTGCTTGGCACGAACTCGCAGCCTGTGGAGTTCAGTGGCGCGCGCCTTGCGCAGGCGTCGTTCGCAGCGGCGGACGGCATGCAGTATCCGCCTGCGCCACGGAGCCAATGTGTCGGGCACCTTGCGGCGCAGGAGTTGCGGACTGCGTAGCAGTCTGCAAACCAGGCGCGTGCGAGCGGCAGCGCCTGCGCAACCCTGCCGGCCCCAGAGCGTCTGGCGCAACTCTCGCCTGGCGCGGCCAATGTTCGTTGCGAGAGCGTGGCGTTGCGCGCTGTTCAGCTGCGCATGGCTGGCAACCGGATCGCGCAGCAGGCGAGCTATGACGTCGATGTCCCGCAGTGGTCCAAGCCCCGAACTCAGCCATTTCAGGTGGGTCAGGCAGCTCTCGTAGCGGCGGCGAATCAGCCACGGCCTGGCGCTCCACAGCAGCGCGCGCGCCCGGCGGATGGCAACACGCAGTGCATGCACCGAACCCACATCGATTCGATTCGCCAGCGCGAGCTGACTGCCCATGAGCCGGGTCGAGGCCTGACGCAGCTGCCTTCGGAAAGCCACCGCAAAGCATTCACCGTTGTGCCCCATGACTCAGGCGCGCAAGGCAGGCTGCCACCGGTGCAGGAAGTACTGGTTGATCAGCACGTGGCGCACAAAGGACTCGCGCTGCATCAGGAATCGACCGAGCTGCTGCCGCAAGCCGGGGAACCTGGCAGCCTGACTCATCGCGCCCGCCCGGGTCCGCGCGCCAAGGCGGTCCTCGAGCGCGCGTGCGTACGCGGCCAGCCTGGAGCTGCGATAGTCGCCACGCAAATCGCCAATGACCCGCGCCGCGAGCAGCGCCGAATCCACGGCGGGACGTATGCCTTCGCCGCTATGCGGGTAGGCCAGGCCCGCAGCGTCGCCGATCAGCAGGCAATTGTCGGTGAACCATGTACGTTGCGATTGGTTGTAAAGCAGGTAGGCGTGGCCTTTGAAGTTGGGCAGGGCACTGCGCGGCGCGCGCTCCGCGGCCACCAGTGCGGACCAGAAGCTGTGCAGTTCCGCTGCCAGATGACTCGGCTGTTCGCGTCCGAGACCGACGTTCAGGTACTCGCCCTTGCGAACGCACCAGCCGTAGCCGCCCAGGTCGTCGCAGAAATACAGCTCCGGCACCGCTGCCGCCACGCGGCAACGCGCCATGTCGCTGTCGCTGAGTTTCAACTCGACCTCCTGCGCATAGATCGCCCGCTCGGCGCGTCCCACTTGGGCGCCGAGTTGACGCGCCACAGGGCAGAAGTGGCCTCCGGCGCCGATCAACAGCTGACATTGGAGCGTGCCGTTGACAATCCAGCCATTGGCTAGCGGGTGCAGGCTCTCGACTGCACTGCCCAGTCGCAGGCGCGCGCCGGAGCGTCTTAGCAGGTAATCGTCAAACTCGCAGCGCCGGATCGCGTAGCTGATGGGCGCGGGGTAGCGTATGGCGAGCGGGGAACCGGACATCAGAGCACTGGCAAATCCGCTCACCGGCTGCAGCGTGCGTCCGTGCGCGTAGTCACCCAGATCGAGCTGCAGTGAATCGACGAGCTGCGGCGTAATCCAGCCGGCACATACCTTGTCGCGCGGAAAGGCGCTGCGGTCCATCACGGTGACCCCGAAGCCGCGCCGGGTCAGCTCGCGCGCGCAGCTCGATCCGGCGGGGCCGCCGCCGACAATCAGGACTTCGCAGTGTTCCATGTGGACGTCGGCGTGGTCTCGTACCAGCGCGCCCTGGTCCAGGCCTGCTGCCCGTGCCGGGCAGGCGCGAACAGGACCTGGAACAGCTGTAGATCACCTGCCTGGAAGGCTGCCTGCGAGCCGGCCAGGTACAGGCGCCACATGCGCACAAAGCGCTCACTGAACATGGCGCTCACTGTCGACCGCTGCGCCTCAAATGCCGCCAGCCACAGTTGCAGCGTGCGTGCATAGTGCGGCCGCAGGTTCTCAACGTCGTTCACCGACATGTCGGTCGGCTCGAAGATCTGCAGGATCTCCCGCAGTGAGGGAATGTAGGCGCCCGGGAAGATGTGCCGCTCAATCCAGGGATTGGTCGGCGCCGGCGCACTGCGGCCGATCGTGTGAATGAGTCCGCGGCCCGTAGGCCGCAACGACCTGGCGATCAGCCGCCCAAGCCCGGAAAAATTCTCACGCCCCACGTGTTCGAGCATGCCAACCGATACGATGGCATCACAGCTGCCGCTGAAGTTCCGGTAATCGTCCTCGATGAATTCGACGCGATCGCCCAGCCCCAGCTTGAGCGCCTGCTCGCGGGCGTACTTGATCTGCTCGTGCGAGATATTGAAAGCACGGACGCGCGCGCCGTAGCGGCTGGCCGCATGCATCCCCAGGCTGCCCCAGCCACATCCCAGTTCCACTACTTCGTCGCCCGCACGCAGATCCAGCTTGCGGCATACATGATCCACCTTGGCAAGCTGTGCCTCGGCCAGCGTGGTCTCTGGAGTGGCAAAGTACGCGCAGGTATAGGCAAGGCTCGGATCCAGCCAGAGTCGGTAGAAGTCGTTACCCAGATCATAGTGAGTGCGGATGTTGCGCCGCGACCCACTCAGGGTATTGCGCTGGGTGTGGCGCAGCACGGCGGCCAGGCGTGCCCTGACACTGTCGGGACTGGCCGCCCTTGGCTGCCGAAGAAATACCTCCTGCAGCAGTGCAACCAGATCGCCACCCGGGATCTGAAACCTGCCGTCCACGTAGAGCTCGCCTAGCTGCATTTCCGGATCAGCCAGCAGCTTCAGCAGCGCCTTTCGATCCTTGATCTGGACCGTTGCCAGCGCCGGGCCGCCGCCGGCCTGCACGCTGTCGCCATTCCAGAGCTGCAGGCAGACCGGTGGCGATCCCAGCAGGGTCAGCAGCCGTCGTAGCAGATGTGCTGCCAGTGAGGCGTGCGCCCGCTGCGCCCTCTCAGCGTGCGGCAGTCCATCGGCATGACCAGATGCCAGGTTGAGTGTGCTCATGACGACCCCTCCTCACACAACGACACGGGCCGAGTCTGGTAACAATCCAGTTGCGCTGATATGCGCGTCTTCCGCACTGGCCTAGGCATTTTCCGCAGTCTGTCGCCATGCCAATGGGCGCAGGAAATCACGCGGTACAATGAGCGGGTGGCTATGCGCTCCTTGTCTCGCGGTGGCAGTCTGCTGTGTGTCGGTCTTGCCGGCGCTGCGCTGGTGTTTTGTTCGGTGTCACTCGGCGCGGGCGCGCCCGCGGATCCAGGCGCAACGCCGCCAGCCTCGCCACCGGTCGTGCCAGAGCTTGCCGATGCGCCTGGCACAGTTGCCCAGGCCCCCGGGACGCGGCTCGACCGGGCCCATGATTGGCTGTATCAGCGCCTGAACACTGTGTTCAAGAGTTTTGATAAGCGGTTCGCACGTTCCGATGGCGAGCCGATTCTCGTGCCGGTTTCGCCATTGCGCATCGGCCTTGACAGCATCCTGCTGCACAAAGAAGACGGGTTTTCCGCGCAGCTCAGGCCGGATTTTGAAGCCACACTGAGACTACCCAATCTCGAGCGGCGGTTGAGGCTCTTCATCAGCAGCGATGATGTGCCTGAATCCCCGGCGACCAGGACGCTCGATCGTCAACCGGTAAATGTCGGCCTGCGTTTCATGTCGCGATCCCATCTGAATTTTGACCTTGGCGTGCGCGTGCGGCTTCAACCCGTGGCGTTTGCGGCGCTGAAGTGGGCGCCGGCTTTCCAGCTGGGGAACACCCATGCCTACCCACTCATGAAGATCTACGTCGAGAGTGATCTGGGGCCTGGTGCCAGCGCTGGCCTCGCCCTGCAGCGCCAACACGACTCCTGGATTGTGCGCTCCGCCAGCTATGCTGACTGGCGGCGCCGTACCTCGGCAATTTTTTGGAACCAGTCGTTCCTGTTTGGCTACGCCCGGGCGCTCTTCCAGGAGGGTCGCTATGACCGACTCAGCACCGGTCACGATCTGGCATGTGGTGTGGTGGCACTGTTGAGCGTCTCTGGCGATCGCTCGAGCCGAGCCGTGGTGTACGAGGCGGGCGTGCTGGTCAAGCGGCCACTGCACGCTGGTTGGCTCTTTGGTTACCTGGAACCCTTGGTCCGCTGGGACCGTAACAACGGCTGGCACCCGGAAGCCGGCATTCGCCTTGGCTTTGATGCGCTGTTCTGGGGCCTGGCCTCTGCGCCAGACCCGATAACGCCCCGTTGTCACTGACTCCTGCCCCACGCGCGCGCCCGTGGCTGTCGGTGGCAAGTACCTATATCCTGAACAACCGTCGCGGCGTCAGCTTAAACTGCGTGGCGCTGTTATTGCCATGTTGGGGGCTGCTCGCTTGAAACATCGGTTCGCATACCTTGGATGCTGCGCAGTGATCATCATCATGCCGCTGATCGTTGCCGCGGCCGCGGACACTGGCCAGCACGTGGCCCAGCAGCAAGACCAGGCAGTGCTTGGCCGGCCGCCTGACCTGGCCCGCGGGCGCGAACTGTTTGCCACCTGCGCGGCGTGTCATGGTAGCGACGGCTCGGGAGTCGCCGATGGCTCGGTGCCGGCGATCGCCGGGCAATACGCAGCCGTGATCGTCAAGCAGCTGACCGACTTCAACAATGCCAGGCGCTGGAATATCCGCATGGATAAGGTGCTACTGCCGCTGCACATCACCAGCCAGACAGATTTTGCCGACGTCGCCGCGACTATCAGCCAGCTGCCACGCCACGCTACGCGGGATGTCGGTGATGGCAGTGCGCTATCCGTCGGCACACGCGTGTATTTTGTCGACTGCGAGCGTTGCCACGGCGCGGTCGGCGAGGGCGCCGAGTGGAGTCTGACGCCGCGCCTTGGCGGCCAGCACTACCGCTACCTGGTGCGCCAGATCCGTAACGCCGGTGTTCGCTGGCGGCCAAATATGAGCTCCCAGCATGAGCGACTGGTGCGCAGGCTGTCACTGGAACAGATCAATGGCGTTGCAGACTACCTGTCGCGACTTGACCCTAATTTATAATAATATCAATAAGTTGGTGTTCTTACTGGTCAGGCTGCCGCACGCCCTTGCCAGCTTGGGGCCCGGGCTTCGCACTCGCTGCTCGAAGAGGTGCGGGACTCTGTAAAATGAGGCTCTTTCCCACCCAACATTTAATATGGCTTAGCTGAGCCACCAAGAGGGCAGCCATGAAAGCGGCGGCGTTTGAGACTACGGCGGCCCAGGCGCTCAGTGAACTGCGTGAGCAGGGCCTGATCAAGTCCGAACGCCAGCTCGGCTCCCCGCAGGGCGCACTCATCAGCGTCGGCGAGCGGCGCGGTGTCATCAACCTGTGTGCGAACAACTATCTGGGCCTGGCCAATCACCCGGCGGTCATCGCGGC
>JAYTUZ010000042.1:0-2296 GCA_043744295.1 Gammaproteobacteria bacterium | reverse complement strand
CGCCGTTGTTCATCACCACGTTCATGTCGGTCTCGGCTTCGGAATCTTCACGGTAGTCCAGATCGAGCACCGGCAGGCCGCGCACGATGCCCACTGACACCGCCGCCACCTGGCCATGCAGGGGGCTGGCTTTGAGCACAGCGCGCTTGCGCAGCGCCTCCACGGCATCCGCCAGCGCCACGAAGCTGCCGGTGATCGCCGCGGTGCGCGTGCCGCCGTCGGCCTGCAGCACGTCGCAATCGATAGTCACGGTGCGCTCACCCAGTGCGCGCAGATCGACCACGGCACGCAGCGAGCGGCCGATGAGCCGCTGGATTTCCTGCGTGCGTCCGGTCTGCTTGCCACGCGCCGCCTCGCGCGCCGAACGCGTATGCGTGGCGCGCGGCAGCATGCCGTATTCGGCCGTGACCCAGCCCTGCTGCTTGCCACGCAGGAAACCGGGTACGCCCTCCTCGACGCTCGCCGTACACAGCACGCGCGTATCGCCAAACTCCACCAGCACCGAGCCTTCGGCGTGGCGGGTGAAATTGCGCGTGAAGCGCACCGCGCGCAGCGCATCCGCGGCGCGATCGTTGTGACGTTTCGACATCGGCATTACTCCAGAAAACGCAGCACCACGGCCGAGGTGTTATCAGCAGTGGCGCCACCCATGGCCAGGGCGCGCGCGCCCAGGATCTGCAGCGCCTCGGCGAGCGGCACGGCAGGATCGCCGAAGGCGCCGCCGATGATGTCATCATCCAGGTGTGCCCACAGGCCGTCGGTGCACACCAGCAGTACATCCGCGCTGTGCAGCGCCAGCCGGTTGCCGATATCCATCTCCGGCAACATGGCTTCGCCCCCCAGGCACGACTCGACAAAATTGCGCATCGGATGATGCTGCGCCTGATCGGCGCCGATGACACCCTCGCGTACCAGCAGCTCGACGTGACTGTGATCGCGGGTGCGCGCCAGCACCCGTCCGCGACGGATGTGATAGGCGCGGCTGTCGCCGACGTGCGCAAAGTACGCAGAGCTACGCTGCACCAGGCACAGCGCGATGGTGGCGCGCGGCCGGTTCTCCAGCGGAATTTCCGCGCCGTGGCGCACGATCTGCTGGTGCGCCGCGCCCAGACTCAGGTGCAGGAAGCCCAGCGGATCGAGCAGCGGCTGCGCCGTGGCGCGAAACCGCTGCGCGATCAGCTCCTGCGCGATCTGCGCCGCGCGCTCGCCCTCGGCGTGCCCGCCCATGCCGTCGCAGGCAATCAGCAGCGCCGCGGCGTCGGCAACCTCGGCCCCGACCCGGTCCTGATTGCTCTCGCGCGCACCCAGCAGGCTGAGTTCAGCATGTTCAACGCGCAAGCGGGCACCATCTCTTTGGGTTAAACTGGCGGGGTCTTATAACATTCCGCGCCACATGAAGTAAGCGCCGGCTATTGTCCCCGCCAGGTTCAGCCATGATTTCGAGCATGACCGGTTTCGCGCGCCAGGAAAGCAGTGGCGCCTTCGGCACCCTGGTATGCGAGATCCGCAGCGTAAATCACCGCTTTCTGGATGCTGCGGTGCGCCTGCCGGATGGCTGCCGTGCCCTGGAAACCGAGCTGCGCCAGTTGCTGGCGCGCGAACTGCGACGCGGCAAGGTCGATTGCACCATCCTGCATCGACCCGCGGCGGGCGCCGCTGCGACCCTGCAGGTGGATGAGACGGTGCTGGCGCAAGTGCTGGCGCGCAGCGCCCAGCTGGCCCAGTCGCTCCCCGCGCAGGCGCGCGTCAACGTACTCGAACTGCTGCGCTGGCCGGGCGTGCTGCGCGATGAGCAACCCGATATCGAAGCGGTATTCGCTGCCGTGCGCACCCTGTTCGTCGCGACGCTCGGCGATCTGAGTGCGGCCCGCAATCGCGAGGGCCAGCGGCTCACTGAACTGATCGCGCAACGCTGCACAGCGCTGGAAGACCTGGTCGCCCAGGTGCGCGCGCGCCTGCCCGAGGTGCTCGAGCGCGTGCGCTCGCGGCTCGAAGAGCGCCTGCGTGAATTGGGCGGTGAACTCAATCAGGAACGCATCGAGCAGGAGATCGTGCTGCTGCTGCATCGGCTCGACGTCGCCGAGGAGCTCGATCGCCTCACCGGCCACATCGAGGAAACCCGCCGCACCATGGTCGCGCCCGAAGCGGCCGGACGCCGGCTGGACTTCCTGTTGCAGGAATTCAATCGCGAAGCCAATACGCTCTCCTCGAAATCGCAGGATCTCGAGACCACGCGCATTGCCGTGGAGATGAAGGTGGTGATCGAGCAGATGCGCGAACAGGTGCAGAACATCGA
>JAYTUZ010000041.1:0-28805 GCA_043744295.1 Gammaproteobacteria bacterium | reverse complement strand
GCGCCGCACTCGCCGTGCTGCTGCAAGAGGGCATTGGCGACACGATTCGCATCTCGCTCACACCCGAACCCGATGGCGAGCGACGCCGTGAAGTGCTGGTCGCGCAGGAACTGCTGCAGACCATGGGCCTGCGCAGTTTTGCGCCGCTGGTCACCGCCTGTCCTGGCTGTGGGCGCACCACCAGCACTTTTTTCCAGACCCTGGCGCAGAGCATTCAGGAGCATCTGCGCCGCCGCATGCCCGAATGGCGGCGCAGTCACGTCGGCGTCGAAGAACTGTCGGTGGCGGTGATGGGCTGCGTGGTGAATGGCCCGGGTGAGAGCAAGCACGCCAACATCGGCATCAGCCTGCCCGGCACCGGCGAACGGCCGGTCGCGCCGGTGTACGAGGATGGCGCCAGGACCGTGACGCTCAAGGGCGAGCGCATTGCTGAAGAGTTTCAGCAGCTGGTGGAGCAGTATGTCGCCCGGCGCTACCCCAAGCGGGACGGCCACCCGCACCTGCAACCACCGGAGGCCTGCACATGAACGAACTGACATCCAGACGCTGCGTACCCTGCGAGGGCGGCGTCCCGGCGCTCAACGCCGTACAGGCCCAGGCGCAGATGCGCGCCTTGTCAGGCGAATGGCAGCTCGCCGTTGATGCCAGGAGCCTGCGGCGTGAATTCAGATTCGTCGATTTCTACCGCACCATGAGTTTCGTGAATGGGCTGGCGCATATCGCCAACATCGAAGACCACCATCCCGACCTGGAAGTCGGTTACAACTATTGCCGCGTACGCTACCAGACGCATTCGGTCGATGGCCTGTCGGACAACGACTTCATCTGCGCGGCGAAGATCGATCAGCTGGCGTTGAAATAGTCGCAGCGTTCAGGCGCCGGCAGCAACAGTTACCCGCCGCAGGTGGCGCAGGGTCAGCGCGCCGACCAGCAGCGCCTGCAGCACCACTGAAGTGATCGACATCACCCACACCTGCGTGATGGCGAAACCGGGCTGGCTGGCTAGCCATAACACCGGCAGGATGAAGGTGAAGATCCGCGAAGCCGAGCCCCACAGCGACGGCCAGGTGTAGCCCAGTCCCTGCAGGACGCCCGAGCAGGTAAAAATAAAGCTGCTGCACAGGAAGTTCCAGGCAATGAAACGCAGGTAATCGGCGCCAACCTGGATCGCCGCGGCGTCGCTGGTAAAGAAACGGATCAGGGCCGGTGCGCGCCACAGGCACAGCAGCATGGCCAGCAGCATCGCCAGCGCGCTCATCCATGTTGCACTCCAGAAGGCGCCGCGCACACGCTGCCACTGGCGCGCACCGAAATTCTGGCCAACCACGGGCGCGACCGCAAAAGCCACGGCCATCGCCGGCAGGAAGATACCCTGCATGACCCGCGAGCCGACCCCAAAACCGGCCTGCGCCGGCGCGCCAAATGGTTTGATGACCCAGTACAGAAACGACAGGATGACAAACATCATCAGGAATTCGCCACCGGCCGGCAGGCCAATGGCAAAGATCTGCCGCCAGCTGGCCCAGCGCGGCGCCAGCTGCGAACGGTCGAAGGCGACGTAGTGCTCGAGGCGATGGAAATAGATCGCCATCAGCAGCACTCCGACGGCGACCGAAATGGAACTGGCCAGCCCGGCGCCGGCCACGCCCAGCGGGTGCCCGCTCAGCCAACCGCCAATCAGTATCGGCGCGAGCAGCACATTGAGCAGCACGGTGATCATCTGCACCGCCATGGTGGGTTTGACGATGCCCGTGCCGCGCAACCCGGAACCCATGGCCACCAGCACAAACTGCAGCGCCAGCGCCGGCAGATACCAATGCAGATAGGTGCTGCCCGCAGCACGGGTGGGCAGGTCGGAGCCAAAGGTGGCCGCGAAGGCGCGCTCACCCAGATAGCCGAGCGCCAGGCACACCGCTGTCCCGGCCAGCGCGATGCTCATGGCCTGGTTGAATACCAGCGTGGCGCCCGGTTGATCCTTGCGGCCCACCGCCTGGGCGATCAGCGCCACCGTGCCCACGCCCAGCACCTGCGTGAAAGCCAGGATGAGAAAACTCAGATTGCCGGCGGATGCGACTCCGGCAATGGCGGCGTTACCGAGGCGCCCGACGAAGTAGAGATCGATCAGGAAATACAAAGTCTGAAACAGCATGCCGATCGCGATCGGCGCCGCCATGGCCAGCAGCTGGCCGCGCAGCGGGCCGACGGTGAGATCCTTCATCGACGCATGTTAGCGCGCCAGCAGATCGATGGCACGCCGCCAGGCAGTGGGATCGGTGAGCGCCACGAACGCCATCCCCGCCAGTGCGCCGCTGAAATGCGCATCATGGTTGATGCGCCCACGCTCTGCGCGCGCCGCGTACCAGGTATAGGCGAGATAGGCCACCGCGAACAGTGGCGCCGGAATGGGCACCGGCAGGAACATCAGGTACAGATTCTGCGTCGGGAAATAGACTATGGCGGCGAACAGCACCCCCAGAATGGCGCCCGATGCGCCCAGCGAGGCGTAGTTGGCGTCATTGCGATGCTTGAGCCAGGTGCCCCAGTCACTCACCAGCAGCGCGAAGCAGTACAGCGTGACGAAGCGCGGCGTGCCGATCGCAGCCTCGAGCTGCGTGCCGAAGGACCAGAAGGTGAAGGCGTTGAACAGCAGGTGCGCCAGACTGGCGTGCACGAAGCCGCTGCTGATCAGCGTCAGGTACTGGTTGCGCGGCAGCAGCCAGAAGGGACGGAACAGACTGCGTTCGATGAGCCGCGGCGCCGCGTACAGCCCGATCAGACTGGTGATCACCATGAGCGCCAGAATCAGGTTGGTTGCGGTCAATGGCTCCACTCCGTGTGCAGATTCTAGAACCAGCTGTAATTGAAACTGACGCTGACGCGCTCATCATGGACCGGGTTGGGTGGCACCTCGTGACGCAACCAGCTCTCGAACAGCACCAGTTTGCCGGCCACCGCCGGAATCGTCACCCAGGCCTGGCTGCGCAGCCGCGCCCCGGCCTTGCGCGGCGGCGCCGCCATGAAACGCTCGAGACGCGGATCTTCAAACTTCAGGCCTGCACAGCCGCGCGGCGTACGCAGGTAGTAGGTGCCGCTGATGCTCGCGAGCGGATGCAGGTGCAGGCTGTGCACCACCCGGCGGCGCATGATGTTCGCCCAGCAATCGGTCATGGCCAGCTTGCGGCCACGCAGGTCGAAATCGAGCGCGCGGGCAAAGCGCTGCACATGAACGTTGAGGCGCTGCTCCAGCAACGCGAAAGTCGGCGATATGTTCTGCAGGCGGCACTGCGTCTGATACGAGGTATAGCCGCCGGGGTAGTTGCCCGCCGACCAGTCACGGCCCGCCCGATCGTCATGGCGCAGTTGCAGGCACTCGCGCAGCAACTGGCGATTCAGCGCCGTGGTGGCAGCAGTTGCGGTGGGCGCCAGTCGGGCGGCGTAGACCAGGGTTGGAAACAGCGCTCGTGAACTCATCGGCCCAGTTTAGGCGATTCGTCGGCCGCCCTCACCCTGTTCGAAGACCTGCTGCCGGTGCCATTCGAGATAGCTGCACTGGCCAGGCTGAAAGGGGTCGACCTTGCGGGGCGGCGCAATGCCCCAGGCCTGAAGCACCGCCGGATTGAGCTGACGCGCCACCAGCAGCTCGCCGACGTCACTGAAGGAAATCAGGCCGCGCTCGAACAGCTGATCGACGTGCGGCGAGAGCAGCAGGCCGTTGCAGCCGTCGAGTTTTTCGCGATCATTGGAATCGCGCCAGGGTTTGATGTGCCGTGCCCGCAGGTGACGGCGATCGAGCAGGCCGGTGAGACGACAGCATTGCTCGTGGCGCTCAACATGCTCGCGATAGACACCGAGCCCGCGGCGCGCGCTGAGCAGGCGCTTGCGCGTACCGGCGTCGAGATCGAGCCGTGCCAGCAGCACCTGTTCAGCGACCTCATCGGCGCGCTCCGAATTACCAAGTGCCGGCGCGGCACGCTGCAGTTCCTCGACCTGGCCGCCTAGCAGCTCGCACAGCAGGCCGGAGAGCGGCTCGGCCAGTGCACAGAAATACACCGTGGGATTGGCATCCCCGCTGGCGCGCAACGGTGAGTGGCGCGCCGGCAGCACTTTTCGGAAAGCCGCCAGATGTTCAGCCGGCCGCAGCGCCTGCATGAGCTCTTCGAAGTGCACCGGCAGGCGCAGACCCTCGCTGCTGCGGCGTACGCCGCGGCGGCCCGCCGTAAGGCTGCGGCGCGCCGCAAAGGGCGCGCCGGTCACCAGACCCAGCCGCGCCAGGTTGCCACCGGCATGCACGAAGACCACGTCCCCGGGGCGCGCCCGGCGCATGGCCGGCGCTGCGGACCACAGGTAGCCCGCGTCGAGCTCGTGACGGCGCGCCTGCGAAAGATTGACCCACCAGTACATACACTGGATTATCGCAGTTATTGCGCACATTTCCGGAGGATGCATGTCTCAGTCCCGACGCTCATTTGCCAGTGACAACGTCGCGCCAGTGGCGCCCGAGGTCATGGCAGCCCTGCTGCAGGCCAACACCGGAAGCGTGCATTCCTATGGCGATGACCCCTGGACGGCGCGCCTGCAGCGCCTGGCATGCGAAATCTTCGAGACCGAGCTGGCGATCTATCCGGTGGCCACCGGCACCGCGGCCAACGCGCTGGCGCTGGCAACGCTCGCGCCCCCGTTCGGTGCCGTGTACTGCCATGCCGAAGCGCACGTCAACACCGATGAGTGTGGCGCACCTGAGTTTTACAGCGGCGGCGCCAAGCTCATCGGACTGCATTCGCCCGATGGCAAGATCAGCGCTGCGCAACTCACGGCGCCGGTCGCGCACGCCCGCGAGATGGGCGTGCACCATGTCCTGCCCGCGGCGGTAAGCCTTTCGCAGGCGAGCGAGTGGGGCACGGTGTACTCACGCACCGAGCTGGCGGCACTGAGCGGCAGCGCGCATGAGCTGGGCCTGAAGGTACACATGGATGGTGCACGCTTTGCCAATGCGATCGCCCATCTGGGCTGCACCCCGGCCGAGGGCAGCTGGCGCAGCGGCATCGATGTGCTGTCGTTCGGCGCCACCAAGAATGGCGCGCTGGCGGCCGAGGCGGTGATCTTCTTTCACCCCCAACTGGCCCATGACTTCGAACTGCGCCGCAAGCGCGCCGGTCAATTGTGGTCCAAGCATCGCTACCTGAGTGCGCAGCTGGTGGCCTGCCTGGAAAATGGGCTGTGGCTGCGCCATGCGCGCCATGCCAACGCCCTGGCGACACAACTTGCGGCGGGACTGCAGCAGCGCGGCCTGGCCCTGCTGCAGCCGGTGCAGGCCAATGAAGTGTTCGCGGCCATGCCGGCCACGATGATCACGGCCCTGCATGCCGCCGGCTTTGAGTTCCATGAATGGCCCGCGCCACCCGCTCAGCCGCTGCCGGTAGTGCGACTGGTCACGGCCTACGACATGGGCGTGGCCGACATCGAAGCCCTGCTGGCAGGCATCAGTGTGGCGGGCCACAGTTGAACCGGCCCCGCTTCAGTTCGCTTCCGCCACCCAGCGCTCCAGCAGTCGCTTGACCACGGCCAGCAGTATCGGTCCGATAAAGATCCCCGCGACGCCGAAGGCGAGCAGCCCGCCGATCACCCCACCCAGTACCAGAATGAACGACAGGCGGGCCCCGCGTTGTATCAGCCACGGGCGCAGCAATCCTTCACCGACGGCCATGGTCACGGCCCACACCGCGAGCGCAATGCTCCAACCGACTTCACCCTGAAACCATAACCACAGGACCGCGGGGATCAGCACCGGCATCGGTCCGATCTGCATCACGCACAGCATGAACATCAGCGAAGTGAGCACCGCGACGGCGGGCGCCCCGACCACCCACAGCCCGAGGCCGCTCAGCACCGCTTCGACAAGTGCGGTGAGCACCACGCCGGCGGCGATCGCCCGCATCGCCTGCACTGCCAGGACCACGCTCTCGTTGCCACGCGTACCACCGATGCGTCGCCCGATGCGTTGCACCAGCAGCGCGATCGGCTCGCCATGAATATAAAAGACCACGACCAGCACCAGCGTCAGCAGGAACTCGAAAGTCAGCCCGCCCAGTGTGCCAATGTGCTGGCTGACCCACAGTGCCGCCCTGCTGGCATAGGGCTTGAAGAGCTCGGCCCAGTCCGCGCCGCTCTGCGTCGCCAGGTGCTGCCACTGCGCCGCCAGGGTGGCGCCGTAGGGCATGCGCGCCAGCCAGGCCGGTGGACCCGGCCAGGGGCCCGCCATCACCCGCACACCCAGTTCGCGCAATTCCGGCAGGCGGGTCACGAGCGTGCCGAGCAGCAGCGTGATCGGTGCCATTACCACGGTGAACAGTCCGGCACTCATGCTCGTCACGGCCAGCACGCGCCGGCCGCCAAAAAATCGCTGCACGCGCAGCATGATTGGCCAGGTCGTCACCACGACAATGCCTGCCCAGACGATGGCTGGCAGAAACGGGCGCAGCACGGCGTAGGTGCCCAGCAGCAGGGCGGCGATGGTCAGCACCAGCAGGGCGCTGCTGATCAGCTCGGAGCGGCGATCCATCAACCTGCTGCCGCGCTGGCGAACTTGACACGCATGGCGCCCTCCCGACCTGCGAACTGCCGCACCGAAGCTGCAGTTTACACGCGGCAGCAGCGCGCCGGACTCAAAGTCGCTAAGGCAGGCGCACGGCCGGAATTGCCCTGGCGGCCATGGCGTCCGGGCGCCACGGTGAGTCAACCAGCTCGGAGCTTGGCCCCAGTTGTCGCAGCCCCAGGTCCCAGGTAGCGCGCGAACCGAACTGAAAGCGCGCGGCCGAACCGCGCGTAAACTGCAGATCGATCAGCGTGCGATGACGCAGCGGCGCTGCAAAGCGCGTACTGGCGTCGATGCCTGCCGATGAAGTGCGCTCGAACCTCAGGCCGTACAGGTTGGTCACCCGCCCCACAGCGCCCAGGGGCCGCGAGACATACAACATGAACTGCGACCCGGGCGGCGAAACCGGACCCCACTTTTCGGCGGCGCCGCATGCGGCCGAAGCGAGCAGGCTCGCGGCCATCAATGCCGCCAACGCTCTGGCAATAGTGACTCGCGGTGTGCGTGACGCTGCCATGGTCGAACTCCTGAGCCTTGCAGGCTCTGGCAGTGACTATGGGCGCACTACGGCGCAGACGCCGCCCCGATTTGACACAGTATCGAGATGCGGTTCGCAAAATCAGCCAAGATCGGAGCTCGCCAACAGCGATCTTGCGTTATGGCAAGCGCCCCGGGCTACAGTTGCGGCGCACAGCGCCGATAGCTGCGCCCGGCCGATTGTCGGCGCGGCTCGTGGGTACCCGCGCACGCTCACCTGGTTCTACGCCGCGCAGGGAAATCACCACAGAACGCGGAGTCACTCGCGGGCTCATGAATTAAACGACATTCTGGCTGCGCAGCACTGTCGTCGGCAGCAGTTGCGTTGTTATGATCAGCTTGACAGGGCATCTGGAGCCGGCATGGACGTCGCTGAAAAACACGAGTCACCTACGCAGCGACTGCGCGCGCTGCTCGCCGACAAGCTCAAGCGTATCGAAGAGCGCCTGTTTGCCGGCCGGGTCTGCTCCGAGTCGCTGGCCGCCTATCACGCGATCCGTAGTCTGCATCCGCAGCTGCACGGTGACGAACTCTATGAGGCTGTCATTGCCAGGCGCGTGAACCTCGATGCCGCAGGCGCGCGTGCCATCGTCTGGCGTACCCATGCCAGCCTGGAAGACTGGGCCGGTGAACGCGGCTGCAGCTTCCGTGATGTCGTCAAGTACATGATCGTCAGCGAGTACCTGGGGCAGCAAGCCGGCGAGCGCGGCATGAATCTTGATCTCGGCCCCTTTCTGGCCAAGCGCATCGACGCGCACTTCTAGGGTTCGCGTTCCTCATAGCGCCGGTCGAAGCTGCGGCTCGGCCAGGTGCCGGTGCTCCCGGGCTCACGCATCGCCGGACCGCCCACGCCCCAGATTCCCGTGCCTTCGTCCGCGTCCGGCGGTGTAAAGGGCGCGTCGCTGTCGGCTGTGCTGTCGCGGTCGCGCACCGCGCGCCAGTTCAGGCTCATTACCTGCAACCAGACCAGGAACACCAGCAGCAGCGCCGCGCCGAGCAGCGCGGCGCGCAGCTCATGAGCACTACGCGACAGGGTCAAGATCTTCACGACCGTCCAGCCGCTCACCAGCACCATGAACAGCATGCCGGAGGCCAGCACCAGCAACTGGATGGCGCGGCGGCCCCAGCGCCCGGCGAATTCATTCACATCCATCGTCATTGTCGGTATTCCCATGGACCGGATATCGGCGCGCCAGCGGGCGCCAGGAACCCGGAGCATGCGACGCAGTTCTCAGTCCGCGCAAGTGCCGGTGTAGCGCGGCGCGTCCACTGTGCCAGTTCTTCCGGTTCGTCGTAGAGCCGCGACGGCAGGGCAAAATAACTCATCGATCTGCTGCCCGGGCCCATGGGGCTGAAGCCCGCCGGCGTAGTAGCCCACGCCGCCGAACATGCGACGCGCACTGAGCGCGGTTACCTCGCCCAACAGGTCAAGCACCAGGGTGTTGAACTGCTCGCTGACTGCCACTGGCGCGCCCTCGGCTAGTGCGCCGGCGCCTCATCCACGCGCACGAAAGTCTTTTCGCGATAGAGCTTAGCGACCCCGATGAATATCACGCCCAGTGCCGCCATCATGTAGGCAAAGAAATTGAAATACTCCGGTCCCACCAGCCGGTAGGTGGAGACCTGCGCGTCGCTGGCATTCCACTCGCCGGTGCTCGACACCGGCCGGCGGTGCTCATTGTCCATCAGGCGGATGCGATTGCCCTGCACCTGCGCGGCCAGGAAAGTACCGGCCAGGGGTGCCAGTTTGCCATCGGCGCCATGCACGGTCAGCCCGGAATTTTCGAAGTCGATCTTCTGGCCGGTCACGATACGGGTGCCGCTCGGCAGGCTCACCCAGGTTTCGCTCCCGGCGACGGCAGTACTGCCCGGCAACTCACGCACCATGGCGTTGTTGACCACCGCCGTAGCCAGGTTGCCGAAGGCGATGGCGCACAGGTAAAGCGCCATGATGAAGCTCTTCATGCGCAGTGGCGCCTGCTTGTAGAAGAACTCCAGCGCCGTAATCGATACCAGCACCTCCGAGGCCGTCAGCACCACGTAGGCCAGCAGCTGCCACCAGACCGAGACGCCGATGCCGTTCTGGATTTTCTTTTCTATGCTGGCGACGATCAGGAACGAGAGCGCCGCCACGAACATGCCCACGCCTATCTTGCGCAGCGGCGTTACCGTAAAGAACCGGCCCGCCAGCGGATAGATTCCGAAGGTGAAGATCGGCACCATCATCAGGATCAGCAGGCCGTTGACCACCTGGATCTGCGCCGGCAGTAGCGTATAGCCGGGCCAGAGCGTCTTGTCCATGAGGTCGGAAGTCGCCTGCAGTGTCCAGGTCTGGCCGTTGCTCTGATCCCAGAGCGCCCAGAATCCGGCGATGAACACCAGCAGGATGAGCAGCCTGCCCACCAGGCGCAGGCCCTCGGGCGAAACAATGTCACGCAGCCACTGCTTGCCGGCTGGCGGCACCACCGCGAAGCGCTTGCGACCCATCCAGAACACCAGCGTCGCCACCGCCATCATGGCCGCCGGCATGCCGAATGCGGCCTTCGGCCCATAGTTGTTGAGCAGCACCGGGCAAAAATAAATCGAGATTGACGAGCCGGCATTGATCGACAGGTAGAAATAACTGAAGGCGCGTTCGATCAGATGCTGGTTCTTGCTGGTGAACTGATCGCCCACGTTGGTCGATACGCAGGGCTTGATGCCACCGGTGCCAAAAGCCATGAATCCGAGGCCGACGCCCAGCGTCAGCGGGCTCGGCGGCCCGAGCGCCAGTATCGAACAGCCCAGCACATAGGCCATGGAAAAAGTGATGATGGTGCGGAACTTGCCCCAGAAGACGTCGGAGACGATCGCCCCCACCAGCGGGAAGAAATAGGCTGCGAACTTGAACAGGCTCTGCCAGCTGGTCGCCTTCGCATCGCCGTAGTGCAGGAACTGCACCATGTAGACCGAGAGGATGGCGTTGATGCCATAGAAGCAGAAGCGCTCGGCAAACTCGTTGGCGATGATGAACGGGATGCCCGCCGGCATCCGCTGATCCCGCTCCTGGGTGCGCTCAGCAGTGCTGGTCATGCGATCTCCTGGTCTCAGAACGGATTGATGCGCTTCTTGGGTGAAAAGTGCATGTAACTGATGGCTATGCCCTGCCGCCAGCCGACACCGAAACGCACCGGCGCAATCACGGTCTTGTCAGCCTGCACATAGTTCACGCCAAAACCGCCAACGAAATACAGGCTGCCTTCCACGCCCGGGAAGCGCCGGAACAGGCGTTCGCTGGTCGGCAGATCGTAAACCAGTGCGAATACCTTGACGGCATTGGCGCCCAGGTCAAAGCCGACGGATGGGCCCTGCCAGTACACTTTGCGGCTGGCGCCACCCTTGTAAACCAGGTCGCCATGACCGTAGCGCACACCCACACCGATCGCGCCGCCCGCTTCCTCGCCGCGAATGAAGGCTACCGGCTGGCCCTTCTCGCGCAGCACCTTGGTGAGCACCTTGCCCAGATCAGCGGCGCCATTCTTGAAGAAATCGTTGGCGGCCCTGATGACTTCATCGTCCGCGTAGGCCGACTGCGCGCCGGCCGCGGGTGCATTGGTGTCGGTGGCCAGGGCGCGGCCGGGCACTGAGCCGGCGGCCAGCAGCAGCAACGCCAGTGCCGTGATGCCTGATTGATGGATTCGCAGCATGGTCATACTCCTTACGGTTTTGGCGCGCCCAGCAGGCGCGAGGGCAACATGATAATGGCACGCAGCAACGCAAAAACCCCCTCAAGCGCGATGCCCACGAGGCGCAAGGGCAGCGAGATCAGCCAGACCAGCGGCCAGAGCAGCAGCGCGAGCACAGCCAGGGGCCAGCACAGCACCCACAGCAGCAACCATAGCAGTAGTTTCACCATGACGCTGCCCGCGCGAGCTGAGCGCCGCGCGCCAGGGACGGCAACTCACCACTCAGGCCCAGGGCGCGACGCGCAAACCAGCGACGGGTCGTGGTGCTGGCGCCGGCCAGACCCAGCAAGCGGGCAGCGAGCCATCCGCCGGGACCCGGTTCACGCGAAAACAGTTCATTGAAGGCGCTCATGGACGCGCTCATCAGCGCATTGTGCGTCAGGCGCGCCTGTTCGTAGCGGCGCAGCACGCGCACCGCGCCGGGGTCTTCGCGCTCCTGCACGGCGAGCTCAAGGGTTTCGGCCAGCGCCGCCGCATCGAGCAGGCCGAGATTGAAACCCTGTCCGGCCAGAGGATGCACGACATGCGCAGCATCGCCCAGCAAGGCGCTGCGTGAACCGATGAGGCGACGTGCCACACGCCGCTGCAGGGGCACGGCGAGGCGCTTGCTCAACAGCCGCGTACCGCCCAGCACGCCATCACTGGCCGCAGTGAGTCGTGCGGCAAACTCCGCGCTATCCAGCTGCATGAGTTCATCCGCCAGGGCCTTGTCGGCCGACCAGACGATTGAGCAGGAACCATCAAACAGCGGCAGCAGCGCCAGCGGCCCGCTGGCGAGAAACCGCTGCCAGGCGGTGTGCTGATGGGGTTTATCGGTTGCCACGGTCGCGACGATGGCGCTCTGCTGATAGTCATGAGCGCTGAGTTCAATGCCAAGCCACTCGCGTACCTGCGAGCGTGCGCCATCGGCGCCGATGACCAGACGCGCGCTGTGCGCGCCACTGGCGCCGTGCAGCGTGACGCAATCGGCGGTGCTGGTCAGGGCGCTGACGCTGGTCGCGAGCAGGACGCCACCCCGTTCGCGAAAGCTGCTGAGCGCGGCGTTCGCCAGGGCACGATTTTCGACGATGTAACCCAGGTTGGGCTCAGCCAGCTCGGCCGCGTCAAAGCACAATGCCGAAGAGCCGTCGGCTGGCACCGATGCATGCCAGACGCGCATGCGCTCGTAGGCGCACAGCCGCGCTGCCGGCAGATGGTCCCAAGCGCCAGCGTTACGCAGAATCTGCTCGCTGGCGCGCGACAGCGCCGCGACGCGCAGCTCGGGTGGAGCGGCCGCGTCGATCGCCAGCGGCGGCGCGGCGGGTGTGATGGCCGCCAGCTCCGGTGCCAGCAAGGCAATGCGTGCCGGATCCACGCCGCCATGGCATGCCAGCAGTGCCGCCGTGCCCGCACCGACCGGCCCCGCCCCTATCACCACGATATCGAAATCAGTAGTCATATCGGGGGTCAGCTCAACCCAGCCGCAGTCCACGCATCAGCCGCGGCGTCTGTGTGCCAAAGCCCCAGCTGACACGCGCCAAGGCGCGCTTGGCGCCGGGCAGGAGATCAAAGAGCTGCAGTCCGAGGCTGCGGAGCAGAGCAGCCCCGGCTCGTTCGCTGGCGAAGAGTTTCACCAGCCCGTCGGTGAAGCCGATCATGCCGGATCGATCGGCGGCGCGGCGACGCTGGTAATCTTCGAGCACCGCCGGTGCGCCAGGGTCGTCGGCTGCGACCAGGATCTCGGCCAGCAGCGCGGCATCGCGCAGCCCGAGGTTGAATCCCTGGCCCGCCACCGGATGCAGGGCCTGGGCGGCGTTGCCCACCAGGGCCAGTCGCGGCCCCTGCACGCTCTCGGCCCGCGACAGGCGCAGCGCATAGGAGGCGCGCGCTCCGGCGCGCAGCATGCGTCCGACGCGCCAGCCAAAGCATTGCTGCAGTTGTGCGATGAATGCCTCATCGTCAAGCGCCAGCACCTCGCTGGCGCGCTCCGGCGTGAGGGTCCACACCACGGTGTAGCGGCTATCCCGCAGCGGCAGTAGCGCGAGCGGCCCGCTGGGTGTAAAGCGCTCATAAGCGATGCCAGTGGCAGGCCGGTCGGTAGCCACGTGCACCACCACCGCCACCTGTTGATAGTCCTCGATCACGCTGGCGATGCCGGCGCGCCGGGCCAACAGCGAAAGCGCGCCATCGGCCGCCACCACCAGGCGCGCCTTGATCTCTGCGCCGCCGCTTGCGGGTGCGTCGGTCGCGGCAACCTGAAGACGCACATACTGGGCTTCGAAGTGCGCCGCCTGTACGCGCGCGGGCACGCGCAGCTCCAGCTCATCACTGCGCAGCTGCAGCGCCTGCCACAGCGCCGCACCAATCTGCCTGTTGGGTACGACGTACCCCAGCGCCGCCAGGCCCTGATCTGCAGCGCGCAACCGGGCCGCGCCCGGCTGGCCCGCCTCGGAGACCTGGATCTCGCGCACCGGCCCGGCATGCGCGGCCAGCTGCCCCCATACGCCGAGCGTCTCGAGGATGCGCTGGCTGCCATTGCCCAGTGCCGTGGTGCGCTCATCGAAGCTGGCCTGCCCGGCGGCATCAGCGCGCACCGCTTCGATCAGCGCTACCCGCACGCGTGTGCCCGCCAGAGCCAGCGCCAGGCTGGCGCCGACCATGCCGCCACCAACAATGGCAACATCCACGCAGACAGGCGCCACGGCACTCACCGGCCAGTGCTCACGCAGCAGCCATGAGTTTCTCGATGGCGTCGGCGTCGGTCGGCACGGCGCCGCTGAGCACTTCGTAGCCAGTCCTGGTGACCGCCACATCGTCTTCGATGCGCACGCCGATGTTCCAGAAGCTCCTGGGCACGCCCTTGCTGCCAGCTGGAATATAGATACCAGGCTCGATCGTCAGCACCATGCCGGGCTCGAACACCCGCCACTCATCGCCCACTTTGTAATCACCCACATCGTGCACGTCGATGCCCAGCCAATGGCCGGTGCGGTGCATGAAGAATCGCTTGTAGGCGCCATCGCGTATCAGGCTGTTGACCGTGCCCTTGAGCAGCCCGATACGCACCAGCCCCTGGGTGATGGCGCGCACCGCGGCATCGTGCGGCTCGTTCCAGTGATTGCCGGGCTTGACCCGGGCAAATGCGGCGTGCTGCGCCGCCAGCACCACATTGTAGACCGCACGCTGTTCAGGGCTGAAACGGCCGCTGACCGGAATGGTGCGCGTGATATCGGAAGCGTAGAAATCATGCTCGCAGCCGGCGTCGATGAGCAGCAGGTCGCCCGCTTTGAGCATCTGGTTGTTGGCGTTGTAGTGCAGCACGCAGGAATTGGCGCCACCACCGACGATCGGGTAGTACGAGGTATCGGCGCCGTGCCGCCCGAACTCGTGCAGCAGCTCGGCCATCACTTCGTATTCATTGCGCCCCGGACGGCAGTATTTCATGGCGCGGACGTGCGCCGCCGCCGCGATCTGCCCGGAGCGGCGCATCAGCGCGAGCTCGCGGCGGCTCTTGAACAAGCGCATGTCGTGCAATACGTGATCGAGGGCGACAAACTCCTGCGGCGGATGCGCCCCCGAGCGCGCCTGCGAGCGGAGCGTATTCACCCAGCCGACTATGCGCTGATCGAAGTCGTGATAGACCCCCATGGTGTGATAGACGCGCGCGCGGCTTTCGATCAGGCCGGGCAGTATGTCGTCGATATCAGTGATGGGAAAGGCATCGTCGGCGCCAAAGCTGCGACGCGCGCCTTCGGGCCCGGCCCGCTTGCCGTCCCAGATTTCCCGCTCGGCATTGCGCTCACGCACGAACATCACGAATTCGCCCTGCGGGCGCCCGGGAATCAGCACCGCGACCGCTTCAGGCTCGCCAAAGCCGGTGAGATAGTGAAAATCGCTGTCCTGCCTGAAAGCGTAGTGCACATCGTTGTTACGGGTGCGTAGCGGCGCGGCCGGCAATATCGCAATCGCCTCACGCCCCATCTCGCGCATCAGCGCTCGGCGGCGGCGGGCGAACTCTTCGTCCATGGTGTTCTTCATATGGGCAACTCCGCGCCTCATCGACGCCTGGTGGCAGCTAGGGACTCAGTGCAGGCGGCCGCTGTCCGCGCCGCGCTCCAACGTCTGCTGCAAGGTGGCTTCGCTCGCACTGGCGGGCGAGCGTAGCGCACCGAGGTCTTCGAAAATCACCTGCACGCCGACGCGCACGAACTCGATCAGTTCGGCGAGCGCGGCTTCATTGGCCTCGAGGCCATCGGCCTCATTGACCCCGGCGTGCATGATCTGACTGAGATCGCGCACAATCTCGCCGGCATCGCCCGGCAACCGCTCCGGATCGTGGGCGCTGCTCACCCCCAGGCCATAGATGAAGCCGTTGCACCACAGGGTCAGCGCCTCGGTGCGCTGCATCAGGGGCTGGGCATCATCGGGGAGCAGCGGCTCGAACTGCATCAGTGTGCTGGCCAGCGCGACACAGGTATCTTCATACAGGGCGCGCAGCGTTGCATTGTGCCCGGCGGCGAGTGCATCTTCCGGAAGTATCTCGGCCAGCCAGTCCTCGAGGCGGTAGGCGCCGGCGGCACACAGCGCACCGGTGAGCGTGCCGTGTGCCTCGGCGGCATCGGTCAAGGCGCGGGATTCTGACAAATGGCGCTGGATTTCGGCGTAATTGCTGTGACTCTGCACTTGAACCCGCAGGACTTGCTGGTGACCGGCGCGATGGTAGGGCGCAAGCGCGGTCGGATGCAACTTTCAGCGCATCTATATGCAGCCAGGGAGCGTATTTTGATTGACCGCAGCGCGCGCGCGGAACTATAGTTTTCGCATGACTGACAGCAATCGTAGCGCCGCCGTCGATGTCGAGCTCCGGCGCCTTGAAAAACGCGTCGACGAGCTGGTGGCCACGCTGCTGCGCCTCAAGGATGAAAATCGCGCCCTGCGCCACCGCCAGGAGGCGCTGGCCGCCGAAAAGACCACGGTGATGAATCGCAGCGAGCAGGTGCGTGCCCGGGTCGAGGCGATGATCGGTCGACTCAAAGCCATGGAACACAGCGCGTGAGCCGCGCATGAACGCCGCCGCTGGCGCAGCAGACGCCGCGCGCGTCAATGTGCGCATCCTCGACAAGGACTATTTCGTCGCCTGCCCAAATGACGAACGCAGCGATCTGCTCGACAGCGCGGCGTTTCTCAACACCCGCATGAAGGAGATCCGCGATAGCGGCAAGGTGGTCGGCGCCGATCGCATTGCGGTCATGGCAGCCCTCAATATTGCCAACGAACTGCTGCGACTGCGTGATCGGGATCACGCTTCGCAGAATGAATTTGGTGCGCGCGTGCGGCAACTGCGCGAACACGTGGAAACTGCGCTGCAGAAGGGACAACAGCTCGATCTTTAGTGTAGAGTCGGTAGCGCGTCGCCTGTGGTGTTCGACAGTGGGCCGGGTTACTTCTCGACCCTAATTTAAACACCCTCGGGATTCTCCTAGTCGGCAGCATTGTGCAGGTCTGCCCCGGGCAGAAAGCCTTACCTGCCGCAGGACGTCCCACCTGTTGCTCTGGTTCGAGAGCGACGGTCTGCATCGGCATCTACGGGTGACGCCTTGTTTCTCTCCAGGTGCGCCCCGGTTGCGCGCCGGTAGTGCCACGCTTGTGCAATTCTGCTGCTGACCCAGTGACCACCCCAGACCCGACACTCCGCACCACGCGCCGCGCCCTGCGGCGCGCGCTGCGTGCCCGCCGCGACGCGCTACCTTCGTGGCGGCGCCAGCTGCTGGCGCAGCGCATCGCCACGCACGTGGCGCACCTTCCGCAGCTGCGTCCCGGTGCGAGTGTCAGCCTGTACGCAAATTTCTCCAGCGAAGTGCCGACCGCGCCGCTGCGGGTGCTGGCGCTGCGGCGCGGCTGCCACCTCTATCTGCCACGCATCGGCAATTTCAGCGCCCACACCATGGTTTTCCGGCGCGACTACGGCCGCCCCCTGCCGCGCAACCGTATGGGCATCGGCGAGCCGCTCGGCACGCCCACCATTGATGTCAGCTGCTTCGATCTCATGCTGATGCCGCTGGTCGGCTTCGACGACGCCGGCAATCGCCTCGGCAACGGCGCCGGCTACTACGACCGCCTGCTCGCCGCGCTGCCGCGCACTTCGCGGCTGGTGCCGCGCCCGCTGCTGGTCGGCATCGCCTTCGAGTGCCAGCGCCTGGAGCACATCGAGTCCGCACCGCATGATGTACCCCTCGATGCCGTGATCAGCGAACATGGGCCGAGGTATTTTCAGCGGAGGTGAGGACAGATGGGTCACTGGCTGCTCAAGACCGAACCGGACAGCTTCGGCATCGATCATCTGCTCAAGCTCCCGCGCCGCACCTCCCCCTGGGACGGCGTACGCAATTACCAGGCGCGCAATTTCCTGCGCGATGAGGTCCGCCGCGGTGATGAGGTGTTCATCTACCACTCGAGCTGCGCGCAGCCCGGCATCGCCGGCATTGCCAGCGTAGTGCGCGCTGCATATCCGGACCCGAGCGCATTTCAACGGAAAAACAAGCACTTTGATGCCGACAGCGACCCTGCCAATCCGCGCTGGTACGCCGTCGATGTGCAGCTGCGACGCCGCTGCAGGCACATCATCACGCTCGATGAACTGCGCATGCACGAGGATGGAAAACTCCACGGCATGCTGTTGCTCCGACGCGGCAATCGACTCTCGGTGACCCCGGTGAGTGACGATCACTGGCAGTTCATCCTCACGCTCGAGTGAGTGTGCGCAAGATCACATTGACCTTGGAGTTGCACGCTCGCTTGTTTTTTTATGTCTCGTGTATATACTCGGACCCCGGACTAACCTGATATGGAGATCTCTCATGGCTAAAGCAAAGAAGAAGGCCAAGAAGAAAGCTGCGAAAAAGAAGTAAGGCCTTTACTTCGCGGCGGGAAGGAAGCAATTCCAACTCGCCTGATTCAAAGCTAAGACTGTGCCCGCGTAAGCGGGCACAGTCGTTTAGAAAGGCTGGAAATCATGGCACTTTCAGCATCCGAGAAGAAGCAGCGCGCCGCCGAGGCGGCCCTGAAATTCATCCGCGCTGACACCGTGCTCGGTGTCGGCACCGGCTCCACGGTCAATGCCCTGATCGAACTTTTGGGTCCGTGGCGGACCCGCCTGCGCGGTGCGGTCTCCAGCTCCGAGGCCTCCAGCGTCCGCCTGCAATCGCTCGGAATACCCCTGCTTGACCTCAATGAGCTCGACAATCTCGATATTTACATCGACGGGGCCGACGAGGCCAACCCGCGGCGTGAGTTGATCAAGGGTGGCGGCGCGGCACTGACGCGCGAGAAGATCGTCGCCGCCGCGGCCCGGCGCTTCATCTGCATCGTCGATGACAGCAAGCTGGTCGAGGTGCTCGGCCGCTTTCCCCTGCCGGTGGAAGTCATACCGATGGCGCGCGCGCTGGTGTCACGCCAGCTGAGTGCGCTCGGTGGTCGCCCGCTCTGGCGTGCCGGCACGGTGACCGACAACGGCAATCACGTACTCGACGTGCACGATCTTTCGATTACCGAGCCGTGCGCACTGGAGGCGGCGATCAACCAGATTACGGGGGTGGTGACGGTGGGATTGTTTGCGGCGCGGCCGGCGGATGTGCTGATCGTGGGCACCGATTCCGGGGTGCGCACGATCTGAAGAAAGTCGGAGGCGTAGGCGTGTGTGTGCGGGGGCGCTTATCGGTCATGGGGTTTCCGGGAACGCCATGAACCCATCCATGGGGGCTCCGGGCGCGACATCCTGTCGCGCACGGTCCCGGAAACCCCATGACCGATAAGCACCCCCGCACGCTCCCAACTACACCGCCAGTTTTCAGAGCGCGCGCACGCGTCGGCGTGGCACCGGAGCATGTCACACCGATAACGTCACCCTGCACTGCGCCGCCGCAGTGCCGCGCCACCCCGCCGCCGCGCCGCGGCCAAATCGCGGTCCTAAAAATCAGGCGCAATGGGTGGACGCGTGCAGGTCCGGGCAATTCATCCCGGTCGGGCCCCCATGGATGGGTTCATGGCGTTCCCGACCGGGATGAATCGTCCGGGCCGGCGCGCGAGCGCAGTCTGTGTTTGGTTGGGGGACTAGGATTCGAACCTAGGTTAGCGGAGTCAGAGTCCGCGGTCCTACCACTAGACGATCCCCCACCCGATCTGGCAGCAGCCGGGCCGCGGAACCACCAGCGGGTGATTCCGCGGCACGGCGTTCAGCGCTTGGAGTACTGCGGGCCGCGGCGGGCTTTGCGGCGTCCGACCTTCTTGCGTTCCACTTCGCGCGCATCGCGCGTGACAAAGCCGGCCTTGCGCAGCGGCGAGCGCAGCGTCTCATCGTACTTGATGAGCGCACGGGCGATGCCGTGACGGATGGCGCCGGCTTGCCCCGTGATACCGCCACCCGCGACCATCACCTGGATGTCGAACTTGCCCATGAGCTGCACCAGCTCGAGGGGCTGGCGCACGATCATGCGGCCGGTCTCGCGCCCGAAGAATTCATCGAGCGGGCGCTCATTGACGGTGATACGGCCAGTGCCGTTCTGCATGTGCACCCGCGCCGTCGAAGACTTGCGCCGGCCGGTGCCGTAATTCACTGAAACTGCCATCGTGCTGATCCTGGTGCTTTAGAAAGCGAGTGGTTTGGGCTGTTGGGCGCTGTGCGGATGCTTCTCGCCCGCGAACACATGGAGCTTGCGGAACATGTTCCGGCCGAGCGTGTTCTTGGGCAGCATGCCCTTGATGGCAAACTGCAGCGCGCGCTCCGGGTGTTCCTTGAGCAGCTTGCCGAGCGTGATGCTCCTGAGATTGCCCAGGTACCCGGTGTGGTGGTGATACATCTTGTCGGCCAGCTTGTTGCCGGTGACCGCGATCTTCTCGGCGTGCAGGACCACGATGTGATCGCCCATGTTCACGTGCGGGCTGTAATCGGCCTTGTGCTTGCCCTTGAGGCGATGCGCAATCTGCGTGGCGAGGCGGCCGAGCGTCTTGCCGCTCGCGTCGACCACAAACCAGTCGCCGCGCACCGTGGCCGGCTTGGCGAATTCCGTCTTCATGTTAATTGAAACTCCAACCTGAGCCGGTGGCCAACCCCAGAAACCGATTGGGCTCCGGGTGTCCACAGGCGTCCTTGGGAAAAAAGGCGCGAAAGTGTACTCAAGCCCCCCCCGCTTTGCAAAACTCCGTGCTGGGCCCCTGGCGGCAGGAGGCCAACGGCGGCGCCAGGTCCCTCGGGGGGCTATATAATAGGGCATGGCGCCCGCCCAGCCCCTAGAAACCGTGCTCCAGGCTGTGGATAACGCGCTGCGGGCGGTTTTTGCCCCGGCCCGGGCCGCGCGCACCCTGCCGGATCTGCCCACCGGGACTCCAATGGACGAGCCTGCCCGCCGCCATGCCGCTGGCCTGATGCGGGTCAATCATGCCGGTGAGATCGCCGCACAGGCCCTTTACCATGGCCAGGCCTTGCTGGCCCGCGAGGGGGCCACCCGCGACTTCATGCTGCGGGCGGCGGCAGAAGAAGGCGATCACCTGGCCTGGTGCGAACAGCGCCTCGGCGAGCTGGGGGCGCGGCGCAGTGTGCTGGGCCCGCTCTGGTATGCCGGCTCGTTTGCCATCGGCGCCGCGGCGGCAGCGCTCAGCGATGCCTTGAGTCTCGGGTTTGTCGCGGAAACCGAGCGCCAGGTGACGAGCCATCTCGAAGCGCACCTGAGCGCCTTGCCGAGTGAAGATGCGCGCAGCCGGCATATCGTTGCGATGATGCAGCGCGAAGAAGCCGGCCACGCAGCCGCAGCGCTTGCCGCCGGTGGCGCGCAGCTCCCGCCGCTCGCGCGCGGCGTCATGAAACTGGCCTCCCAGGTGATGACCCGGAGCGCTTACTGGCTGTGAGTATTGATAAATTTCTTGCAGCCAGCGCGACTTATGTATAAAAAGTACGGATGAGCAACATGCCACATGAACAGAGCAGCCGCGCCATGGAAGAGACTGTCAGACCGCTGAGCGACATTCCGGCAATCAACCGCTTCCTGAGTTATTGCCGGGTACGCACGGTGCCGTCAAAAACGGTGCTGATCCACGCCGGCGATCTGCCGGATGTCCTTTACTACGTCATCAGTGGCTCGGTCGAAGTCATGATCGAGGACGAGGAAGGCAACGAGATGGTGCTGGCCTACCTCAACAAGGGCCAGTTCTTTGGTGAAATGGGCCTGTTCTATGAACAGCCCACGCGCAGCGCCTGGGTACGCACGCGCAGCGCCTGCGAACTCGCCGAAATGACCTATCCGCGCTTCCGCCAGGTGGCGACCGAGAGCCCGGGACTGATCTTCGAGCTGGCGACGCAGCTGGCGACGCGGCTCGATCGCACCAACCGCAAGCTGGGCGATCTGGCCTTCGTCGATGTCACAGGTCGGGTTGCCCACGCGATCATGGATCTGTGCAACGAGCCCGATGCCATGACGCATCCGGAAGGCATGCAGATCAAGGTCTCGCGCCAGGAACTTTCCCGCCTGATAGGCTGCTCGCGCGAAATGGCCGGCCGGGTATTGAAGGTGCTGGAAGAGCAGGGCCTGCTGCGCGCCACCGGCAAGACCATCGTGGTGTTCAATGCACGCCCGAAGATGAAGACCCGCCCGGTGACCATACCGGCCAGGGGCGGAATGGCTCCGGCAACGCCGGCCCGGCCAGCCGCGCTCATCGCCGCTGAAGACGATGACGATGACGAGGACGAGGACGACGAAGACTAGACCCTGACGGTTGCCGCCGCGGCGATGCTGCTGCGCATCGCGGCAATGGTGGCCTGGTAGTCCTTGCTGCCAAATATGGCCGAACCGGCCACGAAGGTATCGGCGCCGGCGCGCGCCGCGGCGCCGATGTTGTCGGTCTTGATGCCGCCATCCACTTCCACCCGCACCTCACGGCCACTCTGCTGCACGCGGCGGCGCACTTCGGCGATCTTGGGCAACACTCCGGGAATGAACTGCTGGCCGCCGAAGCCCGGGTTCACCGACATCAACAGCACCAGATCAAGCTGCCCGAGGGTGTAGTCGAGAAAATCGAGCGGCGTGGCCGGATTGAATACCAACCCGGGTTTGCAGCCCAGTCCGCGGATCAGCGCAATGGTGCGATCGACGTGCTCGCTCGCCTCGGGGTGAAAGCTGATGAAGGTCGCGCCGGCGGCGGCGAAATCGGGCACCAGGCGATCGACCGGACGCACCATCAGATGCACATCAATCGGCGCCTTGACACCGTGCTTGCGCAAGGCCGCGCACACCAGCGGCCCGATGGTGAGATTGGGCACGTAGTGATTGTCCATCACATCGAAGTGCACCAGGTCCGCGCCCGCGGCGAGCACGGCATCGACTTCGGCGCCGAGGCGCGCGAAGTCGGCCGAAAGAATCGACGGGGCGATCCAGGGTGATGCCATGGCGGTCAGTGTACCAGCCACGCGCCCGGTTCAGCTTCGCTGCGTGATCAACGCATCCCGCGAACCGCGCGAATCAGCTCATAGGCCGCCTGGATCTGCTGCGTGCGCTCCTTGGCCCGCTCCAGCATCGAATCGGGCAGGCCGTTGGCCTTGAGCTTGTCCGGGTGGTGGCGACTCATCTGCCGGCGATAGGCCTTGACCACCTGCTCATCGCTGGCGGACTTGGCCACTTCCAGCAGGGTGTAGGCCTGAGCGAGCCGATCCGCCTCATCGGCCGCGCTGGCCGCAGCCCCGGCGCTGCCGCCCGAGCCCGTGGCACGCGCACCGCCCATGCGCCAGCGCATCATCGTTTCGAGGCGCGCGAAGTCCGCGGCGCCCAGGCCGAGCAGATTCGCCGCGCGCAGCAGGCTCACGCGCGACTGTGGCGCCAGGTCATTGCCAGCCAGTGCGGCCTGCAGCTGAATCTCGACAAAGAATTGCGCCATCTGCGGAAAGGCGCGCAACAGCGGCTGGAGTGGTGCCAGCGCAGCGTCGAGCGAGAACTGCGGTTGCTTACCCTCGCCAAAATAGTCGATCGCGGCGCTCAGCTGCTGGGCGTCGAGCCGCAATGCCGCCATCAGCGCGCGCGCCGCGGCGATCTCACGCTCCGAGACGCGCCCATCAGCCTTGGCCACGTGGCCCATGACGCGAAACAGGGCCGGGAAATACAGTTCCTGCACCCGCGCGGCGCCGCCCGCAGAACTGACGCTGACGCCAGCCGCACCGCTATCGAACTGATGCCCGACCAGGGCGCCGAGAGCGGCGCCGATCGGGCCGCCCACCCACATACCGATCGCCGCGCCGATAATCTTGCCGTTCCAGCCCATGTGCTCCCTTGCTTGACCCCGCCGCCGTGCGGGCGGCAAGATGCCCGCCCCTGGCGACTCACGCTTATGGTACCCGAGCTTGGCCACCGTCCCCGCGCCTGTCTTCGAGTCCGCTGTGCGCGCGCTGCCGTTGCTTCATCGCGGCAAGGTGCGCGACATCTACGCCGTCGACGACGAGCACCTGCTGATCGTCACCACCGATCGGCTCAGCGCCTTCGATGTGATCCTGCCCGATCCCATTCCCGGCAAGGGTCAGGTGCTGCAGCAGATTTCCGATTTCTGGTTCAGCCGCACCGGACATATCGTCGGCAATCACGTCAGCGACCGGCCACTGGCCTCGATCATCAAGGACCACGACGAGCTGGCACTGCTCAGCGGCCGCGCCGCGATCGTCAAGCGGCTCAAGGCACTGCCGATCGAAGCCGTGGTACGCGGCTACCTCAGCGGTTCGGGCTGGAAAGACTACCAGCGCAGCGGCGTCATCTGCGGCATCGCGCTGCCCCAGGGCCTGCAGCTGGCGGCCGCGCTGCCCGAGCCGATTTTTACGCCGGCGACCAAGGCGGCTGCCGGCGAACATGACGAGAACATCGGCTTTGCTGAAGTGGAGCAGCTGCTCGGCGCGCCGCAGGCGCGCGCCCTGCGCGCGACTGCCATAGCACTGTATCGCTACGCCGCGGCCCACGCCCAGGCGCGCGGCATCATCATCGCCGACACCAAGTTTGAGTTTGGACTGGACGCCGCCGGCACGCTGACACTGATCGACGAAGTACTGACGCCCGATTCGAGCCGCTTCTGGCCCGCGGCCACCTGGCGCGTGGGCACCAGCCCGCCCAGCTTCGACAAGCAATACGTGCGTGACTATCTCGAGACACTGGACTGGAACAAGCGCGCACCCGGCCCGCGCCTGCCGGCCGAAGTCATTGCACGCACCGCCGAAAAATATCGCGAGGCACTGACGCGGCTCACCGGTCCGGCGACTGCTGGCGCCTGAGCAACCGGCGTGTGGCATCAGGCACGTAATATTTTCGAACGCTGGTTGTTCGCGCCCTTCAGCGGGAGTGTGGCCGCCAACCGTGCGCGCCGTCTGGCGCAGTATCCCTATGCGCTGCTGCGCGACCTGCTCGGCGGCCAGCTGAATCTGCACGCCATGGGCCTGGTGTACGCGACCCTGCTGGCGCTGGTGCCGCTGGTGGCCTTCAGCTTCGCAATCCTCAGGGTGTTCGGCGCGCATCGCGAACTTGAACCGCTGATCTACGAGTTCTTCAGGCCGATGGGCGCGGCTGCCGGCGGGCTCACGCAGAAGGTCATGGATTTTGCCGACCGCGTGCGCGGTGGCATTGTCGGTTCAGTCGGCCTGGGGCTGCTGATCTGGACCCTGGTCGGGACACTCAAGAAAGTCGAAGACAGCCTCAATTTCGTCTGGCACGTCGAACTGCCGCGCAGCTTCATGCGGCGCGTCGCTGAATATCTGGCACTGCTGGTGGTCGCGCCGCTGCTGATCGGAGCCCTGATCGGCATGACGCACATGCCGCAGGTCGACAGCTCAATGAAGCTGATCTCCGGGCTGCCGATGCTGAGCCAGGCACTGCGCGCGGCCCTGACACTTGCGCCCCTAGTGCTCATCAGCGGCGCTTTTGCCCTGGTGTACGCGCTGATCCCCAACACCCGGGTGCGGCCGCTGCCGGCGCTGGTCGGCGGCCTGGGCGCGGGCCTGCTGTGGATTGCGGTCGGCACGCTGTTCACCACTATCGTGGTGTATTCAGCGCGGCTGAATATCGTCTACGCCGGATTCGCCATTTTCATCGCCGCGCTGATCTGGATCTACTTCGGCTGGCTGATCCTGCTGCTGGGCGCGCAGCTCTCGTTCTATGTGCAGAACCCAAGCTATCTGCGGGCCGGGCTGCGCGAGCCGCGCCTGTCCAATGCCGAGACCGAGCAGCTCGCCCTGGGCATCATGTACCTGGTGGCACGCAACCATCTGCAGGGCGGCGAGCGCTGGAGCGTCAATGCACTGGCCGCCGAGCTGCAGGTGCCTGGAGTCCTGGTCACGCGCCTCGCCGACGCCCTCGAAGCCGCGGGTCTGCTGGTGACCACCGAACGGGAAACCCTGGTGCCGGGGCGCGATGCCGGTCGCATTCGCCTGCACGATATCCTCGGCGTGGCGCGTAGCACCAACAGCGTGCATGGCGACAATCGCTCCAGCGCGCCGGCGGCGGTTGTGGCGGTGTGCGCGCAACTCGATGGCGCGTGGCGCGAGGTCCTGGGCGAACGTGATCTGGAGTCGCTGGTGGTGAACTCGAGCTGAGACAAGCGATTTGCATGCGCTGCCAAGAGTCGAGAGCGGCTGGTTGTAAGGGTGCTGGGACGAGGGGGATACGCGATCCCTCTTCCCGGGACCGCCGTGAATCCGTCCATGGAGGCTACGGGCGCGACATCCTGTCGCGCACGTTCCCGGGAAGAGGGATCGCGTATCCCCCTCGTCCCAGCAACGTTGCTATCTGGCGCGTCGCATTGGCGCGTAATTGCGGTGTCTGCGCGCGAAGCACCGGGCGCACGTGATTCGTACGCCGCTCAAGCGCGCCAACGGCGCAGCGCCTGAACACGTTGAACAGCGCTGGCGGTGCGCAGACCCCGCGCTTACTCCCCCGCGATCGTCATATCCTCGATCAGCAGCGAGCCGCAGCGCACCGCACCCTGAATATCGACATCCGTTCCCAGCGCCACGACACGCTGATACATATCGCGCAGATTCCCGGCGATGGTGATCTCGTGCACCGGATAGGCGAGCGCGCCGTTTTCAACCCAGAAGCCACTGGCGCCGCGCGAGTAATCGCCGGTCACGCCATTGACGCCCTGCCCCATGAGTTCGGTGACATAAAGCCCGCTGCCCATCCTGTTCATCAGGCCGGGCAGATCGTCCGAGGACTTCGGGGCCGTGACGATCAGATTGTGAACCCCGCCGGCGTTGCCGGTGGTCTGCAAACCCAGCTTGCGGGCCGAATAACTGCCGAGCACGTAACCCTCGAGCACGCCGTCGTGCAGCAGCTCGCGCTCACGGGTAGCGACGCCTTCGGCGTCGAAGGGGCTGCTGGCTAGCGCACGCGGCAGGTGCGGTCGCTCCTGCATCTGCACAAAGGCAGGAAACAGCCGTTGCCCTGCGCTATCAAGCAGGAACGAGGCGCGTCGATACTGGCTGGCGCCGCGGATCGCACTGATGAAATGCGCAAACAGGCCGCGCGCCATTTCGGGTGCAAACAGCACCGCGGCGCGGCGCGTGCTCAGGCGTTGCGCCCCGAGGCGCGCCAGCGCGCGCTGCGCAGCGCGCTGCCCGATGGCAGTGCCAGCTTCCAGCTGCGCCGCATCGCGCACCACTGAGTACCAGTGCTCGCGCTGCATGTCCTGGCCCTGCTGGGCGATGAGCGCACAGCTCAGGGAATGGCTGGTGCTGGGAAAGCCGGCGAGAAAGCCATGCGAATTCCCATAGACGCGCACGCCGCGATGGGTGCTGAGCGAGGCGCCTTCGGAGTTGCTGAGGCGCTTATCGACCGCCAGCCCGGCCGCTTCGCATTCGCGCGCGATCGCCACGGCCTGCTCGGGTTGCAGATCCCAGGGATGGTCCAGGTCAAGATCGGGGATCTCGCGCGCCATGACACTCTCATCGGCGAGTCCCGCGCAATCATCGCTGGCCGTATAGCGCGCTATGGCGCAGGCCTTGGCCACGGTGCGCTCGACCGCTGCGGCGCGCAGATCGGCGGTGCTGGCCGAACCCTTGCGTTGTCCGAAATAGACCGTGACGGCCATGCCGCGATCACGGTGGTACTCGATGGTATCGACGTTGCCGAGTCGCACGGTGACTGACAGACCCTTCTGCACACTGGCATCGGCATCGGCTTGCGAGGCGCCGGCGGCGCGCGCCTGGGCCAAGGCGTCGCTGACCACCTGCTGCAGTTCGGGAATACGGCTCGCGTCAACTTCCTGGGACATGGCAGAATTGTAACAGCGCGCTTGGCGCCGGCCCGCCGGAATACCCTATGTCTGCTGAAGAACCTGTCGAGCCGGGTCCGGACCATGATCTGGAAGACCGGCCCAGTCGCTCAGCGCGCAAACGAGCCGCCGAGGGACTGCAAAAGCTTGGCGTGCGGCTGCTGCGCCTGCGGGAGGTGGAGTTGCAGGCACTGAGCCTTCCCGATGAGCTGCGCGAGGCCATTCACGAGGCGCGGCGCCTGCGGGCCCGCCCTGCCATCGCGCGCCAGCATCAGTACATTGGCCGGCTGATGCGCGATATCGATCCGGAACCCATCGAGCGGGCGCTGGCGAAGCGCGCCGGTGACCTGCTGCCGCGTGGTAAAATACCGCGATGAAACCCCTGGTCGGCATCATTATGGGTTCGGCCTCCGACTGGGAAAGCCTGCGCCCGGCCGCCGAAATGCTCGAAAAACTCGGCATTGCCCACGAGCTGCGTGTGATCTCGGCGCATCGCACGCCCGACCTGCTGTTCGAATACGCTGCCAGCGCCGCCGGGCGTGGCCTCGAAGTGCTGATCGCCGGAGCCGGTGGCGCGGCGCATTTGCCCGGCATGACGGCTGCCAAGAGCGCGCTGCCGGTGCTGGGCGTGCCGGTGCAGTCGCGCGCCCTCAACGGCCTCGATTCCCTGCTCTCGATCGTCCAGATGCCAGCCGGTATACCCGTGGCGACTTTCGCCATCGGCGCGGCCGGCGCCACCAATGCCGCGCTGTTTGCCGCCGCTATTCTCGCGGCTCGCTATCCGGCCATTGCTGCCGCACTGGCGCAATACCGGCAGGCGCAGACCGCCGCCGTACTGGCGCATCCCGATCCGCGGCAAGCTGGCGCATGAAGATCGGCATCGTGGGCGGCGGCCAGCTCGGCCGTATGCTCGCGCTCGCGGGTATTCCGCTGGGACTCGAATTCCTGTTTCTCGATCCCAGCGCTGAGGCGCCGGCTGGCGCCATCGCCCCGCTGCGGGTCGGCGCCTTCACCGACCAGCGCGAGCTGCGTCGGCTCGCACGGCGCTGCGAGGTGCTCAGTTTCGACTGGGAAAATGTTTCGGTCGCGGCGCTGCGCGCCGCCACGCGCGGCACCGGCACGCGCATCGCCCCGGCGCTGCGCGCCCTGCACACCGGGCAGGACCGGCTGGCGGAAAAACGCCTGTTCGAGCGCCTGAAGATTCCTACCACGCGCTATGCCGCGGTGGCGTCGCGTGCGGCACTGTGGCGCGCAGCGGCGCGCATCGGCTTGCCCGGCGTGCTCAAGACCCGGCGCCTGGGCTATGACGGCAAGGGTCAACACGTGATCCGCGATCATGCTGCGCTTGACGCTGCCTGGCGCTCGCTGGGCGGCGTACCGCTCCTGTACGAAGAGTACGTGCCCTTCGACCTGGAGGTCTCTGGCCTCGGCGTACGCGCCCGTGATGGCCGCCTGGCGCTCTACCCGCTGGTGCGCAACTGGCATGCCGAGGGGATCCTGCGCCTGAGCATGGCGCCGTGGCAGGCGCCGGAGCTCGAGCGCCAGGCGCATCGTCACCTGCGCACGGTGTTGCGGGAGTTCAACTACACCGGCTTGCTGGCGATTGAATTCTTCGTACGCGACGGCCAGCTGATCGCCAACGAGATGGCCCCGCGGGTACACAACTCCGGGCACTGGAGCATTGAAGG
>JAYTUZ010000040.1:0-29092 GCA_043744295.1 Gammaproteobacteria bacterium | reverse complement strand
CGGACGCATCCTGGGTAAGGTCCGTGCCGTACAGCAGGCGATCCTGGTAGCGCATGAAGAACGCGCGCACCGCCGCGTGATCCCGGTTCGACTGATATTGCACCTGGCCCATGCGTGCGGCCAGGTCGACTACCGCCAACGGATACCGATCCAGAAACCTGGCCAGTTCCGTGATGCTCCATTCGAGACTCGCCATGTGGGCGCCCATGAAGTGCAGGCCGGGGTTGCGATCGAGCATGCGATTGCGCGCCGCCATCTGCGCCTCGTAGGAAGGCAGCTCCGGATGCAGGAACATGTGGTACTGCGGATGCTCCTGAAAATACTCGCGATCATTGCCCACTGTCATCTGCTCGAGCGGCAGCCAGCAGTTGTGCGGTTCGCCCTGATGACCGATCAGCACCTTGCCGCGTTCCCGCACAAGCCTGAAAATCGCGTCAAACCGCGGATCGTCGATCATCACCAGCTTACCGGCACTGTCACGGAACTCCATGCCGATGTTCTTCCATACCTTGATGGCCACCGCGCCGTCCGCAAAGGCCGCATCCACATCCTTCAGGGTCCGCGCCTGCCAGCCTTGCTCATCCCATCCTGTCATGCCAAAGCTTGCTGCAAAGGCCACCAGCTCGGGATAGCTGCGCGCGTGCGCCCTGGCCAGGGTGCGCTGCTGGGCCAGCGGCGGAAAATCCGGGTAGTCGACGTTGATGGTCAGCAGCCGGAATCCGTCGGCGCGCGCCTGCTCGATCAGGGCGGGGTCGGCGGAGTTGATGTGTACATGTACATCGATCTTGGGTTCGGCCCCGAAATCTGCTGCCGCATAGTTCGCGGGCGTGCTCGCGCAGCCCGCCGCGATCACCGCCAGGATGCAGGACAGCGACATTCTCATGGCCGGCCTCGCTGGCGCAGCGATTCGAGGGCTGCGGGTGTCAGGGGTGCATGACTGCAACGTGCGGCATACAGAGCAGCGCCAATATCTGGCGGGAACAGGGGCTCCCGCAAGGCGTAGTACGCCCAGCGTGCCGTGAGCGCCGTGGCAAAGCGCAACAGCAGGGTCTTGCCGGCATTGGCGAACACGCCTCCGGAGTACGAGACCGGCACCACCTCGTCGCCAACGAAACCCAGGCGCACGCGCGTCGCGTCTGCCAGATCGGCCAGCTGTTCGGCGGCCTCGGCAAAAATCGCTTCCGCCTGGTGATCACCGTCCGTCGCGGCCTCATATACGAGCTTCGACAACTGCGCGATACGCGTACGATCGGCTCCCGATTCGCCGTACACACGAGCGCACAGATCCAGGTCATGATCGAGCTCGAGTCGCGCATTGAACAGCTTGTGCAACAGCCCACGCGGCGCACGACCATCACTCATGCGCGAATAGAGATTCAGGCCGCGACAGGCGATCCAATAGGCTGATCCTTCGTCACTGAACAGCTCACCCCAGCCTCCGCAGCGCGCCGCGACCCCGGCGCGCTCGCCGTAACTGATGGATCCCGTGCCCGCCACCACACTGATGCCATCGACGCCGCCCAGCGATCCGGCCCAGCCGCAAATCATGTCGTTGCCACAGCGATAGCGCCCGGCAGGCAGGCAGGCGGCGGGGAGCGCGTCCAGAGTACCGGTCAGAGTGGAGTCCTCGCCATAGGAGGGCAAACCAAAGAAGGCGAATTCGATCGCGCCTGCTGCCACCCCGGCCTTGGCAAGCACTGTCTGCACTGCAACCGCGAGCATATCGCGTACCTTGTCCATGCCCCCGGCGATGTAGTACGCCGCGCTCGATTCATGCTGCGCGAGCACCCTGCCCTCACGGTCGATGAGCGCCAGTGCCGTCTTGGTGCCGCCGCCGTCCACACCCAGGTACATGCCCTTACCCCGCGCCTACCAGGGATGAATGGTGACGCCGCGCACCACCCGACTGACCGTGCCGGAAACGCTGGGTTGATCAGGCCGATTGCCCAGCCGCAAGGCACGATGGAAAGCATAAAGCTGCGCGCACACCACGTAGGCAAAGGCGAGCTCGCAATCGGGCGCCGCATCGAGCCCTTCCAAATGCAGGAATTGCCCCTGAGTGACGGCGTCATCGCTGCGCGCGCTGATGGCCAGCACTGCACCCGCCCGCCCGTCATCACGCAGCTCGCGCAGCAGATCGAGATCGTAGCGACGTGTATAGGGGTCGTTGGACACGAACATGACCAGCAGGGTATCGCCGTTCACTATGGTCTTGGGCCCGTGCCTGAAACCGAGCGCTGACTCGAAACCTGCCACCACCTGACCATCGGTCAGCTCCAGCAGCTTGAGCGCCGCCTCACGGGCAATCGCCTTCAAGGCATTGCTGCCCAGATACACGACCCGAGAATAACCCGCGCTCGCGAGCGCGCGCAGGGCTTTATGGTGACGCGACAATACCTGACGTGCACCAGCGCCCAGATGTGCCACTGTTCCCGCCTGCGCTGCCGCGTCGCCATCTCCAAACGCCAGCAGCCCGGCGAGCATCATGGAGGTGAAACTCGAGGTCATGGCGAAGCCCTGATCATGCGTCTCGGCGGGCATCAGCAGCGCCAGACTGCGCGGCGCACCTTGGCAGCGCTGATAGAGCGCACCCTGCTCGTTGCAGGTGATGATCAACTGGTGGCACTCACTCAGCAGTTTGCCGGTCAGTTCCACCACCGCAATGCTTTCCGGACTCCCGCCGGATCGGCCAAACGACACCAGCAGCGTAGGCACATCGGGCAGCAGGTATTCGCGCGGACCGGACAGCAGATCGGTGCTCGCCAGCGCCAGCACCTGTCGACCGAGCCGCCTGGCCAGGGTCGGCGCCAGGCACTCGCCGATAAATGCTGAACTGCCGGCACCGGTCAGGATGATGCGCAGCTCCGGCCGCGCCAGCAACGGCGCCAGGAACGCGCTGACCGACGCGCGCCGCGCGCGCAGCAGCGCCAGGGTCCGCTCCCATGAATCCGGCTGCTGCTCGATTTCACGCGCGGTATGCAGCGCACCGGCGCGAGTGAGTTCGGCGTCGTCAAGCTGCAAGGGCATCATGACCTCGCTCATGCTGGCCGCCACAGGCGCGTGCATACTGCCGCAACACCAGTTCCACGTGATGCATCGCTATGTCCCTTGCGTTCAGGCTCAAGCGCCCCTCACGCACCGCCCAATACTCGATTGGCAGGTATTGACTCAGCAGCGCCAGCGGCGGCGGATTGGCTGCCAGATTGACAAACAGCTGCTCCAGCGCCGCGACCACGCTGGGTTGCGGCCAGTAGTAGCGGATGCGATCACTCAGGCTGTACTGGCAATCGAGGCTCAACTGCAGGCCGCTGCTGGTGTAGTACTTCCTCCAGTAAGCCGGGTCCGCTGCCATGGCGGCCAACAACGCTGCGCGCAGCCCTGAGGCGCGCCCGGGGCCCAGCAGCTCACGCTCGATCTGATCAAGCGCGAACAGCGCCTCGCGCAGCGCAAAAGTCAGCGCCGGACCTACCTTGAGTATGGCGAAGTGAGCGCGTACCAGCGCTCGCAGATTTTCCGGCGTCTGGTAATCGGTGGAATGCGCTTCGTAGACCATATGCGCTTGTGTTTCGACCACCGCGCCCAGGGCAGCACTGCGTTCGGGACGAAAATCAATGACCCGATAGTGATCAAATTCCACCCCGGGCTGAACCACCAGCCCTATGACCCGCGGCCATGCAGGCTCGAGCCCGGCCGCCCTAAAGGCCTGCCAATGCGCTTCGATCGTCGTGGTCGCTGCGGCCGGCTCAGTGGGTGTGAGTTCGCCCAGCGCTGCATGTGCGCCGCCCGGCACCGGCACCTCGGTGCCGACGACATACACGGGCGCCTCACCGCCCACCTCGCGCCAGGTCTGCTCGGCAACGGCACACAGACGCGCGGTCCGCGCCGCCACCGTGGCATCGCTCAACGGCAGCGGATCGCCCCCGCAGGACATCGAACAATCCAGGTGAATCTTGCGAAAGCCCGCCGTCACGTAGTCGGCAATCAGGCGCTCCGAGCGCAGCATCGCTGCCGGTGCGTCCAGGTGCTGCCAGCAATTGGGCCCCAGATGATCGCCGCCCAGCATCAGCCGCTCGGCCGGCAAACCAATGCTGCCCGCCATGCCCTGCACCAGCTGCGCAAAATCACCGGGACGCATACCGGTATAGCCGCCATCCTGATTGACCTGATTGGAGGTGGCCTCTATCAGGGCGACGCCGCCGCTGCGCTGTGCGTAACGCAGTGCCGCTTCGATTACCAGGGGCTGCGCCGAGCAAACCGAATACACCCCGGCCGCTGCGCCAGCCTTGTGGCGCGCCACAATCTCGAGCAAAGCCTTCATGTCGCGATCTGCACGTGTACTCCGGCATTGCTCAGGGCTTCACGCGCCTCGTCCGGGATACCGGCATCGGTGATCAGGCGGGTAATACTCTGTGGTTCCAGAATCTTGTGCAGGCAGAGCCGGCCGAACTTCGATGAATCGGCAACCACAATGATCTCGCTGGCCGCCTGGCACATCAGTCGATTGAGCAGCGCTTCCGGCTCGAAATGAGTGGTGATGCCCTTTTCAATATGGAAGCCATCGGCGGCCAGGAACAGTTTGTCGACGTGCATGTCCTGCAAGGCGCGCTCGGTCTGCGTCCCGTAAAATGACATGTTCTTGCGGCGCAGCGTGCCACCAAGAAACACCAGCTGCACGCCCTCACGATTTACCAGCTCATTCATAACGCCCACATCGTTGGTGACCACTACCAGCGCTTCAGCGGCGCGAATATGGCGGGCGACCTGCAGGGTCGTCGTGCCGGAGTCAATCAGCACGGAGTCGCCGGGCGCAATCAGCGCGGCGGCGGCGCGGCCGATGCGCGCCTTCTCGGCGGCGTACAGCGCTCGCTTGGTCTCCAGGGCATTTTCGGTGGGGGATTGCACGCCGATCTTGAGCAGCGCACCACCGGAGGAGCGCGTGCAGACACCGCGCGCATCCAGGAAATTCAGATCTTTGCGCAAGGTTTGCGTTGAGACCCCGAACTGTTCGGCCAGGGCCGGAATCTGCACACTGCCCTGCTTGCGCAGCTGCGCGATGATGCGCTCGCGGCGGGCACTGGTATCGCGGCGGACGATGGCGCGGGGCATGGGTCAGCCCGCCCTGGCGTCAGCACGAGCCACGACGGTCTGCGCCGGCTCCGGCTCGATCGCCAGCAACACAGCCGCCAACAGCGCCAGGACAATCCCTGCGACTTTGGTCGCGGTTGGCACCGTGCCCAGCAGCACAATCGCCAGCACCGCGGTAATCAGCGGTGCGCCGGCATTGGCGAGTGGCGAGACCACGATCGCCTTGCCAAAGCGAAACGCATACACCAGCGTCAGCGCACCGACGGCATTGAGTATCTGGATAGCCGCCGCGAGCCACGGTCCGCTCAGGCCCCAGTTGATCGGCGCAGACAAGTCCGTCATGGCCACGGCCACCGGCATCAACAGCAGACCGCTGACGGTCATATAGAAAAATATGCTCTCGGCGCTCATGGTCGCGTTTGCCAGTTTCATGAAGAAGCCCTGCACGCCCCAGGCGATGAGCACACCGAGCGCGAGCACGAACCACAGTTGCCCGAGATTGCTGGCGCCCGCGGCGCCGGTGTAATCGAACAACGGCAGCGAGCACAACGCCAGCACAATGCCCAGCGCACCGAGCTTGCCGGTACGCTCTCTGAGAACGCTCAGCGACAGGGCGATGGTAATGACCGGCGACAATGAAATGATCGGGAAAATCAGGTAAGTGGGACCGACGCGCACGGCGCGAAACAGCAGCATCTGGCCACCGGCCCCCAGCAGGCCGATCAGGAGTCCGTAGCCAATCGACTTCGCGTCGTACTGCAGCCGCCAGTTGCTCCGCGTGAGTACATAGATCGCTGGCGGAATCATGGTGAGCGCCCAGACGCAGTAGATCAGCGTCTCGGGAAATCCATGGTTCGCCGGCAGCCCGGTAAAGGCGCCCCACACGCCCCAGAAGGCAGTCGTCACCAGTGCGTAGATCAGCCAGGGTCGTGAAGTCATCGGTACTGCCCTAATCGCCAACTGCTCTTATATGCGAAAGTTTCCTAAGTTTCAATAGCTATGTTTCTTAGCTGCTGTCTCCACTTATAGAGTCTTAGGGTGGCCTTCCTACACCATCTACTGCTTAATGATACCTCTTGAATCTTAAGTTCCTTTCGTTTAAGTTTCGAACCAGAACATATCGCTGGCCTTTCTGGCATCATTCCTGAGGAGTGCGCTAATGCCTCACCGAGCCTACACGTTGCGCCGTTCTTGCAAGCAGGCGTTGAGTCTTGCACTACTCGAGCTGGTAGCCGCGCCAGCACTTGCTCAAATGGTTGATAGCGCCACTGGCTCGTCTGCCGTCGAGCTTGAAGAGATTATCGTAACGGGTACTCGTGCCGCATTGGTCGCATCGCGCGACCTGAAGCGCAATGCCGCGGTGGTGCAGGATTCGATTGTTGCCGAAGACCTGGGCCGATTCCCCGATGACAATGTGGCCGATTCATTGTCCCACATTCCCGGCGTTACCATTTCCCGAACCCATGGCGGCGAAGGTCAGTACGCAAACATCCGTGGTCTGGGCGAGGGATTCAGCACTGTTACTCTGAACAACCGGATTCTGGCCACCGATAGCGACGGCCGTGAATTCGCCTTCGATGTACTTCCCGCTGAAGTGCTCAATGGTGCCGACGTCATCAAATCACCGCAGGCCTCGGTTGCGGAAGGTGCCATTGGTGGTTCCGTAAACTTGAGTTCGGCTCGACCATTGAAGCTGCGCGGCATGCATTCGTCCATTAGCGTCGAAGGCAACTACAACGATCTGTCCGAAAAAAGCGGCAGCAAAGCTTCAGCTTTCTTCAGCAACAGCTTCGCGAACGACACGTTCGGGGTCCTGGTATCGGCGGTGCGCTCTGCCGGCAAGGCGCGTTCCGACGCACTCGATGAGTTTTATGTGAATCCCGACTCACCCGGTGAGTTCGATGCGAACAACGATGGCCAGATTTCAGCCGATGAAAGCAATTTGCTGGGACTGTGTTGCCTCAGTTTCGGTTCGCGAACCCAGGACAAGAAGCGTACGGCGTTTTCTGGAGTGCTCGAGTGGCAACCCAACGACGCCGTGCATTTGACGCTGGACGGACTGGTTACGCGCCTGGAGGCGACTGCCGTTGGCAATGTGCAGTCCTATTATGTCGAGGATTCCATTCTCGAATCGGGCCAGCACCGCTGGAGCAATGTGAAGATCCGCGATCACTGGGTTACCGACATGACCGTGGCGGAATTGATTCCGGAGATTTCCACCATTACGGAAAGCCGCGTCGTCGATACCAATCAGTTCGGTCTGAACGGTGTCTGGCAGGCCACCGATGCGCTGAGCTTTGAGGGAGATCTGTATCGCTCAAAATCCACGCGTGATGCCGGCGGCAAGGATACCTTTGTGGTGGCCGGTATCGCCGGTAACCATGTCGGAACCGTGCACATGAATAACAATGCATTGCCCGATATCTCGGTAATGCTGGAAGACGGACGCGATCTGGCTACTGCTCTGTCGCAAGGCGCGCTGGGCAACGCTAACTATGGCATTCACTACATCGGCTTTTCCGGCACCAACATCGCCGACACTGTAACCGGCGCAGCTTTCAAGGGAACAATGAAGATCGCCGGCGGCCCGCTCAACTCCATTGAGTTCGGAGCAGCCAATAGCAAGCGTAGCAAGACGCGACAAACAGTGGAAAACGACAAGACTGGCGGTTCGTGCCAGTACTGCGGCATGTACAGCACTACCTTTGCCAGCTTGGGCGCCGACGTGGTCGGTACTGTGAGTTTGCCGAACTTCATGCGCAATGCGGGCGGCAGCTATCCTCGCACCTTTGTGCAATTTGACATTCCCTCCTACCTGAATGCACTGAAAGCGCTTGATGGCCAGATCAACCCGGCGACTGGCGAACCATTCGACTCGAGCCTGGTGGCACCGAAACTCGATCCGGTGCAATCCTATGACGTCGATGAAAATACCTGGTCGGTGTTTGCGCAGGCCAACTTCAAGCAGGATGACTGGTTCGGAAACGTTGGCCTGCGTTGGGTCAGAACCAACACCACCGCCAGGACCGCGATTGATCGGATAGTTTCCTTCGTTGATCCGACGCCGGAAATACCCACTTCCAGTCCGAATATCACCTATAGCGCTGCCGAGCCGTTCCAGCAGTCCGGTTCCTATAGCAAGCTGCTGCCATCCCTGAATGCGGGCTATTGGTTGACCGACAAACAATTGTTACGCGTTGGATTGTCGAAGGTGATGGCCAGGCCATCGCTGAATCAATTGGCTCCAACACGCACCGACAATACGCTGGACCGCACGTTCCTCGTGACCTACGACGGCAACGCCGACCTCAAGCCCATCGAGGCCAATCAGGCGGATCTTTCCTACGAATGGTACTTCAACGACAAGTCCATACTCAACGCCGCGGTATTCTACAAAGACATCAAGAACTTCGTAACCACCAGGCTGGATGAGAATGTCGATATCGGCGTGACCGCTTTGATTGGCACCCCAGGGGTGCAGACAACCCAGTTATATAGTGTGTCTCGTCCCATCAACGGTGACAAAGCGAAGGTTCTTGGTGCCGAGCTCGGTGGACAGTATTTCCTCACAAATGGCATGGGCATGCGCTTCAGCTACACCTATACCGACACCAAGTCATATATTGATGGAGTATTCGTCGGGCCGCTGGAAGGCGTGTCCAAGTCGGCCTATTCAGTGGCGCTGCTATTCGAAAACGATCGTTGGAACATGCAGGTGGCTGCTGATCATAGCGGCAAGATAATTGAAGTCACTGACGTGGTGGGTACTTTATCCAAAGTAGTGGACCCGATAACCTGGGTAACGGCCTCGGTGGCGTACAAGGTCAATAAGCGCATCACGGTCAGCCTTGAAGGCAAGAATCTGACCGACGCCTATTACATCTCCACCCTCGGCCGGCCCGACATTCTGGGTAGCTATAGTGGATTCGAAACCTGGGGCCGCACCTACATTTTGGGCGCAAGCCTCAAGTTCTAGCTTTTGTGTTAGTGTTTTGGCTGCATGTCGCTGTGGCAGAAATTTCTTGGCGTCACTCTGGGCGCGTTGCTGGTGGCCGCCGTGCTGGCGTGGTGGCGCACTGCTCCGCAGCCGGGGGTTGCCGCGACTGCAGCGGCGACCACAGCGGCCGGTAGCGCGGCATCCAGCCCAGCGGACCTCGTCGACCAGGGCGCCTATGAGGAGGCCCTGCGGCTCATTGACCTGACGAGCAATGCGCAGGATTTCGGGTTTGCGCAATCCGCCCTGCGCCTGGCCGATCACGATCTGGATCTGGCCTTTACCACTGCCCTGCGCCAGCTGGACGCCAATCCCCCCGGGTTGAGCGCGCGTGCCACCCAGCTGGCTGCACGGCTGGACGAGTCGCAGCGGCTCTACGCGAGCGACCAGCGCCGCGTCGCGGAAATGAAGGCGGCGCTGGCGCGGGCCAGCGGCGCCCAGCGCGAACTGCTGCAGGATGAGCTGGATCTCAGCGGCTCGCAGCTTGAACTCGATCAATACGAAATCGAGGAAGCCGACCAGGACCTCGAAGATGCTGGCGGCAATCTGCGGCGGCGCGTCGTCGCGCAGATGCAGGAACGTGAGAGCCGGGAGAAGTCCAACCCGGCTCCAGTGCGCCCGGTCGTGGCCAGCGGCCCGGATCGCGGCGGACTGGTAGCCTCCTATCGGAGCTGGCAGGCGCAGCGCCGGATGCAAAGCCTGATTGACGAGGCGCAACGGCACGCCGCAGAGCTCACCGCGAGCCTGAGGCGCGACCGCACTGCGCTCGCCGCCAGGCTGGAAGCAAACAAGAGCGGCATTTCCGGGCTGGCGCAACATAGCAAGCAGGCGCGTGACTCCGCCGTGACAGCGGCGATGGCCAGCGCTGCACCAGACCCGCAGCGCGATGTGGTTGATACCCTGATTCTCTACGCGCAGACCAAACAGGCGGCCGCGGAGCAGCAGGTTCTGACGCTGCTCGATCAGCGCTCGCGTACACAGCAGTCGTTGAGCCAGAGCTACCAGCAGTGGAGCGCGTCAGTGGCGAGTCGGGGGCGCGCGGCATTGCACGGGCTGTTTGCGGGCACCATCGTGGTAGCCGCCGTGTTGCTGGCGCTGCTGTTGCTCGACCGCTGGTCACAGCGGCTACTCAGCCACAGCAAGGGCGATCGACGCCGTGTCGCGTCACTGCACCATGTGACGCGGGTGGCGCTGCAGATTCTGGCGGTGCTGATTGCCATCTTCATGTTGATCGGCGTGCCCAGTCAGTTCGGCACCGTGCTGGGGATCATCGGCGCCGGACTCACGGTTGCGTTGAAAGACTTCATCGTGGCGTTCATCGGCTGGATGATTCTGATGGGTCGCAACGGCATGCGCCTGGGCGACTGGGTGGAAATCAACGGCGTCAGCGGCGAAGTCTGCGAGCTTGGCATGTTTCACACCGTATTGCTCGAGACCGGCAACTGGGGCGAAGCCGGTCATCCGACCGGCCGGCGGGTCACCTTTACCAACAGCTTTGCGATCTCCGGGCATTATTTTAATTTCTCGACCTCCGGACAATGGCTCTGGGATGAGCTACGCCTGATCGTACCCACCGGCAGGGATCCACACCCAATCATTGAAGCCATACGGAAACGGGTACTCGAGGCCACTGCCGAGAGCGCCCGCCACGCGGAACAGGAATGGCAACGCGCGGTGCCCACCAAGTCCGGGCGGCTGTTTTCGGGAGCGCCGGGAATCGACGTGAAGCCCGTGGTTGGCGGTGTGGAACTGTCGGTGCGCTACGTCACGCGCGCCCATGAACGCTTTGCGCTACGGGCTACGCTCTACCAGGCGGCCGTGGATCTGCTGGGTGAGCCGGCGCCGGCGCCACTCGTGCCCTGATACATTTTTTGGCGCTCAAGGATGCTGGGTCGCCTGCATGAAGGCATCAAGGTCGGCCTTCATCTTTCTGAGCGATTCCGGATGCAGATACATCATGTGCCCTGCCGCGTAGTATTTCATGCCGATGTGAGCGGCCAGACCGGGCGGCAGGTTGAGATGGGCCATTACATACTCGGTCGCCGAGAACGGCGTGGCGAGATCGAAATAGCCATTCAGCACCAGTACCCGCAGGCCCGCGTCCTGAACCAGCAGATGCGCCAGATCAACGCTGGTATTGACGAACGGCTGCGGAGTATTGAAACCGATCGGCTGGTGAGTCCATTTCCACTTGCTGTACAGATCGTCATTGGCGCTGGTGTGGTAGGTCTTGCCCTGGCCGAATTTCAGGTCGCCGTGATAGTAGTCCATGAAGGCAGCGGCAAAGGCCGCGCTGATGGCGTTTGACTGCGGATCATTGGCGGCATACTTCTCCAACGGGTCCATGGTGGGCCCCTTGAAGCGCGCATCGAGCCGGCCGATCGTCTGGCGATCTGCTTTCAGCAATTCTTGAGCAAAGGCAACCTCAGATACGCGCAGGTTCGCTGCCTTCAGGTAGTCGACCGACAAGCCCGTGTACTGGTGCAGCTGCTGTGCAACGGCGATCTGATCTTCATTCGAGAGCTTGTCGCCCTGCATCAGCGCCGCATTGAATGGTCCGAGCGCGTAGCGACGCACTTCGTCCAGCAATGGACCAAGTTCCGCCGGTTGATTGGGCAATTTATGGTGATACCAGGCGGCCGCTGCGTACGCCGGCAGGTAGACCGCGTAGGGGCGATCATTACCGGGAACTTCCGCAAAGATCGCCTCGATGTCGGTCGCAACCGAGACGAGTATCAGTCCATTCAGGCTCATGTTTCGGCGCGAGAAGAGATAGTCAGCTATGGCGGCAGCACGCGTCGTCCCGTAACTCTCTCCCAGCAGAAACTTCGGCGATCCCCAGCGATTGTGGTCGCTGACGTACTGTGCGATGAAACGACCGACCGAGTCGATATCGGCATCGACGCCCCAGAAATCCTCATCGTGCTTGTCGCAGGCGGCGTGGCTGATACCCGTGCCGACCGGGTCGATCATGACGAGGTCGCTCGTATCCAGGACACCAAATTCATTATCGACGACCTTGTAGGGCGCAGGCGGCGTCGGCAACGGATCGGCGACCACGACACGCCGGGGCCCGAGCACACCCATATGCAACCACACGGAGGCCGATCCCGGTCCGCCATTGAATGCGAACATGATCGGGCGGCTGCCTGAATCCTTCACGTCGCGCTTGGTATAAGCGACATAGCCCATGTTGGCTATGGGTTTGTCATCGTTGTCCAGGATGATGAGCGTTCCGGCGGTAGCCGTGTAGTCCAGAGTCTTGCCGCCGATGCTCAACCGATGCTCGGTCACGGATTGTTCGGCTGACGGGGCTATCCATTCTGAATGCTTGTCATCATCCTTGACCGCCTTCCTGCACAGGCGCCCGATGTCGGGCTTGTCACGCTCGCTCGGGGCTTGCGCTAAACAACTGAAGGTTGTCGCTGTGAGCGACGCAACCAGCAGAGCTGTACAGATTGTCTTCATGGGAGCTTTCCTGCGCCGCGTGTAATGGGCGGAAAGAGTGGCCGAATGCGCTTTGGCAGTCAACTACTCAGTCTGAAGCGCGCGCCTGGTGATCGAGTCACGGATCGCGCGGATATGCTCAGGGCCGATTCCGCAACAACCGCCAACGATGCGTGCCCCGCGCCCGATCCAGTCATTCACCCAGACCAGATAGTCAGCCGGCGTCAGGTCACTGCGCATGTCGTTCAGATCCACGTTGGCGTTGGCCTTCACCTCCATGCTGCGCGGCGTGAATGCGTTGGCGTACACGCCGATTCCGAGGGTCGCCGATTGTGCGGTTGCGCGTAGTGATTGGGCAGCGAGGCTGACGGCCGCGCCCATGACTTCCGGTTGGCTGCAGTTGAAGAGCAGCGAGTGCGCCCTAAGGCGCACGGCCGCAGCAACGGCATCGACCACGCTTAGACCAGAGCGCAGTCGCGGTTCGATGGCACTGGCCGCGTCACCGTCCCGGAGTGTGAACGACAGCCACAACGGCTTGCCATCGTGGCCAATGACTTCCCGTACCAGTTCCGCTTCCTCGATACTGCTCAGCGTTTCTGCCAGCCAGTGATCCACGTATGGCCGCATACCCTCGACCAGAATCGACAGAATGGGTCGGGCAAAGGCTGGATCGAACCATTCAGCGCGATACGAGCCGCAGATCGGCGGCAGCGAGCCCGCCACCAGAACCCGACGCGGGGCGCCATCGGCCGCCTCCCGGGCCAGGCGGCCCGCCAGGCGGGCCAACGCCAGTCCGTTCTGTTCAAACCGCTCCGCGCCGATGTGGAACGGCACCAGTGCATAGCTGTTGGTGGTAATCACATCGGCACCGGCATCAATAAACGCCTGATGCACGCGCGTGACGAAAGCTGGCGCCTCCATCAGTGCCAGGGCCGACCATTCCGGTTGGCGAAAAGGCGCGCCCATGCGCTTGAGTTCCCGGCCGGTACCGCCGTCCAGCACGGTAATGGACGCCTGCTTGTCAGCGGCCGAGCTCAAAGCCAGCGCCGCACTCTGGCGCAATACTGCGCATAGACTTCGCCAAACTTCAGCGCCAGCACCCGTTCTTCCGGAATAATCTGCAACCGCTGTATGTATAGAACGAACGCTACGGGTCCTGCCAGGCTCCACGGCGACCCCAGCAGCACCGCCCATCCGATGAGTACCAGCAGCAGCCCCAGGTACATCGGATTGCGCGACACCCGAAACGGTCCACCACTCACCAACGCCGTGGCCGCCTCTGGCTTGAGCGGATTCACCGTGGTCTTCGAGCGCCGAAATGTCAGCATGGCGCTTAGCGTAAACAGAACACCAATCAGAAAGAGTACGCCCGACACCAGGTGGCGAAACGAGCCTGACAGCCGCATCTGTGGGGTGATCTGCGCGAGCTCCCACATCACACCCGCCACCAGCAACGCAACCAGCGGCGGTGGCAGCTTCAGCTCCAGTCCGCGGCGCCTCGACCCATCAATCTGAATAGCCATCTTGATCCCCTCGGGTCCGCGCGCGAATCAGTCAAGGCGCAGGCGCAGCCAGGCAGCAATGTCCTGGATCTCTGCCGGGCAAACCGCATGGGCCATCGGATATTCATGCCAGTCCACACTTACACCCAGCGCGCGCAGCAGCTCGCGGCTATGCGTGCCCATCTCCATCGCCAGCACCGGATCATGGCTGCCGTGGCACATGAGCACCGGGGTAGCGCGGCCAGCGGCAGTGAGTTCGCTCGCAGCGCTTGCCTCCAGCGGCAGGTAAGTGGACAGGGCCATGATCCCGGCGAGCGCCTCGCGCTGGCGCAGGCCGAGGTGCAGCGCAATGGCGCCGCCCTGTGAAAACCCGGCGAGCACGATGCGCCTGCGCGGCACGCCCGCCGTGACCTGCGCATCGATCAAGCCGTCGATGAGTGCGGCCGAAGCGCGAATGCCAGGCTCATCGTGCACGGCATTACGGTCCAGGCCCCGAATATCGTACCAGGCACGCATCCGCATGCCACCATTGAGCGTGACTGGCCGGGGTGCAGCATGCGGAAATACAAACCGTGTCGACAGTTTCGGCGGCAGCTTCAGTTCCGGCACGATCGGCACAAAATCATAACCGTCCGCGCCCAGGCCGTGCAGCCAGATCACTGCGGCAGTGGCCGGCGTTCCAGGTTCAACGACGACGGCGCTCTCGGTCTCAATGACATCCATCAATGGCGACCCGACACCGATCCGCTCGCCTGCGCCAGGCGGCCTTTGAGGTACACCAAACCGCCATACAACACGAAGCAGATGACCGCCCACAGCCCTATCGCGCTGAACACCATCATGCCCAGTCCGGCGATACAAACGTAAACCCCGAGGACCACCGTCGCCACCGACCACGCACCATAGGCCAGCGCCATCCAGGAATTCATGCTCCAGACCAGTACGCTCGCCAGGAGTGCCGTAAGCCCGAACACCATGGCCAGCACGAAGAAGGCGCGTCCTCCGATGTGGATACCATTGTGATGCACCACTGGCAGAACAGGGTCACGCGCGGCAAATGCCGCGGCCAGACCCAACACCGCAAACCACGCCAATAGCACACTGAACAGCTTCGCGCCCGCAGCTCGTCGTGGATTATGCCGGTCGTTGCTCATTCCCGCTCCCTGATAGTTTGCCTGCACGATCGATTGCGCCAGCGCCAAGCCTGCAGCGCGGCAGTGTAGCGCCCCAGGGGACAGCGCGACAGTGCTTGGCCGCCCTGGCGGTCAGCTCCCCGGCGCCTGTCGATACGCGGGAATAATCCGTTCAGTCGTTGCCGCCAATCGCCGCGAGGAACGCTGCCCCGTATTCCTCCAGCTTCCTTTGCCCCACGCCGTGCACCGCGAGAAACTCTGCGCGCGTCCGTGGCTGGCGCGCGGCCATGTCCTGCAGGGTCTTGTCACTGAACACCACGTAGGCCGGAACCCCACGTTCGCCCGCCAATCGCTTGCGCAATGCGCGCAGGCGCTCGAACAGCTCCGCATTGTCCTCCAGCTGTATGGTTCGGTCAGCGCTGATCGGGCCGCGTGCCGTAGCGGTGGGCGCTCTGGCCGCCAGGCCTGCCTGCTCGAGGATATCCTGCCTGCGGCAATGCCCGCATGAATCCCCACACTCCGCCATGCTTTCCGCGAAATATCCGACCAGCGGCTGCCAGCTGCAGGTGGTGGTATCAGCCAGATCGAACATACGCCTGACTGCGCGCCGCTGCTGCTCGGCTACTGCGGAATCCTGCGAGCCTTCCAGCAATCGATCGAGTGACATCACATCGGCCCATGAATAGAACAGCACACAGTCGGCACTCGCGCCATCGCGTCCGGCGCGGCCAATCTCCTGATAGTAGCCTTCGATCGAACGCGGCATGTCCCGATGCAGGATATAGCGGACGTTCGACTTGTCGATGCCCATGCCAAAGGCAATGGTGGCGCACACCACCTCGAGATCGTCACGACTGAATTTCTCCTGGGTGCTGGCGCGCTCCTCGGCTGTCATGCCAGCGTGGTAGGCTGCCGCGACTATTCCCTTCGAGGCGAGAAACGCCGCGCTCGACTCCGCGGCTTTGCGCGACAGGCAATAGATGATACCGGCCTCGCCGCGACGGGCACGCACCAGGCGCAGGAGCTGATCGCGCACGCCAGCACCCTGCCCCTTCTTTATGGTGTGCAGCCGAAGATTGGCGCGAAAGAAGCGGCCGTGAATCTCAAGTGGGCTGCGCAAGGCCAGCTGCGTGGTGATATCAGTCTTGACGCGCGGCGTGGCCGTGGCGGTCAGCGCCAGTATTGGAATGCCCCTGAAGCGCTGCTTCAGGCCAGCGAGGTTGCGGTAGGCGGGCCTGAAATCATGGCCCCACTCGCTGATGCAATGCGCTTCATCGACGGCGATCATTTTCAGATTCAGCTGGTCGAGCAACCACCCGACCGAGGCATCAATGCCCTCGGGTGCAGCGTAGAGCAGCTCGAACTCGCCGGAGCGCAGCTGCGCCTCACGCCGCGAGCGCTGGGCCGGGGCCAACGAGGAATTCAGGAAGGTCGCGCGGATCCCGACCTCGGTCATGGCATCAACCTGATCCTTCATGAGCGAGATCAGTGGCGAAACCACCAGCGTCACTCCACCCAGGAGCCGCGCTGGAATCTGATAGGTCACTGATTTTCCGGCACCGGTGGGCATCACGGCGAGACAGTCACGCCCCGCCATCACCGCCTGGATGATCTCCATCTGACCAGCGCGGAAACTCTGGTACCCGAACACTTCCTGCAGCGCGGCGAGCGCGCGCCGCCCGTGTTCCTGTGCCGCCATGCCGTTGGCGCGCTCCCCTGCCTGTCGCAGGAGCAGCAGGGCTTCGGGCGTGAAGTGCCAGGGTGCTGCGCGATAGTGCTCGCGCAATAGCGTCAGGCGCGAGCCAATCACGCCGATCGGCAGGGTAGTCAGCGACTGTGCCTCGGCCAGCACACTGTCCGGTGACTCGAATATCACCGCGTCGTTGCGCCCGCACTCGGGTTGATCAGGAACTTGGTGCTGGTAGCGCGCTTGCCATAGGCCGCAATGACGGGTAACTGCAGCGCCTCGGCGAGCGATATTTCCCGGCTGTAATGACTGGCAAAGGTGCTCGTCAATTCGTCTACCACGCGCTGCTTGAGCGCCTGCAATGCCGGGGCGCCTATGCGCTGCAGGAACTGAAACAACAGCCAGCCGCCCATGCCCCAGCTGAAGCCAAAACCACGGTTGAACTCGGTCGGCCCGGGATCGAGGGCGCCATAGATGTACACCTGCTTATGGATCGCCGTGCCGTAGCGGCTGTATTCCTCCGCACCCTGGCTCAGCGCCGCCTCCATGCAATTGAGAATCTGCCCCGCCAGCCTGCCGCCGCCCGTGGCATCGAAGGCGATCGTGGCGCCGGTGGCTACCAGCGCCTGCGTCAGATCCTGCATGAACGTTGGCGACTCCGTGTTGCATACCTGCGTCGCGCCGAGCTCGCGCAGCAAGCGCTCCTGTTCCGGCTTGCGCACGATGTTCACCAGGGCGATGTGATCCTTGATGCACAGCCGGTTGAGCATCTGACCCAGGTTGGAAGCCGCAGCAGTGTGCACCAGCGCCTTATGTCCCTCGCGCCGCATGGTATCCACCATGCCCAGTGCCGTGAGCGGGTTGACGAAACAGGCGGCACCTGCGGCCGCGCTGGTACCGGCGGGCAGCAGCAGGCATTGATCGACTTTCAGGCACCGGTACTGCGAATACATGGCGCCACCGAGCACCGCCACCGTCTTGCCGGCCAGAGCCTGCGCGGCCGCGGAGGATCCCGCCGCTATCACCACACCTGCGCCCTCGTTACCCACCGGCATGGACTGGCCGACCCGGCCCGCCATGTACCTCATGAGTTGTGCGGGTATATCGGCAGTGATTACTGGATGTTGAACCGTACCGGTTGCCCTGGCCGTGGCCATATCGGCGGCGCCAAACAACAGGCCGATGTCGGAAGGATTGATGGGCGCCGCCTCGATACGCACCATCACCTCATCATCCCCGGGGCTGGGCGTCTCGATCTCGAGCAGCGACAGTTCGAGTTCAGCGCTGGCCTTTACCAGTGAACGCAGCTGATACCCGCGGCGGGCACTAATCACATTCATGGGTGGCCGTTTCGATAGCGGACCACGACATCGGGAAAGTCGGAAAACAAACCATCGACTTTTACTCGCCTGAACAGCGCGTCCAGCACTGCTGCAGTACCCGGTGCATTGGGCGGCAGACTGTCGATTCGCAGGGTGTAGGGATGTATCAGCAGGCCGTGCGCCTTCGCCAACGCGCCCAGGGGCTTGATCCGCACTCTGCCACCGGCCGTGGGCCACTCGAGCAACTGGGTGATTTCCGGCCCGATGCCATCCGCGTATCTGGCCACAGCGGCGATGCCCTGCTCGCTCATCATTGCTTCGTAGTCGGCGGAAGATTCGTGCCAGGAATTCTCGCCAATCAGCTGTATGAGCTTCAGGTCACTGTGCAGCTGGTCGCGCACGCGCTCGAGTTCGGCAGCATCGAAACACTGGAAGTACACCTTATCGCTGCGCTTGCTGTAACCATGAGTGCGCAGCGAGTCGAGTACGATGCGGGTAATGTCCTTGCCCTGCTCGCGATGCCAGGCCGGGTACTTGACCTCGGTGTACAGACCAATATCTCGTCCCGTGCTGTGGTTGATACCCTGCACAAACTCGATCTCTTCGGACAGGGTGACGATGGCGGAACCTGGCGTGGTGGCCGGAAAGCGGCCGGGAAACACCATGCTGTGATCGGCATTGTCGCGCTCGTGGCGCCGCAGCGTCTTCAGCTCGGCGAGCGTGAAATCAATGGCGTAAAAATGACCGTCGGCGCGCGCGCGCCCCGGAAAGCGCTCGGCGATGTCGCTGACATCCTCCAGGGTGATGTCGTGGTTGATGATCGGGACCTCATCCCTGGTGAGCACCACGTCCTGCTCGACGTAGTCCGCCCCCATGCCGATGGCGAGCGCCTTCGCCTCGAGCGTGTGCTCCGGCAGGTAGCCGGACGCACCGCGGTGCGCGATGACGATGACCCCGGAGGCTTGGGCGAGACCGCACAAGAGCATCAACAGCATTCCCCATTTCATTGCGGGACCCTCAGGCTATCACGTCGAGGAAGTCGAACTGTGCGCCCGATGCCCCAGGCTCATCGCGCTGAAAACCATCGCCAGCACGCAGCACACGCACATCGTGACTATGACGCCATGCCAACCCCAATGGTCGGCGATCCAGCCCACGCCGCTGCCCGCCAGGGCCGAACCGAACACATAGCCGAAAAACCCCGTGAAACCCGCGGCCGTGCCGGCGGCCTTTTTTGGCACCATGTCGAGCGCCTGCAACCCGATCAGCATGATCGGGCCATAGACGAAGAAGCCGATGGTGATCAGCGCGGCGATGTCGATCCACAGCGGCCCATTACGGTTAAGCCCGTAGACGATCAGTCCAAGCAGCGTCGGGATCATGAAAAGTATCGTTGCCGGTGCGCGCCGCGACCTGAACACCTTGTCCGACAGCCAGCCGCATAGCAGCGTACCCGGCACCGCCGACCATTCAAACAGCGCCCACGCGGTGCTGGACTGCTGAAAGCTGAAGTGCTTGGCGGTCTGCAGGTAGGTCGGGATCCAATCGACCACGCCGTAGCGGACAAAATAGACAAAGGCATTGGCACAGGCGATCGCCCACAGCAGCCGGTTGTTGAACACATGTTCCATGAAGATTTCGCGAAAGCCAAAGGTGCGCTCGTGCTGGGCACTGTAGTTCGGCGGGTAGTCGTTCTTGTAGGCTTCCACCGGCGGCAGGCCGCAGCTTTGCGGCGTATCCCTGATCAGCAGAAAAGCCAGCACCGCGACCACGGTCGCCACCATGGCGTTGAAGTAGAACTTTGCGCCCCAGTCGTGAAACAACATCACGCCGACAAACGCAATAGTGGCGACCAGCGCGCCACCGACGTTGTGCGCAACATTCCACATCGAAACCGCCCGCCCGCGCTCCTTGGTGCTGAACCAGTGCACCATGGTCTTGCCGCAGGGCGCCCAGCCCATGCCATTGAACCAGCCGTTGAGCGTCTGCAGCACGATCATGGCCGTCAGTGACAGGTACACGGTCCTGGAGTAACCGAACACGAACAGGACTGCGCACGACAGCAACAGCCCGAGCGGCAGGAAATAGCGCGGATTGCTGCGATCCGACACGCTGCCCATCAGGAACTTGGAAAACCCGTAGGCGATGGACAGCCCGGTCATGGCGGTACCGAGCTGCGCCTTTGAATACTGCGGATAGTCGTGAAGGATATCCGGCATGGCCAGCGAGAAATTCTTGCGCACCAGGTAATACGCGGCATAGCCGATGAATATGCCGATGAATACCTGTATCCGCAGGCGCCGGTATTCCGGATCAATGCGCTCTGCAGGCAGCGGCACCGCGTCGGGCGCGGGTCTGAGGAAGGCGAACATAGCTTGCGGCCATGCTGGCAGAGACGGCGGCAGTGCGTCAATGGCCGCGTCAGCAGGCCGATCGGCAACGCGGCTCAGGGATAGTTCACGACCAGCTGCAGCCAGAGTTTGCGCGTATCGCTCGCAAGGCCGGCACTGTTGTAACTCGCCCCCTTGAGCAACAGCTCGGCATGCGGCGAGAGTTTCCGGCTCAGCGATACATCCCACTCGCTGCCATAGCGCCGTTGTACCGCCGCAGCACGGAAATCATGCCAGGCAAGCTGACCGTCGACACCCCAGCGATGGGCGGTCGCCGCGATATAGCTGTCGCGAATACCCTGTGGCGGCGTCGCCAGGAATTTATCGGCCCAGCCCTGAAAGGCGTGCAGCGTTGCCAACGGCGTCTGAAAGCGCCGTTCGGTGCGCGTGGCATCACCACCCAGGTATTCCTGGCCCGCGCGCAGCGAGAAGTCCTGGCGCGCGAGCGCCAGCTCCAGCTGGTAGTAGTCAGCCTGGTAATGCGTCGGGTTACGAGCAAAGTCATGCTGCTGCACGTAGGAAGCGGACCAGGGCAGCTTCCAGTCGCTGTTGATGGCGTAGCTGCCAGTCCAGAGTACACCCAGATTCTCGTGGCTGAGTGCCGGCGAATTGCGAATCTCCAGCCAATGCCCGAAGGCCGCCACCTTGCCGGCGGACTTCAGATCTATCAAGGCATGCAGCAGGTGGCCGCGGGCGCGCAGGTCAGAAGGGGGCGTGCCAGCATCCGGTCCAAATACTCGATTGATGTTGTCCAGGTAGGCATAAGTGATGGTGGCAGCCGGCATGGCCCGCAACCGCCAGAGCGCAGCGTCGAAGGTCTGTTCGTTCTGTCGCCAGGCGGAACCACCGATAAAGCGCTGGTTGTCCAGATTGATGCGCTGGCGCCCCAGGATGAAGTCATCTTTCGCATACGACAACTTCAGCGCCGCCTGGTTCAGATCGGTGGCAGGCGGGTCAGAAACAATCGGACGATCAATATGTCCGTTGCGGGTGCTGTTGTAGGTCTCGGTTCCCAGTACACCCAGGTGATCGACCTCCAGCAGCATGCTGGCATGCCGCCACTTGAGCGTTTCGTAGCTGAAGCGCGCCCGAAAAGTGGGCGCCGACGCGTCGCGCGTCAACGCCTCATCGCGCACATTTTCATAACGCAGTCGCAGGTTCCATTGCGGCTTGCCGCCGAGCAGCGCGTCACTCAGGCTGGCTTCGGCGCCCAGGCACGGCACCGCACCGCACAGCAGCAGCGCCGCAGCAGGCGCACCGCAGCGGATCATCGCCCGCTTCCCTCGGGCTGGTTGGCGCATAGTCATTTACGGCTCCTGCAGCGCGCTGCGAATGGCGGCGATGAATTGCGGATCGGGGGTCAGACTCAGGTTCTCATTGCGCGCAATCTCCCGGCCGTCCCCATCGAGCAGGATCAACGCGCTGGTATGATTGAATTCGCCGCTCTCCAGCTGCCGGTAGCGGATGTTGAGCACCGCCGCCAGCTGCCGAACCACCCTGGCATCAGCTCGCGCCAGCGTCCAGTGCGACAGGTCGAGCCGGTGCTCGCGCGCGACCTGCGCCAGCACAGCGGGCGTGTCTCTGGCCGGATCAAGGCTGACCAGCAGTACGCGCAGCCGACTGCGCGGGTCTGGTTCCAGAGCACGGGTTATGGCGACGCTGCTTTCAATCAGCAGCGGGCATACCGACTGGCAGCTGCCGTAGAACATGCCGATCAGCTGTGCCGTGCCACGGCGCGCCCTGAGACGAAAGGTTCTCGATGACTGGTCGGTAAACAGCCCCGGCAGCTGCAGCACGGAATCGCCCGGCAGTGACGCCGCTGCCGGCGCAGACGAATCGGCCCATGCCGGTGCGGCGCAGCCCAGTAGCGCCACACACACGGCCAACGCGGCACCTTTCACTGCAGGCTCCGTGCGCAGCGGAAGCCCAGAGTGCTGGTGCTGTTGACGCCCCGCAGGGACGACAGCAGTGCCACGCGCATCATGACCGGGTAATTCTCACGGTCGTCGACCGACAATGCGCCGGCACCGCAGAACTTAACCCGGTCGGCATCGGACTGGCTGCGATTGTCGCCCGACACCAGCATGGCGGCGTAGTCCTCGGTCCATTCCCAGATCAGACCGTGCAGGTCCTGCACACCATAAAAATTGGCAGCGCTCTGCCCTACTTCAGACAGCCGCGCATCCGCGCTGTGCGCGTACCAGCCGAGAATCCGCTCGCGCCAGGCGGCGTCCTGGCGCGCGTCGGCACGTGTTTCATCGGCCGCGGCCACATACTCCCACTCGCTCCAGCTCGGCAGCCGCGCCTGCGCTGACTCGCAGTAGGCCGTGGCCGCAAACCAGCTTACCTGCGTCACCGGCTGCCGCGGCGAGACTGCCGCGCCGAGCCGCGTGGCCGTCTGCCAGTGGGAAAGATAGCTGCCCGGTTCCGCGTACAACGCGGGCACCCGTCCGCGTTGCCACTGTGGCTGTCGCTGCACAAACGCCAGGAATTCACCATTGGTGACCGGTTGACGCATCAGCTCAAAGGCCGCTACCCGACGATTGCCCTTGACGTCTTCGTACTTCAGGACCGAGCGATACTCGCCCGCCGGAATAGGCTGGTAGCCGCCCCCAGCGTGGGCAGCGGCGACTAGCAGACTCATGGCCACGAGCATCGAGCGCATGACTCAGTTCGCTGCGCCTTTCGGCCGAGCCGTGGTGCGACGAACCTTGGCGACCTGATCCGCGCTCACCTGGCCACCCGGATTACCCCAGCTGCCGAGCACATAGGTGAGGATATGCGCAATCTCATCATTGTTGAGCTGGCTCATCGGTGGCATCACGGAGTTGAAATCCTTGCCATTGACGGTGATCGCCCCGGAGCGTCCGTTCAGGACAATGCCAATGGCCCGATTGACATCCGCCGCGAGAAAGTCCGACTTGGCAAGCGGTGGGAACACCGCCGCCAGTCCCTCGCCGTTTGCCTGATGGCATACCGAGCAGGTGCCGTTGAAAAGCGCAGCGCCGGCCTTGATCTGCTGTTGCAAAGTCAGCGCACCGCTGGCACTGGCTGAGGCCGCGGCGGCCACCGGTGCGGCGCTGACCGCCTTGTCGCCGAGGTACACGCTGTCCACTTCCTTGCCGGAATAAACCAGTTTGTTCTCCGGGCCTTCGGTCTTGATCATGCCCAACGCGCCCTTGTTGAAAGCACGAAACAGTGCGTGATCAACGATGATGCTGGTACCCGGAACCTCAGTATGGAATTCCACAATTGCTGATCCGCCCGCTGGCACGATGGTGGTCTGGACATTCTCCTGGTAATGACTGCCGCCTTCCGTGTACACACGGTCGAAGATTTCGCCGATGACATGAAAGTTCGAGGTCAGGTTCGGGCCGCCATTGCCGACGAACAGTCGCAGCGTTTCACCAACCTTGGCCGGCAGCGCGTTGTCGCCCAGCAAGGCGCCTTCCGAGCCATTGAACAGCACATAGGTGGCGTTCTCGTCGATCGCCTTCTGCATATCGAAGGGCTGCACACCTTTTTCGCGATACTTGCCGACCGTGTAAAAGTCGCCCTGCATGACGTAGTACTCACGATCGACCTTCGACAGGCCCTGTGGCGGTTCCACGAGAATCAGCCCGTACATGCCGTTAGCCACGTGCATACCCACCGGCGCAGTGGCGCAGTGATAGACATACAGCCCGGCGTTGAGCGCCTTGAACGTGAACTGTGACTGATGCCCTGGCGCCGTGAAACTCGAGGCTGCGCCACCGCCAGGCCCCGTGACCGCATGCAGATCGATGTTATGCGGCATTTTCGAATCGGGATGGTTCTTGAGATGGAACTCCACCGTGTCGCCCTGGCGGACGCGAATGAAGCTGCCCGGCACGGTGCCGCCGAAAGTCCAGAAGGTGTACTTGACGCCCTCGGAAATCTGTTTCTCGACCTCGCGCACCTCAAGCTCGACTATGACCTTGGCGGGGACCGCGCGATTAATCGGCGGCGGCACATGGGGCGGGCTGGTGAGTATCGCCTGCACCGGTTCACCCTGCGGTGGCCCGAAGTCCCCGGCCGCGGAACCGCCCGTATCAACACGTGTCGCCGCATTGATCGCGTTTTGCGACTGCGCCGGGCCACCCGCCAGCAGCAATCCTACAACCATCAACAGAGAACAGGCTACAGTGTTTTTCATGACTTCTCCGCAAAGCAGTGCAATTGACCAATGCCGTTAGAGTACGCGCCGGGCGTAGCGCGCGCCTTGACCTGGATCAAACCAGCTGGCTGACGGTTCAGGGGAAACTTGCGCGCAGCGCGCCCAGTGGATCGTGCGCCCGCGCCACACTGATCACCAACAGGTACACGAGCACGGCTGCCGCGAACGAGGCGGCTCGCGCCCGGTAAGTCCTGGCTCGCCGCAGGGCGAAGCTGCCGAGCACCACATAAACCACAATCAGCAGCAGCTTGATGGTGAGCCAGTTCTGTTGAATGGGATACTGGTGCAACAGGCTCATGAGCAGCAGTGCCGCGGCAAGCAAGGCGCTATCAATGAGGTATGACAGCCAGCGCAGCAGCAGATGATTGGCGTGCGCCGAGCCTACCAGCATCAGCAGGCCTCGCAGGCAGAACAAGCTGCCCGACAAAAGCGCGCAACTGATGTGGAACAACCTGATCTGCGGATACAGCTCCAGCAGACGTGGCCAGGGCAAGCCAATGCCGGGCATGGTGTTGTCGGCGTCTCAGGAATGCAGCACGTTGCGCGCCAGGGCGCGCACCGCGGCCGGATCAACGAATTGCACATCACGGCCGGATACGCTGATCAGGCCCTGATCCTGGAACCGGCGCAACACGCGGCTGATGGTTTCCGCGGCCAGGCGCAGATAGTTGGCGATATCGGCGCGCGGCATCGACAGCCGGAATGCGCTCGCAGAAAAGCCGCGCGCCGCGTAACGATCGGCGATTGCCACCAGGAACGCCGCCACGCGCTCATCTGCGCTGAAATCGCCGGCCAGCATTGAGGCTGCGCCAATATCCCGGCTGAGCATCCGGAACAGCTGTTGCTGTATGCCCGGTATCTGCGTCGCGAGGGTCGCGAGGGCCGGGAACGAAAAGCGGCACAGGTAAACCGTATCCAGCGCAATCGCATCGCAGGGATAGTGCTCCGGGTGGATCGCGTTGAGCCCCACCATCTCCCCCGGCAGGTAGAAGCCGAGCACCTGCTCACGGCCCAGGCTGTCGATCAGTCGTGTCTTTACCGTGCCGCCGCGCACCGCGAAGATGGCGCCGAAAGTCTGCTGGGCAGTGAACAGGTGTTCACCCTCGCGCAATGGACCCACGTGCTCTACCAGGCAGTGCAAAGCCTGCAACGCGGGCTTGCTATAGCCGTCGGGCATGCAGACCGCACCAAAGGCACAGGTGGAACAGAACGTGATGTCGCTGCCGTCATCGGTAAACGGCAGGCGAGAATTTGCGGATCTAGGCACGCAGCGATGATACGCAAAAACCCGACGAACCTGCAGACTGTTATGGCACCGGGCGGTCCCAACGACACTCGACGATGGGCAGCTGGCCGGCGTCGAGTGCGCTGTTGTACGCCTTCAGATCTGCTGCGTTCGTGGTCAGGCAACCGCCAAAATGACTGCTTGCGCCCAGCCCCAGCCCCAGGACATCGCAACCCTCCGGCAGGCCGGTCAGCGGCGGGTTCGATTGCCCAGCCGGCGGCATCACGGTGCGTGCCAGCGAGAAATGCTGCCCCAGAGACTGCAGCAGATCCGCGCGTTGCGTGTCATCCAGCTGCGCAAGGCCGTCGCCCTCGAGCGTGAAGCGCACGATCTGGCGGTCGCGCGCCAGCAACGGCGCAAAGACTTCCATTTCACGATACAGGCGTTGCAGGAACGCATCGCCGCCGCGCGCACCGAGGCACACGCGCAGCACAATATTGCGTGGGATGGGATCCTGATTGCTGTCGCGGATTGCGCGGCGCAGGCTCGCTTCGCCGGTTTCGACAGCCACGTCGCTCATGATCGTACCTGCATCGCTGCAAGCTAGGGCAAGTGTGCAGACGGCGCATTGACGCGGATCAAGCGCATGCTAGATTGCGGCCTCGCTGATCGGAGGTTTCAGGTATGCACCGCTTGTCATGGTTGATGCTGTTACTGGCTACGCTGAGCGCCGTGGCCAGCGCAGCGGCGCCGGCCGCCCTGCCGCGCCCGGCGCCCGGCGCTGATTGGCGCTCGAGCGTCCAGGCCTTTGCGCAGGCGCATTTCAGGAACCCCGCCTGGGGCTATTCTCACTCGGTGCGCGACTACGCCCTGGCGCGTCAACTGGCCGCGGCCGATCACATCAAGGTCGATGACGACGTGCTGTTCGCCGCCTCGTTCCTTCACGACCTGGCGGCTTTCAAGCCCTGGGAGGATGCGAAGGCCGATCACGCCGATGTGGCAGCGGACCTGGTTGCCGCGACGCTGCAAGGCACGACATTTCCGCTGAGCAAGATCGAGGCGGTGCGGGCGGCCATCCGCACGCACATGTTCGATCGCGAGCCGGTGGGAGCTGAATCGCGCTACCTGCACGACGCAGATGCGCTCGATTGGCTGGGTGCCATTGGTGTGGCGCGCGTCACGGCGCTGGCCGATCCCAATGGCGCCAGCCCGGACCTGCCTGCGGTGGTGAAAATGCTTGAGGAGAATCTGGCCCAGGTGCCGGCCCGGGTGCTCTCGCCCGCGGGCCGCGCCTTGGTGCCGGGACGGCGCGCGGAACTGCAGCGCTTTCTGAACGCGCTGCGTGCGGAAAGCGATGGGCTGCGATCACTGTAGGCGCTGCGCCGGAAAGGGAGTGCCACCAATCCGGCAGAAGTCAGGTACCCTTTGACCAGGCCTTGGGGAGGAACAATTGATGACCGTCTCCAGACGCGGCTTTCTCGGAATGACGACCGCTGGCGCAGCGCTCGCTGCCAGCACCGGACTCAGCGCGACCGGCTCGCGCGGGCAACGCCTGGCTTCGCTCACCAGGCACGCTCAGCCCATCACTCCGCTGGAACACGCCACGCGGATCGCGAAGCTGCAGGCACTGATGCAGCGGCAGAAGATCGCCGCGCTGCTGGTCGAGGCCGGATCGACACTCCAGTACTTCACGGGCATTCGCTGGTGGCGGTCCGAGCGGACGACCGCCGCGCTGATTCCTGCCGAAGGCGAAGTTGTCGTCGTCACGCCCTTCTTCGAGGAGCCGTCCATCCGTGAAACGCTGAAGATTGCCGCTGAGGTTCGACCCTGGAAGGAGGACCAGAGCCCCTTCGAGCTCATTGCCGGCGCTGTGCGCGATCGCCGGGCGGCGGAGGGCCCGCTGGCCGTGGAGGCTACGCTGCGCTTCTTCATCACCGATCAGGTCACCAGGGCGCTGGGCGCTGGGGCCGCGGTAGTGTCGGGGGATGAACTCGTCCGCGCCTGCCGCATCGTCAAGTCGCCGACCGAACTGGCGTTGATGCAGTCGGCCAATGAGGTCACGCTCGCGGCAATCAGGCACGTGCACGGACGAATCGAGGCGGGCATGAGCGGCCCCGACATCATGAAGATACTGGTGGTGGCGACCGAGGCGCTCGGCGGGTCGCACGAATTTTCGCTGGTGCTGCTCAACGAAGCCAGTGCCTTTCCACATGGTTCAGACAAACCGCAGACGATACGCAAGGGCTCGGTCGTGCTGGTCGATTCCGGCTGCACGGTGCACGGTTACAGCTCTGATATCTCCCGGTCCTGGATATTCGGTGAACCGACCGTGCGCCAGCGCGAGGTCTGGAACACGGTCAAGCGGGGCCAGGAGCTTGCCCTGGAGACCGCGCAGCTCGGTAGCCCGGTCGGCGCAATCGACAAGGCGGTACGAGCGTTTTACGAGAGCAAGGGTTGGAGCAAGGACTATGGTTTGCCCGGAACCTCACATCGAACCGGTCACGGCATCGGCATGGACGGGCACGAGCCTCCCTACCTGGTGCGTAGCGATACCACCCCACTCCAGGCCGGCATGTGCTTCTCCGATGAACCTGGAATCTACATTCCGGGAGAGTTCGGCATCCGGATGGAGGATTGCTGGTACATGACGGAAGCGGGCCCGAAGCTGTTCACGCCGCTGGCGGCATCGATCGAGCGCCCGATCTGACCCCTGTGGCCGCCAGACGGTCATGACTGTGACCTGGCGCACACTTGCTGGCCGCTGCGCGGCCAATTACTTAACATCAGAATAGGCACGCCGTGCCGACAATATAAGCCTGAGTTCCCGCTGGCCGCCCCCGCTACGTGGCGCCAGCCCGCTCATCGCTGGTCCTGGCACGGTGACTATGAAGATTCGGATCAAAGTATTGATGCTGCTGACGCCGCTGTTCGCGGCATTGGGCATTGCACTACTACTCGTACAACAGCGGGTATTGTTGCCCAGCTTCGCCGACCTTGAGCGGCAGGCGGCCGTCAAGGACATGGATCGTGTCGCCCACGTCGTGCAACGCGAACTCGACCTGCTTGGCGTCACGGCCCGCGACTGGGGCAACTGGGCCGACACCTATGCATT
>JAYTUZ010000039.1:0-29206 GCA_043744295.1 Gammaproteobacteria bacterium | reverse complement strand
TGCACAGGGGCCCGTTCGGCTGGCAGGTGCAGGCCGGCGGTGTGCGCCACGCCTCGAAGTTCGATGCGGTCGTTTTGGCGCTGCCCCCCGCGCAGGCTGCGCCACTGCTCAACCCGCACCGGCTCGACTGGGCACGGCACGCGTCCATTGCCCCTATGCAGCCGTGCTGGACATTGATGGGCATCGCCGATGACTCGGAATCCGAGTCGGGTTGGGACTTGGCTCGGCCGCCATCAGGTCTGCTGGCCTGGGTGCTGCGCAACGACACGCGTCCAGGTCGGGCGCGCGTGCCCGGGCAGGCGCACTGGGTCGCGCATGCCCGCTCGGGCTGGAGCCGCCGGCACCTGGAACAACCGGCCGCCTGGGTGATGCAGCAGATGCAGGTCGCGCTGGCCGAATGCCTGGGCCGGCCCGTCGATTGGCATCACAGCACGGTGCACCGCTGGCGCTATGCGTTGCCACAGGCGCATGGAACTGCGGGAGCCCCATCGTTTTGGTGGGACGCGGCCCTTGGCCTGGGAGTCTGCGGAGACTTTCTCGGCGGTTTCGGTGTCGAAGGAGCCTGCTGTCGGCGCAGGCGCTGTCCGCCGCCCTGCTGCATCCTGCATCTGATGTGGCTGGGGCGTCCACCGCGCGCGCCGCTGCTGAAGCGGCTGATGCAGCAGACCAACAGGTATCGCAACGCTTCGCTGCCTGACCCTCTTTTCCATGTTCCCCACCACCCCTGAAGGAGTCTCAAGTGAATCAACCCCTCCCCCGCCGCGTGTTTTTGATGGCGCTGGCCGCCTCTGGCGCTGCACTCGCCACTCACGCCCAGGCTCAGGCCCTCGTCGACGAAAAGGACGCCCAGGCCGCAGCGCTCGGCTATCTGGCGGATGCCAAGCGAGTCGACGTCAAAAAGTACCCCAAGTTCATCGCTGGCCAGAACTGCGCCAGCTGCGCGCTCTACCAGGGCAAGGCTGCCGACAAGGCGGGCGGCTGCCCGCTGTTCGCAGGCAAACAGGTGGCAAGCGCGGGCTGGTGCAGCGCCTGGGCGAAAAAGGCGTGAACACACTCGCCTGTACCGAGGCTTCACGGTGATGCAACCCGCCGCCAGCTTTCGCGGAAACAACGCCGCATTGCCAAGCAAGCCCTGCGCGGGCTGCGGTCTGGCCATGAGCCGGCGGCGTCGCTGGGCAAAGAACTGGGCCGGCGTGAAGTACTGCTCCGACGCCTGCCGGCGCAACAAGGCTGCACATGGCTGAGCTGCGCTCCCTGATCGTCGTGCTGGGCGACCAGCTCGATCTTGATGCGGCGGCCTTCGATGGTTTCGACGCAGGCGTCGACGCGGTGTGGATGGCCGAAGTGGCCGAGGAATCGATCCATGTGTGGTCCAGCAAGCCGCGCACGGTGATGTTCCTGGCGGCCATGCGTCACTTCGCGCTGGCGCTGCGGGACGCAGGCCGTCCGCTGCACTACACGCGCCTGGACGCATCTAAGAAAACCAGCAACCTGGCGGGCGCGCTGCAGGCCGACATTTCGCGTCTGAAGCCCACACGCCTGGTGATGACTGCTCCCGGCGACTGGCGCGTGCTGGAAGCGGTCAAGGCCGTGGCCGCGGCCCACAAACTGCCGCTGGACATTTGCGAAGACCGCCACTTCTTCAGCAGCATCCGCGATTTCGCAGCGCATGCCAAAGGCCGCAAGTCGCTGCGCATGGAGTACTTCTATCGCGAGCAGCGAAAGCGGCATGGCGTTTTGATGCAAGGCGATGAGCCGGTCGGTGGCCAATGGAACTTCGATGCCGACAACCGCGAGGCCTTTGGCGCTGCCGGCCCAGGCGCCGTGCCCCCGCGCGCGTCGTTCGAGCCCGATGCCATCACGCGGGAGGTGATCGCGCTCGTCAACCAGCGCTTCGCAGATCACCCCGGCCGTGTCGACAGCTTTGCCTGGCCGGTGACGCGCGCGCAGGCGCTGCAGTCCCTGCAGGCCTTCATCAAGGAGCGGCTGCCGTTGTTCGGCCGCTACCAAGACGCGATGTGGCCCGACGACGCGTGGCTGTACCACTCGCATCTGTCCGCTGCACTCAACCTGAAGCTGCTGAACCCGCGCGAGGTGGTGGCTGCGGCTGAGGCCGCACACCACGACGGGCACGCGCCGCTGGCCAGCGTCGAAGGCTTCATCCGCCAGATCCTGGGCTGGCGCGAGTACGTGCGCGGCATTTACTGGACCCAGATGCCGGGCTACCTGGAACGCAACGCACTCGGCGCCCGGGAAGACCTGCCCGCCTGGTTCTGGACCGGCGCCACCGACATGGCCTGCCTTCGCGACGCGCTCGCGCAGACGCTGGAGCACGGTTACGCCAATCACATCCAGCGCCTGATGGTGACCGGCCTCTATGCGCTGATGCTGGGCGTCGACCCGAAGCAGGTACACGCCTGGTACCTGGCGGTGTATGTCGACGCGGTCGAGTGGGTCGAGTTGCCCAACACGCTGGGCATGAGCCAGTACGCCGACGGCGGCGTGATGGGCAGCAAACCCTACATCGCCACCGGCAAGTACATCCAGCGCATGAGCCCGCACTGCAAGGGCTGCCGCTATGACCCCGCACAGCGCAGCGGCGACAGCGCCTGCCCCTTCACCACGCTTTACTGGGACTTCCTGATGCGCCATGAAGCGGCGCTGGCCCGCAACCCGCGCATGGCACTGCAGGTCAAGAACGTGGCGCGCCTGACGGCCGCGCAGAAGCAGGCGGTGAACGAACGTGCGACGGCCATCCGCTGCGGTGAGGTGGGTGTCGCGCATGGATGAGGCCTTCGCGCCCAGGTTGGCGCCAATGGTTGTACCCACACTGGCGACAGCGCAGGCCCGCATTGCCGCCGTGCGGCCGGCAAGCTATGCACGCACGCGCAACGCACTCGATGGCGCCGTCAGCCAGCTGTCGCCGTACATCACGCACGGCTTCGTCACGCTCGCCGAAGTGCTGGCCGGCGTGGCCAAGCGCCATGCGCTGGACGTGCAGCACAAGTTTGTCTACGAGCTCGGCTGGCGGGCCTACTTCCGCCACGTCTGGCAGCACCGCGGCGAGGGCATCCTGCAATCGCTGCACGAAGGCCCGCTGCCCGACGCCGGCTACGCCCGCGAGCTGCCGGCCGACATTCGCCAGGCTTGCACCGGCGTGCCGGTGGTGGACGAGGCGGTGCGCACGCTCTACGCCACCGGCATGCTGCACAACCACGCACGCATGTGGCTGGCCAGCTATGTGGTGCATTTGCGCAAGGTGCACTGGCGTGCCGGCGCCGACTGGTTGTATGGCCACCTGCTCGACGGCGACCTGGCCAGCAATCACCTCAGCTGGCAATGGGTGGCCGGCACCGGCAGCATCAAGCCGTATCTGTTCAATGCCGACAACGTGGCACGTTACGCGCCCGCGCCGTGGCACAGCCCGGGCAGTGTGATCGACACGTCCTACGAGGCACTCGACCGCATGGCGCGCCAGCCTGCGTTACAGCGCCGCCCGGGCGAACCGCGCGTGCTGCCAGGCAGCCCGTCGCTGGTGGAACCCCGTCTGAGGGCCGATCCCCCCGATGAACTCGGTTTGACGGCTCCTGACACTGCTGCGGTCGCCGGCCGCGACGTCTGGCTGGTGCATCCCTGGAGCCTGGGCGAACTGCCGTCATCCTTACCCGCCGACACGCAGGTCATCGGCGTCTTCGTGGCCGACTTCCACCACGCCTGGCCGTGGAACGAACAGCGCTGGCACTTCGTCGGCAGCCGCATGGCCGAACTGGCTGCGCAGCGCTGGCACGGGGACGCCGGCGCCATTGGCGCTGCATTGAAGAGCGCCCGCAGGGTGCGGAGCATCGGCGAGCTCCACTTGGCGCCTCGCTTGGCGCGCTGGGCCGAGTGCGAGAGCACGCCCGCGCTCTTCCCGCCCGTCGATCGTCGCTGCGATTCCTTCTCGCAATGGTGGAGTCGCGCCACGCGCGGGCTGAACTCGGCCGCCGACCTGCTGGCAGTCAACGCATAACGAGCACCGGCCCCGTCGGTGACACGCTCGAACGCCCCGCTCTCGGTGCCACCCGTCACTGATAACTAGACTACGGTGCTTCCGGAGTCCTTGTTTGGCAAGGAGACTGATGATGAGGATCGCGGGAAGGCCTGCAGGCGCCTCGGCTGCGGGGCCGGGCCGTCTGAGGCTGCCCGACGGCAGGTAGATTTCAGCAGAACAGGTGGTTTGAAAATACTATCCGCAACCTTGGAAGTAAATTTCTGCTGCTTATCTTCAGTCATGATCGTCCTCCCAGGCTGTAGTCGTCATCGGAGTCGGGAGCGAATAGGGCGGATCGCTACCAACTAGCGATCCGTCCCGAATTGCCCAATGAGCATGCCTGGGGTTCTAAACGTCGAGGTCATCGACAGGCGAGGCGGATTAACGGAAGCGCTTCCCATCTGCAGTCAAGCGGGGCGAAGCCCACGCTGAAATGGCGCCGCTCGGCAACCTCTTCTTGCATTGCCGCCTATCGTTGCGCGCGCAGCGCGGCAGCAGCCGCGTGCCATGAGCGCGTGATTGGCTTATCATAGCGCGCAACAGCGGGCAGCAGCGACAGGGCTTGGCACAATGAAAACCGGTACACGGCGAGCGGCGAGCGGTCCGCCGCGGGCGAGCGCTGCCGCGTTATGGTTCGCAGGTGCCTGGTGCGCAACCTGCAGCTACGGCGCCGGTACGACTGCGCCGGCAGCAACGCCGGCGCTGCCAGCTCCAGCGACGATAGTCTACGCGGCCACGATGATCGACGGGGTCGCCGATCAGGCCCGTCACAATGTCGCAGTCGTGATCCGCGGCAATCGCATCGAGGCGATCCGCGATCGCGACAGCAAAGACCTGCCCGCGGGCGCGCAGCGCATCGAACTTGGTGATGCCACGCTGTTGCCAGGCCTGATCGACACCCATACCCACCTGTTCCTGCAGGGCGAAGTGCCCGCCGAGGGTGGCTACGATGTGCAGCTGCTCAGGCATCCGCTCTCGTTCCGCGTCGTGCGTGCGGTGGTGGCAGCGCGACGCGCACTGGACCAGGGATTCACGACGCTGCGTGACGTCGAGACCGAGGGCGCGGGCTATGGCGATGTGGGCGTCAAGCAGGCGATCGAGGCCGGCATCATTCCAGGACCCAGATTGTTCATTTCCACGGTATCTATCTCCAGCACTGGCGGCTATGCGCTGGAGGGTTATGCGCCGGAACTGAGCCTTCCCAAGGGCTCGCAGTTGATCGACGGTCCCATCGAAGCGCGCAAAGCCGCCCGCGAGCAGCTCGACAAGGGCGCCGACTGGATCAAGGTCTACATGACGCATCGCTCCTGGGTGGATCGTGCCGGCAAGCTGGTCTCGCAGCCCACGCTCACTACCGAGGAGTTGCGGGCCGTGGTCGATGAAACACATGGTTGGGGTCGCAAGGTCGCCTGTCATGCCTACAACGGCATCGGGCTGCAGCGCGCGCTCGATGGCGGCTGCGACTCGATCGAGCACGGCCTGGAAATCACCGACGAGCAGATTGCGCAGATGCGCCGGCAGGACACCTGGTATGTGCCGACGCTGGCGGTCTATTACAAGGATTGGGATCCGGCCGACACACCGGCGGGGCAACGTGATCGCGCACGCACCGCCGCGCATGGCGTGTCGTTCGCCAAGGCGCTGAAGGCGGGCATCCACATTGCCTTTGGCACCGATGTCGGTGGGTTTCCCTGGAGCGAGCCGATCGCGCAGGAATTCGCCCGTGAGGTGGAGTTTGGCATGACTCCGTTGCAGGCTATCCGCTCGGCGACGGTGAATGCCGCCGATCTGCTGGGCATGTCAGGACAGATCGGCTCGATCGTGCCTGGTGCCTACGCCGATCTGATGGCGGTTCGCGGCGATCCGCTCGCCGATGTGGCAGCACTCGAACGAGTGCAGTTCGTGATGAAGGACGGCAAAGTCTACTTGCCGGCGGCGCGTTAGGGGCACGAGGGTGCCGGTTGGCCGGCAATTCGGCGCTCTATCGCCACCGCGCGTTGGCAAGCGGCGTATTTCGACGGTCTAACTGACGGTAAAATCGCACTGCTCTGGGAAGGAACGCAGCAGTGTCAGCAATGGTTGCGATCTTGCCGAGGTGCGGCGCGAAGTGCAGCGTGCAGATGCCGGGAGATTCGTAAGCCGTCATCGGCGTCCTGATGATATTGCCCTGTCTCACAACAGCCCCGAATCACGCAGCAGGCGCAGCGCGCTGCTGAGCACAACCATCACACCGACGCCAATGGTGAGACGCCGCTTGGAAACTCTGGCCGTCAGGCGCGCCGCCAATGGTGCGGCGATCAACGCACCGATCACCAGACCAACAGCGGTACGCGACAGTTGATCGAATCCCACGTGATGGACCAGCACCGTAAACACGACAACTGCTACCAATGTCTCAGCGACATTGCCTACGCCGATCGCTATCCGGGCCGGCAGTCCGGAAGCAACCAGGTTGCTCGTGGCCAACGGACCCCAAACGCCGGCAACGGCTTCAAGAAAACCTGCGGCAACGCCCACACCCGAGATGCGCGTAGCGGTGAGCCGAAGTTGCTCCACATGCGAGGCTTTCCAGATGATGTAAAAGCCGGTCAGGATCAAGTAGCCGCTGATCAGTGATCCGAAAAATTTGAGGGACGCTTGCGTAAGTAGCCACGCGCCGATCAATCCACCCAGCACGCCTCCTGTCGACAAGTAGGCCAATGCCCGCCACTGCACGTTCTTGTAAGCAAGATGCGACACAGTCGAGGCGCTTCCCGTCAGAATCTTGGCGCCATTGACCGTGGCACTGACGATTTCGCGGGGCAACCCGATGAGCGTGAGTACGGTCGAGCTGATGGCGCCAAAGCCCATGCCGAGTGCGCCATCGCAGAGCTGCGCCACAAAGCCAATGGCGACGAACATCAATGTGGAAAGGTCCACCCAGGTATTCAACTCGCGCATAAGGAAACGATCAGTGTGGGCAGGCTTCGAATACTATTCATTATCAATGGTGTTCGACACAAGCGAAACTACAGCTCGCGATGCCGATCGGCGCCTGATCAATACGGCCTTTTCAAGAAGTCATCGTCCTTGGGACCAGCCTGCGCTGAACTCGAAGGTGAGGGGAGGGGGGTGATTGCGCTGGGCGGTGACGCGGCGGGCTGCTTGGCGAAGGTTTGGCCGCTGGAACCGGCGTGGTATGGTGTCCTGCGGCGGCGGACGCGGGACTCGATTCGGGCACCGCCGCGGGTTAGTCTGGGCGTATTGAAGTCACTGCAATCATCGGGGAGAGCGCATTGAACAGCACTGCTTTGGACGCCCAGCTGGCGAAGGACCGCTTGTCGCACGCACTGCGTCCGCGTCACGTCACCATGATCACGATCGGAGGGATTATCGGCGCCGGTCTCCTGGTCGGCAGCAGTGTCGCCATATTGCAGGTCGGGCCTGCCGTCATCCTCAGCTATGCGCTCACAGGCTTGCTGGTGCTGCTGGTCATGCGTTGCCTGGGCGAGATGGCGGTGGAAATGCCGCAGGTGCGGTCATTTACCGAATTCACCCGCGCCGCTCTCGGCAACTGGGCTGGTTTTTCGGTTGGCTGGCTGTACTGGTATTTCTGGGCCATTGTAATACCGATTGAGGCGATCGCCGGCGCAGCGATTCTGCAGCAGTGGCTGCCGTTTGAGAATTGGGTCATCGGCACGATGTTGATGGCGGCGATGACCGCGGTCAATTTGATGTCGGCCCGCTCGTTTGGCGAATTCGAATTCTGGTTCGCCTCCATCAAAGTTGCCGCCATCATCGTTTTCATCACCACGTGTCTTGCCTACGCATTTGGCTGGACTTCGCCCACGGGCCCGACCTTTGGCAACCTGACCGAGCACGGTGGTTTTGCGCCATTTGGATTTGCCGCTGTGCTGACAGGTGCGATCCCGGTGTTCTTCTCGATGATGGGCGCTGAAGTGGTAACCATCGCGGCGGCGGAGTCGACCGAGCCCGCGAAATCCGTGGCCCGCATGGTCTCGACCGTGGTCTGGCGCATTCTCGCGTTCTACCTCGGTTCCGTGGCGCTGATCGTCAGCGTCGTGCCCTGGAACACGGTGAAGTCGGGTGAATCGCCGTTTACGCTGGTGCTGAATTTCATGGGTATTCCACTGGCCGGCACGGTGATGAGCATCATCATCCTGACGGCGGTGTTGTCCTGTCTGAATTCCTCCTTCTACGTCGCATCGCGCGTGCTCTACGTGCTCGCGGAGAAGGGCGATGCGCCGCGCTTCCTGGCCGAGACTAACAGCCGTTTTGTGCCGGCACGCTCGGTCTGGCTCGCGAGCATCGTCGGTTTCATCGGGGTGATTGCGGCTATCCTGTCGCCGGGCCTGGTATTCGCGTGGCTGGTCAAGGCCACGGGCGCGATCATTATTGCCATCTACGTGATGATCTGTATCTCGCAGGTGCGCCTGCGGCGCGCGCGCGAACGCGCGGGCAAGGCCGCGCCGGTTCTGCCGATGTGGTTGTTTCCGTGGGCCTCCTATTTTGCGATCGCGGTGATGGTCGCGGTGCTGCTCAAGATGGCGCTCGATCCCAAGATGGCCAGTGAATTCTGGGCTAGTGCCGGATCGATTGCCGTGGCGCTGACCGCCTACTTCATCAAATCCCACATCAAGGGCCGCGTCAAGAGCTGACAACATTGGTCGGGCGGGGTTGATCAGACAGGCCGTTCGCTGAGTTGATAACTCGTGCTATCGTCAACCCGTCATTTGGCATGCTCCTGCCATTGTGCGAGAGTAAGCACCATAACAAGACTCTGGAGGGTATCCCGTGGACTTCAGTAAAATCATTGCCCGCGTCAAGTCACTACTGCTAACGCCGAAAATCGAGTGGCCAGTCATTGCCGGCGAGAGCGCCACCACGCAAAGCCTGTTGGTCGGTTACGCCCTGCCGGTGGCCGCGCTGCCTGCCATCGCGGGTTTCATCAAGACTTCAATTCTCGGCTACGGTGCGTTCGGCATCAGTGTGCGCGGCGGCATTGCCGGCGGCCTGACGACCGCGATCATTTCGATGCTGGTGTCGCTGGTCGCCGTCTTCGTAATGGGGCTGATCATCGACGCACTGGCACCGACCTTTGGCGCCACGAAGAATCGTACCCAGGCTCTCAAGACCGCGTGCTATGCCTACACAGCCGGTTGGGTGGCCGGCATTTTCATCCTGCTGTCGGTTTCCCTGGGTGCCCTGCTGACCTTGCTCGGCATGGGTTACGGCGCCTACCTGATGTACGTCGGCCTGCCGCACACCATGAAGGCGCCGCAGGAAAAGGCCGCTGGCTATGCCATTGTGTCGATCCTGGCGGCCATCGTGATCAGCTGGATACTGATGGCGATCGTGGCGAGCCTCGGGTTCGCGGGCTTCGGTGGGCTGGGCGGCCACGGGCTGTTTGGCTCCAGGCTGGGTGGCACTTCCATCACGAGTGACGGGGGCGACGTGACGATCAACGGCGGCGCACTGAGCGGCCTGGCCCAGTTCGCCAGAAATGCGGAGCAGGCCGGCAAGCAGATGGACGAGGCGCAGAAGTCTGGCAATGCGGAAGCGCAGGCGAATGCGGTTGGCAACATGGTCGGCGCCGTGCTCGGTGGCGGCCAGCAGGTCGAGTCGCTCACGACCGAGCGGATGAAATCCTTCCTGCCGGCTACGCTGGCCGGCATGAAGCAGGAGAGCAGCTCGGCCGAGCGCAACGGCGCGCTGGGCATGCAGATCTCCGAGGCCAAGGCCCAATACGGCGACGGCAAGCGCTCGCTGAACCTGGAAATCACCGATATGGGCAGCGCCAAGGGCGTGATGGGCCTTGCTTCCTGGGTCAACATCGAACAGGACAAGCAGACCCAGACCGGGTACGAAAAGACCTATAAGCAGGGCGAGAACATGATCCACGAGGAGTGGGATAACACCGACAAGCGGGGCGAATACACCGCCATGCTGGCCGGGCGCTTCATGGTCAAGATCTCGGGCACCGCTGACAGCGTCGATGAGCTGAAGTCCGCGGTGAACAGCCTGAATCTCGCCGGATTGGTCGCGCTGCGCAACGAGGGCGTCAAGCAGGCGAACTGACGCCGATTGACTAATCGAAAGCGAGTAAGCCTGCAATGACAAATGGATATATTGACACCTCTCCGCAACGCCCTAGATTTCCTCGGGCACGGTGCGGATCGCACCGCACGGGCATTCGCTCACGCACAGTCCGCAGCCCTTGCAGTAGTCGTAGTTGAATGCGTAACGCTGACCCGGTCCGAGCTTGATGACGGCGTTATCCGGGCAGACGCCGTAGCAGTTGTCGCACTCGAAGCAGTTGCCGCACGACAGGCAGCGCCGCGCCTCGAACTGCGCTGTCGTCTCGTCGAAGCCACCGACGACCTCCTCGAACGTGGACTGGCGCCGGATCGCGTCCAGCACCGGCTGTGTCGCCTTGGGTGCGTCGGAGTAGTACCAGGTATTGAGTTTATCGAAGCTCGCGAGCTCATGGCTGGCCGGGTGCACCCAGGCCGCACCGCGCAGCCAGGCGTCGATGTTGCGCGCGGCCAGCTTGCCGTGGCCGATGCCGATGGTGACGGTGCGCTCGCCCGGCACCATGTCGCCGCCCGCAAAAATGCCCGGATAGCCGGTCATCATGCCCGCGTCCACTTTCACTACGCCGTCGTCGATCTCGAGCCCCGGCACACCCTCGAGCAGCGACAGGTCGACATCCTGCCCGAGCGCCAGCACGACGGAGTCGGCCGCGAGCGTCTCGAACTCGCCGGTCGGCTGCGGATTGCCGCTGGCGTCCAGCAGCATCTTCTCGACGGTGATGGATGACTCGCCGGCCTGCGTGATGGTGGAGAGCCACTTCACCAGCACACCTTCCTGCAGGGCCTCTTCCAGCTCCGACTCGTGCGCAGGCATCTTCTCGCGCGTGCGCCGGTAGACAATGATCGATTCCGTGGCGCCGAGCCGCTTTGCCGTACGTGCGACGTCGAGCGCGGTGTTGCCACCGCCGTAGACCACCACGCGGCGACCGAGCAGCGGTTTGTCCTCGCCCTCCATGCTGCGCAGCACCGACACGGCGTCGAGCATCTTGGCAGCGCTGCCGGCGGGGATGTAGGCCCGCTTCGCAATATGGGCGCCGACGGCGAGGAACACCGCGTCGAATCGGCCATCGGACATTGCCTGGCGCAGATCCGCTACCCTGGTATTCAATTCGAGCATGATGCCGAGATCGAGGAGGCGCGCGATCTCCGCCTCGAGTACTGCGCGCGGCAGGCGGTATTTCGGAATGCCGAAGCGCATCATGCCGCCCGCCACCGGGCCGGCCTCGCGGATCGTCACCGAGTGGCCGCAACGCGCAAGTTGGTAGGCGGCGGAGAGCCCCGATGGCCCCGCGCCAACGACCAGCACGCGCTTGCCGCTCGCGGCCGGCGGTGCCGCAAACTTCCAGCCCTGGCGAAGCGCCTCGTCGCCGAGGAATCGCTCGATCGCGTTGATGCCAATGGGCTGGTCGAGTTGCCCGCGGTTGCAGGCGCTCTCGCACGGGTGATAGCAGACCCGGCCCATCACCGCCGGCAGCGGATTGTCCGCTGTCAGCACGCGCCACGCTGTCTGGTAATGCCCGGACTCGGCCTGGAAGAGCCAGCCCTGGATGTTCTCACCGGCGGGACAGGCGTGATTGCAGGGCGGCAGGCGATCGACGTATTCAGGGCGCACCGTGCGCCACGAACCCGTGTGGTTTGCCAGGCTCGAGCCTGCATCGAGCGTGATGGCGAAGGGCCTGGTCTTCATGCCTGACGCTCCACATCGTCGAGCAGCCCATAGCGGCGGATATTGCGGTCGGCCAGCTGCTGGATGTGCTCGATGACCTCGCGCCGCGGCGGATCCTTGAACAGGTGCGCGAATCGTTGCTGTGGTCGCAGGTACTCCTCGACCGGCAGCTTGAGCTTGATCTTCGAGACCTGCGTTACCGCGCCGCGCTCGGCCTCGAACACCGGGAACAGGCCGGTCTCCTTGGCGAGGCGTGCGATCCTGATCGTCGCCGCGGAGTCGTGACCCCAGCCGAGCGGGCAGGGTACCAGGATGTGGAGGTAGCGCGCGCCGTGAAACTCCATTGCGCGACGCACCTTCGCCTCGAGGTCGTGCAGCTCCGCGACCGTGGCGGTCGCGACGTAGGGAATATCGTGCGCCATTGCGATCGCAGGCAGGAACTTGCCCTGGTCGAAGCGGTTGCCGCTCGAGTTGCCCACCGGCATGGTGGTATTGGTGCGTGCGCCGGGCGGCGTCGCCGAGGAACGCTGCACGCCCGTATTCATGTAGCCGCCGTTGTCGTAGCAGATGTAGAGCACGTCGTCGTTGCGCTCGAACATTCCCGACAGGCACGCGAAGCCAATGTCGGTCGTGCCGCCGTCGCCGCCTTGCGCGACCACGCGCACGTCGTGGCGTCCCTTGACACGCATGGCTGCAGCGATGCCCGTGCCTACTGCGGCCGCGTTGCCAAACAGGGAGTGGATCCAGGGGATCTGCCACGAGGTCTCTGGGTAGGGTGTGGAGAACACCTCCAGGCAGCCGGTTGCGTTGGCGGCGATCAGCTGGCGGTGTGTGGCCTCCATCGCGGCATCGATTGCATAGCGCGCGCCGAGCGCTTCGCCACAGCCCTGGCAGGCCCGGTGGCCCGAATTCAGGGAGTTGGTACGCCGCATGTTGGCCTGCACCGAGCGCTGCTCGTCAGGCAGCAGACGGTTGCCGACCGTGAAGGTGCCAGTCTGGTAGAAGCGGATCGGCTGGTAAGTCATGGTGTGCTCCCTAACCGATCTTCGCGGCGACCACGCCGATGTCGCGCAGGATGTTTTCGGCAATGGGTCCCGAGCGTCGCTGCTCGCGCTCGCGCGCGAGCACCCGCTCGACCACTGCGTGGTCGAGATCGAGGAAAGTCACGGGCGCAAGGCTGCCCGCGACCGCTTGCGCGAACGCCCGGTGCAGCGAGCCGCGCGTAATCGCACGACCGCCGAGCCCGGCGATCAGCGCGTGCACCCGGTCCGGCGGGCCTGCATAGGATGCCGCGACATTGTCAGACACGATACCGCCCATGCCGACGGCGAGGCTCTTTTCCAGTACCAGCACGCGTTTTGCCTGCGCGAGCGCCGCGCGCACCGTGGCCGTGGGCCACGGACGGAAGCAGGTGATACCCAGCACGCCGATCTTCACGCCCTGTTCGCGCATCTCGTCGATGGTGTCCTTGATCGTGCCGAGCACCGAGCCGAGCGCCACGACCACCGTGTCGGCGTCCTCGAGGCGGTAGGTGTGAGTGAGCCCGCCGCTCTCGCGACCAAAAATACGCTTGAATTCGTCGGCCCAGGACGGCATCAGCTGCAGCGCCTGGCGCTGCTTGGCGTGCGCGAGATAGCGCACTTCCATGAAAGCCTCCGGGCCCACCATGGCGCCGATCGAGACCGGGTTGGCCGGGTCGAGCACCTGGCGCGGCTCGTAGGGCGGCAGGTAGGCGTCCACCTGCTGTTGGGTCGGCAGGTCCACGCGCTCGTAAGCGTGCGTGAGAATGAATCCGTCCATGCATACCATGACGGGCAGCGACAGCTCCTCGGCAAGTCGGAATGCCTGGATATGCAGGTCGAGCGCCTCCTGGTTGTCCTCCGCAAACAGCTGGATCCAGCCGCAGTCGCGCTGGCTCAGCGCGTCCGAGTGGTCATTCCAGATGTTGATGGGCGCGCCGATGGCGCGGTTTGCCACCGTCATCACGATCGGCAATCCCAGCCCGGCGGCGTTGTAGACGGCCTCGGCCATGAACAGCAGCCCCTGGCTCGCGGTCGCGGTATAGGCGCGGGCACCCGCCGCGGAGGCGCCGATCGCCACCGACATCGCAGCAAATTCCGACTCGACGTTGATGAACTCGCAGGGCGTCAGCTTACCGGCCGCCACCAGGCGACCGAGCGCCTCGACGATGTGCGTCTGCGGCGAGATCGGATAGGCGCAGATCACTTCGGGTCGGCACAACGCCACCGCTTCGGCTACCGCTGCTGAGCCTTCAACCTGTTTTAGCAATGGCGACCTCGTGCATTCTCTGCGTCACGTGCGCATGGGCTGCGCTCGCCGCCGCCGCATTGGCCTCCGCGACCCTGATGGGAAACTTCTCGCGGATCGCAGCGTTGACGGATTCGAGCGAGACACGCCCCGATACCGCGGCGAAGCCACCTAGCAGGGCTGCGTTGGGTAGTGGCCGTCCGACATGCTTGAGCGCCAGCTCGGTGGCCGGCACCGTGTACAGGTGCTCACGGCGGAAGCGGGCCAGGAATTCGCCCAGACCGAGTTCCTCGAACGAGCGCGTGGTGTTGATGAGGACGAACCCGTCGGCGAGCAACCCGGCGAACAGGTCGACCTGGTGGAGCAGGGTCGGGTCCTGGATGATCAGCGCGGCGGGGGCGAGGACCGGTTCGCGCAGCCGGATCGGCCGGTCGTCGATGCGACAGAACGCGACCACTGGTGCACCCATGCGTTCGGAGCCGAAACTCGGGAACGCCTGCGCGTACTGCCCTTCGCGAAAGGCGGCAACGGACAACAGCTCGGCGGCGGTGACAACTCCCTGGCCACCACGGCCGTGAATGCGAACCTGAAACATGACCCTCCTGCTCAAGCCAGGCTACAACATGCCCGTCCCGGAGCTGAATGGGCATAGGTATCGATACGGATGGTTTGGGTGATGTCCCTGCGCCCGATCGCAGGGTCAGTTATCTGCAGACATCGACCACGGCTGGCCCAAGCACTTCCAGCTTCGCTTCGATGCCGAGCCCAGGCGCGGTGGAGGCGGCCATGCGACCGTTGATCCGCACGGGAGCACCGCGTGCCGTGCTCACTGTGACGTAACTGTTGAAATCGGTGGTCGTGAATAGATAGTCGGTCGGTGTGCTGTGGGCCAGATGGGCGATCGCGGCCGTGGCAATGTCCCCGCCCCAGCTGTCTTCCAGCGTCATGGCGATGCCCAGCGAGACACACAGGTCGCGCGCCTGGCGAGTCCTGGTCAACCCGCCGAGCTTGCTTATCTTCAAATTGACTACGTCCATCGCCAGGTCGGCTTTGGCGCGCAGCAGAATGCCAATATCGTCGACGGTCTCGTCCAGAACGAACGGGTGTGGGCATTGCCTGCGAACGGTGAGGCACTCTTCGTAGGTCAGGCAGGGCTGTTCGATGTAGACGTCGATATCGCGTACTGCCTTGACGACCCGAATGGCTTCGTGCTGAACCCAGCCGGTATTGGCATCAGCGATCAGGCGATCGCCGCGTTGCAGTTTGGCCGCGACCGCGCGGATGCGCTCGATATCCACATCGGGGTCGCCGCCCACCTTCAGCTGAAAGCGTCGATAACCCTGGCTGCGATAGTCGGCCACGCGCGCGGCCATCGCCTCGGGCTCATCCTGCGAGATGGCGCGATAGAGCAGCACATCATCGCCGTAGCGCCCACCCAGCAGTTCGCATACTGGCATATCGCAGGCCTGCCCCAGGATGTCCCAGCAGGCGATGTCGATGCCACTCTTGACGTAGGGATGCCCCTTGAGCACGGCATCCATGTGGCGATTCAGTTTGGTGAGTTGCCTGGGATCATGGCCAATGACATGCGGGCCAAGTTCGCGCAATCCGGCGCGTACGCCGTCCGCGTAGGCAGGCAGGTAGAAGGGGCCCAGCGGGCACACTTCGCCGTAGCCAACCAGACCATTGTCGGTCTCAACTCTCACAATCGTACTGTCGAACACCGTGACCGATTTTCCCCCGCTCCACTTATAGGTCGATTCATGCAGCGGCAGTTCGACGCGAAAGGCCTGGAGGCGTACGATTTTCATCCCTGGGGTTGCTCCGTTATTCTGGGGGCGAGGCGGCGTGAGTGAAAAAATTCACTTTACCACCCGGGCGCCCCGACGGCGGCGCAACTTAAAACCCGGCAGCCGCCACCCGCGGATTTGCCGGCGAACCGTCGGCGGCACGCCGGTAGTTGAACCCCCAGGTCACCGCGGTGCCGCCATCCCTGCAGTCTCGTTGGGATTGCGGCTGCGGATATGGGCAGCGCGATAGCGCTTCGGCCAGCCTGCGCGGCGTGCCCAGATTCATCCAGCCGCACTCTGGCACGGCGATCACGCGCAAGGCCTGCTTGGCGACCACGTCGAGTACCTGCCGGGAAAACTCCAGTACCGGCAGCCGCTGGTACAGCTCTGCCAGCTCCTTGCGGCGATCATTGCGACAATCCAGAGCGTGCTGCATCGACTGCAGCACATCCGGCAGCGCCTGCGCGTACATACCCAGCAGCGTTTCACAGCGTGCGACGATAATGTACGCATTCAGCAGCGCACCGCGCCCGATCAGGCGTGCAGCTTCGGCCCGGGAGGGTTGGTCGACGAAGGCGCGCACTGTGTGCGCTCCGCACCCATCCGGCATGCCCGGGACTATGTACCCGAGGTCGGGGTCGGGTTCCGAGGGCGCCATCCCGAGCAGCACCAGCTCGGAGCGCGCGACACGCACATGGGCGAGCGCCTGTTGCAGCGCCTGCGCCAGCAGCTGTTCGTCGGCGACCAGGTGACCAGCCGGCAGCAGCACGACCTCGGCCTCAGGATCCTGCTCGGCCACCAGCAGCAGTTGCAGCAACAGGCCATTGGCGGTGCCGCAATTGCGCGGCTGGGCCACGACGTTGTGGGCTGGCAAGCTCTGCGCGGCCTGCCACCACCAGCGCCGATGCTCATCGGCGACTATCAGGCTGGTGCGTTCAAAGCCGGCGATCGACTGCGCGCGTGCAATCGTGCTCTGCAGCAGCGAAGCCGCACCATCCAGGGAACAGTATTGCTTTGGGACGGAGCGACCCGAGGCATCGACTGACAGTGCACTGAGCCGCGAACCATTGCCGGCGGCAAGTATCAGCGCCCATGTACCAGCCGACCGCCGCATTTGGCGCACTCCTGCGAATCCGCGGCGAGTCTGACTGCTTCAGCAGCTCAGGCCAATACGCAGATGTACTCAGCTTCAGGGCCGGCTAAATCGTGAAGCACGCACCGGCATAGAGCGCGAGCAGCATCAGCAGCAGCCCTGGGGCGAGCTTGCGTGCGAAACCGAATCCGCCGGCAACGAACGCCACGACGATCTTGGTGACGGTGTTGGTAGTCACTGCGGCGGCAATCGCGATGACCGCCAGCGCTTGAGTCATGTTGCCCTGACGCGCGAGCGCGGCAGCGGTCGCCGCAGACGAATGGGCGTCGGCAAATCCTCCGGCGGCAATGCCGCCGACGGCTCCCCATGAGCCGAATTGATCGGCGAGCCAGGCAGCGAGCCACAGCACCAGCGTAATCGTGATGGAGAACAGGATGGCCTGGCGCGGCTGGAAAGCGCGTCCCTCGGGCGCGTGCTCAGTCGATTTCTGCCGCAATGCGCGCCGTACATAGAGGAGGCCATAGAGCACGGCGCTCAAGCCCATGCCCAGCAGCGCGATACTCACGCGCGCCAGCAGCGGCGGGTAGGTTGCCGCGAGTATGATTGCCAGCTGGACCACGGTCGAAACGGACGACAACAAGGCTCCGGCTATTGCGGAGCGCGCCAGTGCCGGGTTCTGCTGCGCGCGATGCCCCATGGCGGCAATCGTTGCGGCACTGGAAACAAAGCCACCGAACAGGCCTGCCAGAATCATTCCGCGACCTGCCCCCAGCGTGCGCGCCGCGATGTAGCCGAAGGCGTTGAGCAGCATCACAATGACCGTGAGCCGCCAGATCAAATGCGGATTGATGACCCCGTAGTTGTCGACCGCGCGGTTTGGCAGCAGTGGCAGCACGATCAGGGCCGCCGCCGCCAGCAGGATCGCATCGAGCGTTTCCCGCGCGGTCAGCTGGTGCAGGATGAACTCGTGCAGCCAGGAACGCGATACCAGCAGCAGCGCCAGCAGCACGCCCAGCATGCCGGCCAGCTGCGGCTCGGACATCGCCAGCACGCCGAGAAAATAGGTCAGGCAGAGCGCGAGTTCACTGGTGACGCCCGGATCCTGACTACGTGACGAGGCATAACCCGCTGCGGCCAGCACGATGACCGCTGCAGCCCCGACTGCGATCAGCACGGCCAGGCCGATATTGCCGGCTACGGCTCCCAGCAGCGCGGCGATCGCAAAGGTGCGCACACCGGCGGCCCCTCGTTGCCGCCCCGTTCCCTTGCTGCGTTCGCGCTCCACGCCAATCAGCAGGCCTATGCCCAGCGCGACAAAATATCCCGCCAGCGACGACTGCCATGGCTCACTCATGCTCATGCAACTCGACCGGAATCACGGCAACGCGTGCCAGGGTCTTCTGCCGCTGGCGCAGCGGCCACCAGTCGTAGAGGAACACGTTGATCGGTCGCCACATCGCCACCCAGCCCATGATCAGCAGCCCTTCGTTGAGAATCCCGGCCCAGGGTGCGGTCAATGTGCGCGCCGCGCCGCGCGCCGAGAGGCAGGCGAACAGGAAGGCCAGGCCGATCACCAGGATGATCACACCGCTGCGCAGCAGGTCACGCAAGTCCCGGCGCGTGTGCTGCTCGCGATAGGCAAAGTAGTTGTGGATTGCGGCCGGCACATGCTGCGCATCTTCTGACATCAGGATCTCTGCTGGCAGGTAGATTGCGATCTTCGTCGGGTGTGCCAGACCGATTTCCCGCGCTGCCGTGACGATGTACTCCTCTGCCGCTGCGTCCAGGTCTTTTTCGTGGAAAGGAGCCGGATCGAGGTTGTTGAACAGCTGGCGCGGTTCACGCAACGTGATCTCGATCAGGCGAAAGCCGCCGCGATCGCGATACGTAGGCTTCGGCTCAGGCGTTTTCTGCAAGCTGTTCAGCCGTGTCCGCGGACCAGGGGTTGGCGGGAGCGCCACTGTTCTCGGGATTGTACCGCGCATTGCCTGCCCACGCGCGCGGCCAATCTGCCGTAGCAAATTCCCGATGACGGCTCCTGAATGGGAGTAAAAGAGTTGCATGTGCTTCTCTGCAACGGGCAGCTTCGCCGGTGCGGCGGTTCTGGCCGTCATCGGCTCGGCTTCGCTCGCTCGCAATGCGTCGACACCACTGCGGATGTTTGCCGCCATCCCACTGCTGTTCGCGGTACAGCAGGCCGCAGAGGGTATCGTCTGGCTGACGATGGATCGGCCTGAGCAAGCGCTGCTGCAGGGGCTGGCAGTCAATGTCTTTCTGGGTTTTGCCCTGCTGGTCTGGCCGCTGTGGCTGCCGCTGTCGTTGCGGCGCATTGAACATGACCCGGCGCGGCGTCGGGCGTTGCTGGGCTTGTGCTGCGCGGGTGCGATGGTGTCAATCTATGGGAGTGTGCTGCTGCTGCGCTGGCATCCGATCGCCCAGGTAGCGGGCCACAGCATTAGTTACCTGTACTCGCCCGGCTCTGGCGACCTCAATCCTGGCTTCTATCTCGCTGCCTACGCGATACCCACCGTCCTGCCGTTCTTTGTGTCGGGCGCCAGCCTGGCGCGCGCGACCGGTGTCGCGCTCATCTTTTCTCTGGCTGCAGCGATTGTCGTCGAGCGCGACGCGCTGACTTCGGTGTGGTGCTTCTTTGCGGCGATCCTGAGCGGGCTGGTCCTGATGGTGGTCATGCGCGAACAAGGCCGCCTGCCGGCGCCGTCCCTGCTACCCAGCTCGTAGTTGCGCCTGCAAGGCGCCGAGCACCTTCATTTCGACATCGGTGCTGACTGTATTGGCCGCAATCACGGTCAGTTGCTCGTCGCCAGCAATCGGTTGCCGTTGCGCCAGCTGAGCCTCGAGCACCGACAGATCGGCCTCTGATGCGTCGTTCGCCAGGGACGAGCGGGCCTCGATGCGTTGCCGGAGCAATGGCGCGGGCGCCGCGCACTCCACGACGTACAGCGGCACCGACAGCCGCGTGCACAGTCCCGCCAGAGCCGCACGCTGCTGCCGTTTTCCATAGTTCGCGTCGACGATGACGGTCCGATGGCCCGAGAGTACCTCGGTCGCGCAGCGTTCCAGGCGTTGGTAGACCGCGTCTGTCCGGGCGCCGGTATACAGCCCGCCCTCGAGCGGCGAGTGGCTGCGTTCGGTCGCGGGCATTCCAGCCAGACGCTTGCGCTCGATGTCGGAGCGGAGGTGTATGGCCGCCAGTGCCGACGCCAGCCGCGCTGCCAGCCAGGATTTACCGGAGCCAGGCAGGCCCGTCATCATGATGCAGGCTGGCGTCGTGGCCCGCAGTGAGCGCTCGGCCACGTCCAGGTAAGCGAGGTGCCGGCGTGACAGCAGTTCCAGTTCATTGCCGCCCCGATCCTTCGCGCTACTGGCGAGTAACCCCATCACCTTGGCGCGCACCAGGGCCCGATCGGCAACATATAGTGGCAGCACGGTACAGGCGTGGTAATCGCCCGACTCCGCGAGATACGCATTGAGAAAAGCATCGGCCAGCCTGGGTTCACCATAACCGCGCATATCCGCACACAAGAACGCGATGTCCTGGGCTACATCAATCCACCGGAAGGCCGGCTCGAATTCCAGACAGTCGAAGGGCAACAACTGGCCGTTGATACGCACGACGTTAGAAAGGTGCAGGTCTGCATGGCACTCGCGGACTGCTCCGGCCTGTGCTCGCCACGCCAGGGCGGTGGTACGCGCCTCCGCCTCCCGCGCCAATGCCGCGGCCAATGCGATGATGCGCGTTCCAGTGCCGAAGACGGCGCTGAAGCTGGCGCACTCGCTGACATTGCGGGCGAGGGCGGCGGCAATGGCAGCCGGCTGGCCTGCATTCCGGTGAGACGGCAGCCCTGGCAATTGGGCGTGCAGGCGCGCGAGTCGCCGACCGAAATTCCCCAGCTCTGCCACACTGACGCGCCGGTCACGCACCAGACGGTCGAGCTCTTCGCGCCGGTCGAAGGCGCGCATGACCACCGCATAATCCACCGGCGGTCCAGCCCCGCCGATTCTGGCCTCGGCGCCATAACCCGTGATCGCGCAGACCTGCAGGTAAAGCCCGGGAGCAAAGCGCCGATTGAGTCGCAGCTCCTCCTGGCAGAAATGACGCCGATCATCCAGTTTTCTGAAGTCAGCGAAGGCGTAGACCACTGGTCGCTTGATCTTGTAGACACGTTCGCCGGTGAGCAACACCCACGACAGCTGCGTTTCGATGAGCTCGACCGCCACCACTGGGTGAGGGTAAGCGGACGGGCGCAGCAGCCCCTGCAGTCGCGCCGGTAGCTCATTCATTAGGTATTTGTCCGAATTGGATGATCCAGGGTAGTGGCTCAACATCAATCGCAGGCGTTCGGAGTCATCCCATAACAAAGGAGAGTGTCATGAACATGGTACGTTGGGATCCATTCGCAGAGGTGAATACATTATTCAACCGCCTGATTCCTGGCGCGCGTGCCGGCTGGCCGCAACTCGGGCTCGAAGGCAACGGCGGCAGGACGCTTGAGTGGTCGCCATCCGCTGACATCAGCGAGACCGAGAAGGAGTATGTCATTCGCGCCGAGCTCCCGGCCGTAAAGAAAGAAGACGTTCACGTGACGGTGGGCGAGGGTCTGGTCACGATCAGGGGCGAGCGCAAGCAGCAGAAAGAAGAGAAGAATGAGAAGTTTCACCGGATCGAGAACTTCTACGGCAACTTTGAGCGCAGTTTCTCGCTGCCGGACAATGTCGCCGCGGATGCGGTCAGGTGCGAGAGCAAGGACGGAATCCTGACTGTGCATCTGCCCAAGAGCGAAATGGCGAAGCAGAAGGTGAAGCAGATTACCGTACAGTAAAGCTGGCTCGCCGTCGGTCACCCCTCGCCCAGCGGGCGAGGGGTTGTCACTGCGCCATCTTGCCGGTGTGCTCCGCCAACTCGAGTTCGCGCTCGGCCTCGAGCCAGTCTGCAACCTCGAAGCCTGGCAGAAAGCCGCGCCGTTCAGCACGGTAGTAGGCATTCTCGGCGAGCCACTCCCAGCGGCTCTCGTCGTCCCAATAGGGTTCGGGATCGAGTCCAGGGACCGCGGTCTGCGCCCGGGGACTGGCAGTGTGTTGGGATATATTGGCCATCATTTCTACTCCTGAATCTACAGACCCATTCTGGTAAGCATGTCGGTCACTTCCCGTATGGTCGCGGCCAGCACGGGATGTTTTGCCTCCAGGCCAGCTTCCATGTCCCGCAGCCTGTCAAGCTGACCTGCAGCCGGCGCAGTGTTCGCGGCCTTGGGCATCGGCTGGCTCAACAGCCGATCAATGTCGGCCAGTAGCTGCAGCAGCAGGCTTCGCGACTCCGCGTCCACCGCGGACTCGCGGCCGAGGTCCGCGTGCAGGGTAGCCAGAACGCTGCGCAGCTGAGTTTGATCCATCAGTGATCTCCAAATAGAGCCGCGGCAATGTCCCACAACGGCACCCGCTTGCGCATGAGTACTTTCCGAAGCCTGCCGGTCGCGGACCGCGACCCTCATAGTGGGGAGAGCCGGGCGCTAGCGCAAGTACGCCTCGGTGCCATAGCGGCGCATCATTCGGTGGCTGTTGAAATACGAGGCGTTCTTGCTGATTGCGCCCTTCATAACCCTGATCCAGGCGCCACGTGCATCCGTGGTTCGGTAATAGAGCGGCAGCACGACCCGCTCCAGCTTGTCGTACAACGCCTGCGCGTCATCGCCGACTGCATCACCGTTACCGATTGCCCAGCCGGTTACCCCTTCGATGCAGCCCTCTATCCACCAGCCGTCGAGCACCGACAGGCTCGGCACGCCGTTGAACGCGGCCTTCATGCCGCTCGTACCAGAAGCCTCCAGGGGCGGTAGCGGCGTGTTCAGCCACACATCGACGCCTGCCGTGAGCAATTGTGCCAATCCCAGATCGTAGTCGGCCAGGTAGACGACACTGATCGCTCCACGCAGTGAGCGCGCCTGTGCGGTCAGCTGCTCGATGAGGCGCTTGCCGCCCTCATCCCGCGGATGGGCTTTGCCGGCCATGACGATCTGCAACGGCTGCCTGCCCGCAATGGCCCTGAGGCGAGAGGGATTCGAAAACAGCAGATCCGGGCGCTTGTAGGCAGTCATGCGCCTGGCGAAGCCGACGATGGGAATATCGGCCTGCAGGCGCTGGCCGCTCCGCTCGCGGACCGCCTCGATCAGGGCTTGCTTGCATTGCACATGTGCATCCCAGATGGCGGCATCCGGGATGCAGCAATCGGCCCGCACCAGCAACTCCGGTTCGTGGCGCCACGCCGGCAGGTGCTCGTCATACAGGCGCCGGAAGCTTTCGGCCGCCCAGGTCTGCGGGTGCACCCCATTCGTGATGGCATGCATGCGGTAGCCCGGGTACATCCGCGCCGCGACCAGCGCGTGACTCTTGGCGACACCGTTCACGTGCTCACTCAGATTGAGCGCCAGGCGAGTCATGTTCAACGACTCCTCCCCCGCCAGGTGCTTGAGCGTTGGCACATCAAAGAGGTTGGGTGCCACGCGCGCCACCAGCTCATAGTCAAATCGGTCCAGGGCCGCTTCCACCGGTGTGTGGGTGGTAAAGCAGCAGATCTCTCTTACCCGTGGGATGTCGTAAGCGGATTCTCCGGCGTGGATGTCCTCCGCCGCGTAACTGAAACTGCGCAGCAACTCCAGGGCCAGAAAGGCCGAATGACCCTCATTCAGGTGGTACTGGCGAATATCGAAACCCAGCGCCCGCAGCAGACGCACGCCGCCAATGCCCAGCACGAGCTCCTGTTTGAGGCGGTAAGCCTCGTCACCGCCATAGAGAAAATGCGTGATCTCGCGATCTGCAGCCTCGTTCTCCGGCAGATCGGTGTCGAGCAGCAGCACCGGCTCGCGCACGCCGCACTGGCCTTCCAGCACATAGAGCCAGGCGCAGATCCAGACGCTGCGTCCTTCAATGGACACCGCGATCTTCGCGTCCAGCGGCAGCGCCAGATGCCTGGGGTCCCAGGCCGCCGCCCGTTCCACCTGGCGACCCTGATCATCGAATTCCTGGCGAAAGTAGCCGGCGCGGCTCACCAGGCTCACCGCCACCATTGGTAGACCGATGTCGGCAGCGGATCGCACCGTGTCCCCGGCCAGGATACCCAGGCCTCCGGCGTAAGTCGGCAGCTCGCTGCGCAGTGCAATCTCCATGGAAAAATACGCTACGCGCGGTTCGTGAATGAACTCCTCGAGCATTGGCGTAAGCCTGGTCAGGCTGGCCGGGCACCAGCGTGCGATGCTATGCAGGTCGCGGCGCCCCGCGCCTCCGTACAACTGCGGATAGGCGGCTATTGATATTTGCGGTCTGCTGGCGGATGCGCTTCAGTGCTTTGTTTCATATGAGCGCGAGGGAATGCTGAACTCACTGCTACATCGTCTGGCGCCGCCTTTACGATCGCCACGCGGTCCGGCCAGACGGCTGGCCTGGCTGGCGGTGGTGCTGTTGCCCCTGGCGGCGCAGGCTGCCTCGCCCGTATTGCAGGATTTCGCTGCCGCCCTGCGCTGCACGCCGGATGCCGTGCGTGGCAGCGCGCTCTTCGCCAGGTGCACGGCCTGCCACCGGGCAGATGCTTCCGGCAGCCCAGATGGGACCATTCCGGCGATTGCGGCCCAACACTTTCGCGTCGTGGTGCGACAGCTGGTCAATTATCGCCATCACAAGCGCTGGGATCCACGCATGGAACATGTCAGCGACGACCAGCAGATGAGCTCCGTGCAGGATATCGCCGACCTGGCCGCACATATCAGCGCTCTGCCGCCGACGCTGGCGCCGCTGTCAGCTGACGGCGAATACCTTGCCCACGGCGCGCAGCTCTATGCCCGCGCCTGCGCATCCTGCCATGGCCAGAACGGCGAAGGACTCGATCGCGGCGGCTTCCCGCGGCTGGCCGGGCAGCACTTCGAATACCTGCTGCGGCAGATGCACGACGCCATCGAGGAACGGCGGCCGACGTTTTCCGCCGCACACACCCGGCTCTTTGAACAATTCGATAGAGCTGATTTCATCGGGCTGGCGGATTACCTGTCGCGATTGACTCCGGTTCCAGGCCGCGCGCTCGCCCGGCCCTGACCCTCATGCGCCGCATTCCCTGGCGGCGTGCACCCGCAGCGCGAGGTCGGCCAGCAACCTGCCGTTGTCGCCCAGAGGGATGAACTGCGAGCCTGCGCCGATCATCTGGGCCGCGAGCTTGAGCCTCAGACCCGCGCGCGCTAACCTCGAACGATGAGTGGCAGTGAGCCAGGCGGCGGCACCGCCTGGTGTGTCAGGATATAGCCGTAGTGTGTCCATAATTGCTCCTTTGGGCCTAGGCGGCGCCGATCTTGAAGATCAGGCCTTCCGCCAGGACGATGATTGTCGCGAGGGCCAGGTGCGCAAGGCGCGCTGCGTAGTGAGTGAAATTCATGCTGCGTGTACTCCTGTGTAATGCTTCGATGGGCGCCACGATGCGCCCGGCAACCGCCTGCAACAAATGCAAAAACTGACCGTCGGTTAAGGAAAACTAATCTTGTCCAGGGCCTATGACCGAATTCCGCTGGGCGCGCTGCGCGTCTTTGCAGCAGTGGCTGCGAAATTGAGCTTCAGCGATGCGGCAGCGGCGCTCAATGTGACCCCGGCCGCGGTCAGCCAGCAGATCAAGTCACTCGAGGATTACCTGCAGGTGCCGCTGTTCCGTCGCAGTGGCCGTCGGGTGGCAGTAACGGACGAGGGCCTGGAAATGCTGCCGGCAGTGCGCTCCGGCCTCGATGTGCTCGAGGCGGCCATGCAGCACGTGAAGCAGCATCGCCGCGGCGGACCGCTGCAGATCACCCTGCTCGCTTCATTCCTGCAGATGTGGCTGCTGCCGCGGATCCGTGCTTTTCGCCGACAAAGCCCTGAGGTTACGCTGCGCTTTCACACTTCGCGCGAGCCGGTGGATTTTTCGCGCACGGCCGTGCACGTCGCCTTGCGCTTCGGGCGCGGCAACTACCCTAATCTGCACGTGGAGAAGCTGCTCGATGAATGGCTGGTTCCGGTAGCGCACCCGGATGTCATCAGGCAGTACGGATTGCTCAGCCGCGGGAGCGATCTGGAAAAAGTGCCGTTACTCGACAGCGACGATGAACCCTGGCGTGTGTGGCAGCAGCTGGATGCGCAGCGCGCCTGGCAAACGCGGGCACCCAACATCGATGACTCCGCCGGATTGCTGGCCGCGGCCGAGGAGGGCATGGGTTTTGCCCTGGCGCGCTGGAGCATCGTGGCGCGCTCTCTGCAGAAAGGCACGCTCAAGCTGGCCGGCATGGAAGTCCTGCCCTACGGTTCAGCCTATTATTTCGTCTGCCCGCTGCCTTACCTCGCCATGCCCAAGGTGGCACAGTTTCGCGAATGGGTGCTGGCTGCCGCACGGGACTTTCCGCCGCCGCCCGTTGCTGCGCAGTCGCTTGCGGTAACAAAGGTTGCGCCTGCATCTCCAAAGCATGCTGAACGTGTCAGGGTGAAGAAGGCGGCGAAGCCGCGCTGACCGGCGGTAGTTCTTGCGCCGACCGGTCACACGGAGCACAGCGATATCTGCCGCCCGGACCGCGGTGCGCCATGGCGAAAAAACTACCGGTACCTGATCTTGAAAAACAGGATCGTCAGCGACAGCCCGAGCGTGACGGCGTTGGCGACGATGACAGGCGTGGCGCCGATCTTGATGCCGTACCACAACCACAACAGTACGCCACTGCTGAAAATCGCGAACATGCCCAGGGAGAGGTCGCGCGCGTGTTTCGTTTTCCAGATCTTGACGACCTGCGGCACAAAGGCAATCGTAGTGAGCGTACCGGCGAGCAGACCGATCGTATTTGCGGATTCCACGTTCACTGCTGCAGCCCCACAATTTGTAGTGATGGATTATAGCCTGGCAAGCTCAGGGCCTGCCGGCCATCATGTCCAGCATGCGCGTCAGCAGGCTGCCCGGGCCGGTGGATTCCCATGCATAGTGAAAGCGCACGCGCACCGGCAGGCCGTGGATCGCCTGGCTCGCGGGCCATTCGCTGGCTGCCTGCAACTTGAGCACTACCATCATCGGGCGCATCCCGAACGGATCCACCAGGTCGGCCGGCATCCGGCGCGTAACACGCGCTGGCTCGGAGATCTCGGCCGCCGCCTTGCTGCCGTCGGCGAAGCGGATCGTTGCCTTCGCGCCGGACCGGATCGTCGCCGCGAACTTGGGTGACACATAGGCGGTCACCTTCGGGTCAGAATCGCGGCCGATCAGGACGAGCGGATCGCCGGCTGCAACGATTTCGCCTTCACTGCGGAATATGTCGAGCACGCGCCCGGCGGTGGGCGAGCGGTTTTCATAGACGATCGACGCCCCGGTAGCGTTCGGGCGACCGCCCACGGAGTCGCCAGTCGCGGCTAGACCCAGATCGTGACGCGCGCGCAGCAGCGCCGAGGCGGTCTGGTCCAGGGCGCCTTCGGCCTCGCGCAGCTCGGCGTGCGTCGCGGCGCCGGCCTGCTGCAGCGCTGCCATTGAATCGCGACGCTCCTGGGCCAGTCGCAGCGCTCGCGCCCGCAGCGCCAGTTCGGCGCCAGCCTCGAGCGAGTTCAGGCCACGGCTGTGGCTCTCGTTACGTTGCGAACCGGCGCCGCCAGTCGTGAGCGCACGCAGATCCTCAATACGCGCGACCAGGTCTCCTTCCCGTACGTTGGCGCCGGGTTCGAGCGCCATCCGCAGCACCCGGCCCGAAGAGCTCGCCCGGACCTCCAGCTGATCGAGCGTGACTGCGCCGTTCGCAGAGCGGGTGATGAATCCGCCGAGCAGGCCGAGCAGCAGAATCAGAACCGGACTCAGTACGGTCAGCAGAATCAGATACCAGCGCCACTTGGGTGCCTGGCGCTTTGCTGCGGCGTACGGTACCGCCAGCCCACCGATGCGGTCGGGTGTTTCGCGGGCCTGACGATGAAACTGTATACGCACGGGTTGGCCTCCTCTCAATGGAGCTCGTAGAGCCACGAACGCGCCGGCTGGATCACGAGTCCAGTGAAGTTGCGGCCCGCCAGCGCCGTCTCGATCAGTTGCAAGCGCCGCTCGCGCTCGGCCGCCGGCAGACTGGCGAGACTCTCCGTCGCTGGCAGCTCCGGTTCGATGCTGACCGCCACGCGGGTACGCAGACTCGGCCAACTCGACAACATCGGGCCGGCCACTGCAGCGACGCGCTGCGGATCAGCGCTGTAGATCATCAGCGTGGGCGCCACCCCGAGATCCTGAAGGTACGCCGCAAACGCTCGGCCGGAGACATCAACCGTGAGGTCGCGCGGGTGCACGCTGAGCCCGACCGGCCAGGCGGCTCGTTCACTGACTGCGCGTAGCGTGGACAGCAACTCGGGCAGGAATTGACTCCCGGGGCCGCCCGCCGGGTCGAGCTGACTTGGCTCAAGATCGAGGTGCAGGCCGGTGAATGGCAAGCCACGCAGACCATCGATGATACTGAGCAGTGCCGCACGGCCGGCCGGAAGTATCCATGCGGGCTCGCCGAGCAGCAGTTCGACGCGCAGCCCATGACGCCGCGCTGCTTCCAGCGCCGTGCGCAGCGATCGTTGCTCGCCCATGGCATGCTCAATCTGCCCGGCGTCCAGCGCAAGGTAGATGTGCTCGACCCGAGCCAGCGCGAGACGGGCCAACAGTGGTTCAGCGTCGCCAGAATTGAGCGCCGCCAGCAATGGCGCGGACGACCAGAGATACAGGCCGCGCCCGCCGGTGGGCGCCGCAGCCTGGCAGTCGCTCGGCGCAAAACTGGTCCAGGCGTTGCCTGCGGTATACAGACCTGCTTCGGCATCCACCTGCGCTGTCGCCGTGCGGTATTGCTGATAGCGAGCCTGCTGCAGCTGCTCGATGACGTCCCCGGGCAGCCGCTGCGCGCGCAGCTCGCGTTCCCGAACACGCGCGTCGCCGGCCGCGCGCGCGCGCTCCGCAAATTGCAGCTGCTCGCGCGCGATTGCCTCGCGCGCGCCGATGCGCCTCAGTTCGTCCTGCAGGTCGGCGCGCCGCCGCTGGTAGTCCTCATTGGCGCGGGTCGAGCGCAGTCTTGCGTGGGCCCGATCAGTACGCCAGAGTTCCCGCTCCCCGATCGGGTAATCGAAGGACCAGCTGATCACGCCCGATCCGCCAGACTGGCCGGATTCGCGCTCGTGCGCGCGTGCATAGCCGACCCGCACGTCCGAGCGCAATGGATACAGGCTCGAGTTCCGCGGACTCGACTGCGCCCGCGC
>JAYTUZ010000038.1:0-7602 GCA_043744295.1 Gammaproteobacteria bacterium | reverse complement strand
ACAGTCGCGCGACTTTGCGCTGACCGCCGTACATAAGTGTAATCACGGCGCGGCTGCCGACCAGCGAGGTGAACATCGAGGTCATGATGCCCAGCGTCAGCACCACGGCAAAGCCGCGGATCGCCCCGCGTCCGACCACCCACAGCACCAGGCCGGCGATGAACGCCGTGACGTTGGAATCGAGGATCGCCGAATAGGCTTTGTCGAATCCGGCGCGGATCGCCGCCTGTGGCGTCACACCGTTGCGCAGCTCCTCGCGGATGCGCTCGTAGATCAGCACGTTGGCATCGACGGCGATGCCGACGGTGAGAATGATGCCGGCGATGCCCGGCAGCGAGAGCGTAGCGCGCAACATCGACAGCAACGCGGTGAGCAGCACCACGTTGACCAGCAATACCAGGTCGGCCACCAACCCGAAGCGCTGGTAGTACAGCGCCATGAACACGAATACCGCCAGCATGCCGATCACCAGCGCCTGTTCGCCCTTGCGGATATTTTCCGCACCCAGGCTCGGGCCGATGGTGCGCTCTTCGACCGCAAAGATCGGTGCCGAGAGCGAACCGGCGCGCATCAGCAGCGCCAGCTCGGCTGCCTCGGCCGATTGCAGGCCGGTGATGCGAAACTGATTGCTGAGCACCGCGCGAATGGTCGCCAGGCTGATGATCTTTTCCTCGGTGATGTCCTTGGTCACTTTCTGGCCGTCGACCTCATGCGTCTGGCGGCTCCTTTCGATGTACACCACGGCCATGCGCTTGCCGACATTCAGGCGGGTATTGCGCAGCATGGCATCGCCGCCCTGCCCATTGAGCGTGACGTTGACCTCGGGTCCTTCGTTGCCGCTGCTCGAGGTGGCGTTGGTGAGCTGATCGCCAGTGGCAATCAACTCGCGCTTGAGCAGCACTGGACGACCCTCCATGCGATAGAGCTTTGATCCGAGCGGCGCGCGTGCGCGCGCTTCGGCTTCGGCGGCGCTGTTCTGCGAGTCTTCCAGGCGGAATTCCAGGGTCGCCACCTTGCCGAGAATATCCTTCACTTCCGCGGAATTCTGCACGCCCGGCAGCTGCACGTTGATGCGGTCAATGCCCTGCTGGGCGACGATGGGCTCGGATACGCCCAGTTCGTTGACGCGATTGCGCAGCGTCGTGATGTTCTTCTGCAGGGCGTAGTCGCGGCGCGCCTTGACCTGCGTCGGAGTCAATTCCATGTTCAGCGCCGGGCCGGTGGGCAGGCTGTCGATATTGAAGCTGAGATCGCCATTGCTTTTCTTCAGGGCATCGCGTACCGCGAGCACATCGGCAGCCGGCGGCAGCGCGATGCGCAGCGCATTGGGCACGTCGCTCTTGGCCCCGATATAGCTGGTCACGTCGAGGAACGGCAGGTTGGCCGAGCTCAGCGTGCGCCGGAAGCCCTGCTCGTAACTCTCGAGCAGCTGGCTGACGGCGCCGTTCACATCCACCTGGTAGACCAGATACAGGCCGCCGCGCAGGTCGAGGCCCAGCGGCATGGGACGCAGCCCCACGTGGCGCAGCCAGGCCGGCGCCCGCGAGGCCGTGGTCAGCGCGGATATGTAATCGGTGGCGAGCGTATCGTTGACGGTGTCGCGCGCCTTGAGCTGATCGGTAACGCTGGCAAAACGCACGATCAGCTTGCCGTTGTCGATATAGGCGCCGCGATACGCACTGCTGTGCTGGGTCAGTGCCTGCTCCACCGCCAGGCGCGCAGTCTCATCCATGGCGGCGCGATTCTTGCGCGCTACCTGCAGGGCCGGGTCGGTGCCGAAGAAATTCGGCAACGCGAACACCAGCGCCAGCAGCGTGACGAGCGCGACCAGCGCGTATTTCCAGCGCGGAAATTCCAGCATGGTGCTCTCAGCTGCTCTTGAGCGTGCCCTTGGGCACCAGTTGCGAGATCTGGCCGCGCTGCACCTTGATGCGTACACCCTCGGCGATCTCGACGGTCACGAAAGTGTCGCCGACCTCGGTGATGCGACCGAGGATGCCGCCACTGGTGACGACCTCGTCGCCGCTGGCCAGCTTGGCGAGCATCGCCTGCTGCTCCTTCTGGCGCTTTTGCTGCGGGCGAATCAGCATGAAGTAGAAGATGGCGACGAACACCACCAGAATGATGATCTGGCTGAAACCGCCGGCGCCCGGGGCGGCCGCGGCTTGCGCATAGGCAGGGCTGATCAAGTCCATGGCTAAACCTTCATGAGCGGGCTGGGCCCGAAAAAGGGCGGCATTATGCCACAGCAGCGGGCTCGCGCCGCGGAATCGCCATAATCCGGGCCGCCAGCGCAGCCAGCTGCCCGGCGGCAACAGCGGCACGGATCTGCCGCATCAGATCGAGGTAGAAATACAGGTTGTGAATGGTCGCCAGGCGCACCCCCAGTATTTCCCGGCAGCGATCCAGATGGTGCAGGTAAGCGCGCGAGTAGCGCGTGCAGGTCGGGCAGGCGCAGCCAGGGTCGAGCGGGCCGGTAGCGCGCTGGTGACGGCTGTTACGGATGTTGATCACGCCGCCCGAGGTGAACAGGTGCCCATTGCGCGCGTGGCGCGTGGGCATTACGCAATCGAACAGGTCCACGCCGCGCTGCACTGCCGCCACGATGTCGTGCGGATAGCCCACGCCCATGAGGTAGCGGGGCCGATCGGCGGGCATCAGCGGCACGGTGTGCTCCAGCACCCGCAGGCGCTCTGCTTCGGGCTCGCCTACCGCCAGTCCGCCGACCGCCAGCCCGGGCCAGTCGCGTTGCAGCAGCGACTCGAGCGAAGCCGTGCGCAGCGACAGATGCATGCCGCCCTGCACGATGCCGAACAGGTGACCCGGCGGAGCATCGGCGGCGGGCGTCGGACGATAGTAGTGATCATGCCCGCGCACCGCCCAGCGCATCGAGCGCTCCATCGAGGCACGCGCCTCGCCCTCGCTGGCCGGATAGGCCGTGCAGTCGTCAAAGGCCATCGCGATATCAGAGCCCAGCGCGCGCTGCACATCCATGGCGCGCTCGGGCGAGAGCTGCACTTCGGCGCCATCGACCGGCGAGCGAAAGCGCACGCCCTGCTCGCTGATCTGTCGAAGCCTGGCCAGGCTGAATACCTGGAAGCCACCGGAGTCGGTGAGGATGGGCCGCTCCCAGCCCATGAAGCCGTGCAGCCCGTCGCGATGCAGGGCCACGATGTCGGCGCCGGGTCGCAGCATGAGATGAAAGGTATTGCCGAGCACGATGTCGGCGCCGAGCGCCACCAGCTCTTCGGGCGTCATCGCCTTGACGGTGCCATAGGTGCCCACCGGCATGAAGGCCGGCGTTTCCACCATGCCGTGCGGCAGGTGCACGCGGCCACGGCGCGCCGCGCCGTCACTGTGCAGCAATTCAAAGCGCAGCCTCATGTGCGCACACCGCTAGCAGGCCAGAGCAGCATGGCGTCACCATAACTGAAGAAGCGATAACGCTGCTGCACCGCATGGGCGTAGGCCGCCAGCACGCGCTCGCGGCCGGCATAGGCCGCAACCAGCATCAGCAACGTGGAGCCCGGCAGATGAAAATTGGTGATCAGACCGTCGACGATGTGAAAGCGAAAGCCCGGACGGACGAACAGGCTGGTTTCGGCCGCGCCGGCGCGCAGTTGGCCGTCGGCTGCCGCCGATTCGAGTGCGCGTGCCACGGTCGTGCCCACGGCAATGACCCGTCCGCCGGCGGCGCGTGTGCGGAACACCGCGTCCACCGCGCCGGCGCCAATTTCGTAGCGTTCGGCGTGCATCACGTGGGCGTCCAGGTCTTCACTGCGCAGCGGCTGGAAGGTGCCGGCGCCGACATGCAGCGTGAGCGTGCTGCGATTGATCCCCCGCGCCGCGAGTTCATGCAGGAGCGGCTGATCGAAGTGCAGGCTGGCGGTCGGCGCCGCCACCGCCCCGGGCACGCGCGCCAGCAGGCTCTGATAGCGCTCGCGATCAGTGGCGTCCGGCGCGCGGGAAATATAGGGAGGCAAGGGCACGGCGCCAAAATGTTCGAAGAACTCCACGGCCGGCTCGGGCAGCAGCACTTCCCAGAGATCATCGCGCTGCGCCACCAGGCGCACCGGCCCGCCAGGGCTCGCAATCGTCTCGGCGACGCGCAGCACATTGCTGGCGCGCAGATGCACCAGCGCGCTGCGCCCGCCCAGGGCACGTTCCAGGAAGATCTCGACGAGTCCGCCCGTGGCGCGCTGCGCCGTCAGCCGCGCCGGCAGCACGCGCGTGTCGTTGAAGACCAGCAGGTCATGGGGGTGCAGCAATTGCGGCAAGGCGCGGAACGGGTGATCGGCGTAGCCGGCGGTCGCCAGGCCGGCCGCTGCAGCAGCGCCAGGTTCACCGCTTGCGCCAGCCACTTCCAGCAGGCGGCTGGCGGAGCGCTGCGGGAGCGGCGACTGCGCGATCAGCTCGTTCGGCAGGGCAAATTCAAAGTCGCTGCGTCGCATTGCCCGTCAGGTCACCAAGCCGAACCAGGCGCGAAACATTTTGGACTACCGCCCCTTCAAGGATATGCTGCCGCCGATTGGTGGCCTCGCTCGGAGTCGAACCGAGATGGGCAAGCCCGGTCGATTTTGAGTCGACTGCGTCTACCAGTTCCGCCACGAGGCCGCCGCGCGGCGGCGCTAAGATACCCGAACCCGCTGCACTCAGGCCACACCCGCTATGAAGTTTTGTCCTAATTGTGGCGCCCCCGTGGAACGGCGCGTGCCCGAGGGCGATCACCTGCCGCGCGCGGTGTGCGAGGTTTGCGCGCTGGTGCACTACCAGAATCCGCGCGTGGTGGTCGGCTGCGTACCGGAATGGCAGGGCCGCATCCTGCTGTGCCGGCGCGCCATTGAGCCGCGCCGCGGCTACTGGACCGCCCCGGCCGGCTACCTGGAAATCGGCGAATCGCTGCTGGCGGCGGCAGCGCGCGAGACTGCCGAAGAGGCGCTCGCCGAGGTCACGGTGGGCACAATGCTGAGCGTCGTCAACGTGCTGTACGCCGCCCAGGTGCACGTGATGTTTCGCGCTACCATGCGCTCTGAGCAGCACGCTGCCGGAATCGAGAGCCTGGAAACCAGACTCTACGCTGAGGCCGACATCCCCTGGGACCAGATCGCCTTCTCGAGCATGCACTTCGCCCTGCAACGCTACCTGGACGATCGCCGCCAGGGCACGGTCGGGCTGCATTTTCACGACCTGGCGGAGCGATCCCCGTACTAGGCGGCGCAAGGTGCTTGCACTACCGGCGGCCTTTGGCAGAATACGCGCGCGCCGGCGGCCCGCGCCGGCGAACCAGCGAGCGGAGCTTCAATGACTTTTGTCGTCACCGAAAACTGCATCAAGTGCAAATACATGGATTGCGTCGAGGTCTGCCCGGTCGACTGCTTCCATGTGGGACCCAATTTCCTGGTGATCGATCCGGATGAATGCATTGACTGCACGCTGTGCGAGCCGGAATGCCCGGTCGAGGCCATTTTCTCGGAAGAAGAGCTGCCCGCAGGCCAGGAGCAGTTCACGGCGCTCAATGCCGAACTGGCCAAGCTCTGGCCGGTGATCTCCGAAATGGGCACGCCCCCGGCCGATGCCAAGCAATGGGAAGGCAAGCCAGGCAAGCTCAAGCTGCTCGAGCGTTAGAACCCCGGAACAAGACCAGGCGCTGGGCCCGGACCAGCCCTCGCCTCAGCCTTTGCCGGGCGGCAGCTCTTCCTGCTGCAGCTCCTGCAGCAGGACATCCGGTGGGGCATATCCCGGCAGCAGGTCGCCAGTTTCGGTGACGATGCCCGGCGTCCCGTTCAAGCCAATGGCGCGGCCCAGGGCATATTGCGCCGCAACGGGATTGGCGCAGGCGGCACTCCCCTTGAGCGCTTCCCCCTGCTTGGCGTGCGTCAGCGCGCTGCGCCGATCAGCCGAGCACCACACCTGCTCGGCTTTGGTCCAGGAATCGGTATCCGGACCGGTGCGCGGAAAGAACAGGTAGCGCACCTTGACGCCCAGGCGATTGTACTCGTCGATGTGTTTGTGCAGCTCGCGGCAGTAGCCGCAATCGACATCGGTAAATACCGTGATCGTGTACTTGGGCGCGCTGGGTGAAAACACGACCATCGATGTTTCGGGCACCGCGTTGATCAGCGCCAGCCGCAGTTCGCGGCGCCGACTCTCGGTGAGATTGTGCTTGTCGGCGACCCGGTAAATATCGCCGCTGATGCCGAAGCGACCATCGGCGGTGACATAAACGATGTCGGCACCCTGCCGGAACTCATAGATGCCGGCAATCGGCGTAGCGCGTATATCGCCGGGCTTGGCTCCCGGCACATGCGCGGCAACCGCTGCCAGTTCAGCCTGGCTGACCGGTAGCGCGCCCGGCTGCGCTGCTGCTGCGGCCACTGCCGGCGCGGAACTCGGGGCCATGGTTTCAGCCGCCACCGCCAGCATCGCTAGCACGAGCCCGGCCATGGCAACTGGGAAGATCATCCGCTTCATATTCATGGCGCCGAGTTTAACAGAGCGCCGATGGCGGCGCTGCGGGGCTTTGTCAGCCGCGCGGATGATGCTGCGAATGCAGCTCTTTCATGCGCTCGCGGGCCACGTGGGTGTAGATCTGCGTGGTCGACAGGTCACTGTGACCGAGCAGCATCTGCACCACGCGCAGATCGGCACCATGATTGAGCAGATGGGTGGCAAAGGCGTGACGCAGCGTATGCGGCGAGAGTGCATTGTCGACACTGGCTTTGCGCGCGTAGCGTTTGATGATGTGCCAGAAAGCCTGGCGCGTCATGCGGTCGCCGCGGCGGGTGGGGAACAGGTAATCGGTGCTGCGATCAAGCAGGATTTCGGCGCGCGCGCCGGCCAGGAAGGCGCTCAGCCAACGCACCGCCTCTTCGCCGAGCGGAATGAGCCGCTCGCGATTGCCCTTGCCCAGTACCCGCAACACGCCCTGCGTCATGTTCACCTGATCGACGCGCAGGCTCACCAGTTCTGAAACCCTGAGTCCCGTGGCGTAGAGCACTTCGAGCATGGTGCGATCGCGATTGCCGAGCGGATCGCTCACCAGCGGCGCCAGCAGCAGTGCTTCCACCTCGGCTTCGGTCAGCGACTTCGGCAGCGAGCGGCCAATACGCGGCATGGCAATCTGTGCGGTCGGATCCTCACGCACGGTGTTTTCGCGCATCAGATAGCGGAAAAACCGCCGGAACGAAGACAGCTGGCGCGCGGTGGAGCGCGGCCGGGAGCCGCCAGCGGCACGCGCCGCGATGAAGGCCAGCAGCTCGGCGCGACCGGTGCGCACCAGCACCAGATTGCGCTGCGCCAGCCAGCGCGACAATGCCACCAGGTCAGCGCGATAGGCGGAAAGCGTATTCGATGACAGCCCGCGCTCCATCCATACGGCGTCCAGAAACCGGCCGATGACCGGGTCGATCACTTCGGCAACGGCTGGCTCTGCGGTAACTGTCGCGTGTCTGCTCAATGCGGTTTGCCCTGCGCGGCTGTGGAACTATCCTTGGCCGCCAGTATGCGAACCTGAGGCCCCGGAACGCTGTGACGGGACTCACAACCGCAGCAACAGTTAACATAGGGAGAACCAGGTCACATAACCATTGCCATTGTCACCCC
>JAYTUZ010000037.1:0-7781 GCA_043744295.1 Gammaproteobacteria bacterium | reverse complement strand
GCGACGCCGCCCCACCGGCCATGCCGGTGACCCGATCGTCGGCTGCCACGGCAAGCGAAGAGCCGAGCGAGCCGCAGACCGTCACCTCAAATCTGCCGGACCTCGAGGGCGATGCCCAGGCCACGGCTGAGGGCACGGCTGGGGCGCCTGCTGCCACCATCATTGCCGATGCCGCACCCGTGCTGGCGTCCACCGCACCCAAGAGCTACGTCGTGCAACGTGGCGACACACTCTGGGGCCTGGCGGGCATGTTTCTCAAGGATCCCTGGCTGTGGCCCGAGATCTGGTACGTGAATCCGGAGGTTCGCAATCCGCATCGCATCTATCCGGGCGACACGCTGCGCCTGGCCAATGGGAGCGACGGCAAGACCCAGGTGCAACTCATGCCAGGCATGTCCGCCACGGCCCGCCTGGGCGGTGGCACCCGCCTGCAGCCGTTACTGCGCAGCAGCCCGCTCGATGGCCCGATCGCCAACATTCCCTATAGCGCCATCGCCGCCTTCCTGTCACGCCCGGGCATCATATCGAAACAGCAGGTCAACGCCGCGCCCTACATCGTCGCGCTGCGCGACAATCATATGATCGCCGGCGCCGGCAACGATGTGTACGTCAAGAAGCTGACCGCGGTGGCAGGCGAGCGCTTCAACGTCATGCACGTCGGCAATCGGCTCAAGGATCCGGACAGCGGCAAGGTGCTGGGCTTCCTGACCGACTTCACCGGCATTGCCCAGGTGGCGCGGGCCGGCGATCCGGCCCGGGTGACACTGAGCGAATCGGCACGCGAAACCCTCGCGGGCGATGTGCTGCTGCCGGAAACCGCCAACACTGCCGGCGATCTGTTCCCGCATGCGCCCACGCACGCTGTTACGTCGCGCATTCTCGCCGTGGTGAATGGCGTGCTGCTGGCCGGCCAATACCAGGTCGTGGCGATCAGCGGCGGCAGCAATCAGGGGATTGAACCTGGCCATGTGCTGCGCGTCAACGAAGCGGGCAAGAGCGCAGTCGATCATTGCGCGCGCATCGAGGGCAACGGCACCTGCATGCACTTGCGCAGCGAGCGTCTGCCGGTGGAATCAGCCGGCACGCTGCTGGTGTTCCGCACCTTTGAGGACATGAGCTATGCACTGGTGGCGAGTGAAAGCAACCCGCTGCGCGTGGGGGATCATGTCGTTCCACCCTAGTATCTGCACGCATTGAGTACAAAAGGCCGGCCATGATGCCGGCCTTTTTGTTTTAAGCTGGCGCCACATGGATGACTTCGAGCGCGCATTGGCGCTGGCACGCGCACCAGGACTGCATGTCGATCATCTGCGCGCCGCCGCAGCGCTTGAAGATCCGCTGCGCCTGCCGGGCGCGAGCGCCGCCATGCTCCGGGCCCGCGGCCTGCCGCCTGCCGTGGCGGCCTGGCTGGCGGCGCCCGATCTGCAACAGCTGGCGGCCGACAGGCAATGGCTGCAAGCCGCCGGCGCCACGCTCATCCTCTGCAGCAGCGAACGCTATCCACCGCTGCTGACCGAGATTCCAGCGGCGCCCGTGGCGCTTTACCTGCGCGGCGATGCCGCCGTGCTGCTGTCGGCGCAACTCGCAGTGGTCGGCAGCCGTAACCCCACCAGCAGCGGGCGGCGCACGGCGCGCGATTTCGCGCTGTTTCTGGCGCGCGCCGGCCTCACCATCACCAGCGGGCTGGCCGTGGGCATCGACGCGGCCGCACATGAAGGCGCGCTGGCGGCGCCCGGCCGCACGATCGGCGTGCTCGGCTGCGGGCTCGAGCAGATCTACCCGCCCGAGCATGCTGCGCTGGCCCAGGGCATCGTGGCGCAGGGCGGCGCACTGGTGAGCGAGTTCCCTCCCGGCACGCCGCCGCGCCGCGATAATTTTCCGCGCCGCAACCGGCTGATCAGCGGCCTGTCGCTGGGCACCCTGGTGGTCGAGGCCGCACGCCACAGCGGCTCGCTGATCACGGCGCGGCTGGCAGCAGCCCAGGGCCGTGAGGTCTTCGCCATTCCAGGCAGCATCCACAATCCGCTTGCCAGGGGCTGCCACGAGTTGCTGCGCCAGGGCGCCAAGCTGGTCGAAAGCGCCGCCGACATTCTCTCAGAACTTAAAATACCGTATACAAAACAGGAAGTTACAGTGGCAGCAAGTGAGCCACAGAGCGAGGGCGCCGTAAGCCCGGAGTTGGACAAGGACTATGAAATCCTGTTAGATGCGCTCGGATTCGAGCCGGCGAGCATCGATACTCTGGTCGAGCGCACCGGTCTGCCGAGTTCCAACCTGGCGTCCATGCTGCTGATTCTCGAGCTCGAGGGTCGGGTAGGACTGCACGCCGGGGGCCGGTTTACGAGAGTGCAATAGGGGCAATGGAAAGTACAGTTTTTGACATCCTGGTCTACGTCTTCGACCACTACATGCTCGAAGAACTGCCGGTCAGCGCCGAGCGCGAGGATATTGCGCGCGATCTCGAATCCGCGGGTTTTGGCGGCGCCAACGTCGAGCGGGCGCTCGACTGGCTGGCCGATCTCGCCAACGAGCGCGGACGCCCGGGCCTCGACCTCAACGAGCGCGCCTTTCGGCTCTATGCCGAGGAAGAAAGCGGCCGCCTCGACAGCGCCTGCCGCGGTCTGCTGCTGGCGCTGGAACGCGGCGGCATACTCTCGCCCACGCAGCGCGAAATCGTCATCGAGCGCTTGCTGGCGCTCGATACCGAAGAGCTGAATCTGGAACAGGTCAAGTGGGTCGTGCTGATGGTGCTGTCCTGCCAGCCCGGTGAAGAAGTCGCCTGTGAGCGCATGGAAGAGCTGGTTTATGAACTGCCGGGCCTGATTCCGCATTGAGCACGCGCACCCCACAGCAGCCGGCACACGCGCATGGCTGAAAATCTCGTCATCGTCGAATCGCCTGCCAAGGCGCGCACGATCAAGAAGTATCTCGGCAAAGACTACGAGGTGCTGGCTTCCTACGGGCACGTGCGCGACCTGGTGCCCAAGGAAGGCGCGGTCGATCCCGACAACAATTTCGCCATGACCTACCGGCTCATCGAGCGCAATGAAAAGCACGTCGCGGCCATCTCCAAGGCGCTAAAAAAATCCTCGGCGCTGATTCTGGCGACCGACCCGGATCGCGAGGGCGAGGCAATCGCCTGGCACCTGTACGAAATCCTCAAGGAACGCGGCGAGCTCAAGGGCAAGAGCGCGCAGCGCGTGGTGTTCCACGAGATCACCAAGAATGCGATCCGCGAAGCGGTCGCCAGCCCGCGTGAACTGTCGCTCGATCTGGTGAATGCGCAGCAGGCGCGCCGCGCACTCGACTATCTGGTGGGCTTCAATCTCTCGCCATTGCTGTGGAAGAAAGTGCGCCGCGGCCTGTCGGCCGGACGGGTGCAGAGCCCGGCGCTGCGCATGATCTGCGAGCGCGAAGATGAAATCGCCGCGTTCATCGCGCAGGAATACTGGACCATCGACGCCGCGGGCGAGCACAGCAGCCAGGGCTTCCCGCTCAAGCTGGTGGAATTCACCGGCGCCAGGGTAGAGCAGTTCAGCTTCAGCAATGAGACCGCAGCGCGCGCGGCCGAATCCGCCCTGCGGGGCGCGGCCGGCGAGCCAGCCCGGCTCAGGGTGCTGGAGATCGACCGCAAGCAGCGCCGCCGCAATCCCTCGCCGCCCTTCACCACCTCGACGCTGCAGCAGGAAGCTTCGCGCAAGCTCGGCTTTTCCGCCCAGCGCACCATGCGCATCGCGCAGCAGCTCTATGAGGGCGTGGATATCGGCGAGGGCAGCGTTGGCCTGATCAGCTACATGCGTACCGATTCGGTGTCACTGGCCGCCGAAGCCGTGACCGAGATCCGGGCCACGATCGAGCGGCTCTATGGCAAGGAATCGGTGGCCGAAGAGATCCGCGTTTACAAGACCAAGTCGAAGAACGCACAGGAAGCGCACGAAGCGGTGCGCCCGACCTTCGCCGCCGTGGTGCCGGCCGAGATCGAGAAATACCTCGATGCCGATCAATACAAGCTCTACGCGCTGATCTGGAAGCGTGCGGTCGCCTGCCAGATGGCGCATGCGGTGTTCGATACCGTGGCGGTCGAACTGCTCGCAGGCGACGACGGCCCGGCGCGCCATGTGCTGCGCGCCAACGGCTCGACGCTGGTCAAGCCCGGCTACATCGCCGTCTATCAGGAAGGGCGCGACGACAACGTCGATGAAGACGGCGATCACGTGCTGCCCGCCATGCAACAGGGCGATATCGTCGCGCTGACCGCCCTGCACGCCGAGCAGCATTTCACCGAACCGCCGCCGCGCTACACCGAAGCCTCGCTGGTCAAGGCACTCGAAGAGCACGGCATCGGCCGGCCCTCCACTTATGCCAGCATCATTTCCACGCTGCGCGATCGCGAATATGTCGAGATCGACAATCGCCGCTTCACCGCCACCGATATCGGCAAGATCGTCTGCCGCTTTCTCACCGATCATTTCCACAAGTATGTGGAATACAGTTTCACCGCCGACATGGAAGACGAGCTTGACGCGGTCTCGCGCGGCGAAGAACCCTGGACCGCGCCGCTCGAGAAATTCTGGAAGCCGTTCATCGACCAGGTCGAGAGCATCGAGAAGAACGTCACCCGCGAACAGGTGGCGCAGGCGCGCGAGCTGGGCAAAGATCCGGTCAGCGGCAAGCCGGTTACGGTGCGCATGGGGCGCTTCGGGCCGTTCGTGCAGATCGGCACCAAGGACGATGTCGACAAGCCGCGCTTCGCGGGCCTGCGTCCCGGCCAGAAGATGGACACCATCCAGCTGGCCGAGGCCTTCGAGCTCTTCAAGCTGCCGCGCACGCTGGGTGTCGATGCCGCCGGCGAGACCGTGCTCACGGCCATCGGCCGCTTTGGCCCGTATATCAAGTACGGCGCCAAGTACGTTTCCCTGAAAGAGGACGATCCGTACACCATCACGCTCGAGCGGGCCCTCGAAGTCATCCTCGCCAAGCAGCTTGCCGATGCCAACCGGCTGATCCAGGATTTCCCCGCGGAAAAAATCCAGGTGCTCAACGGGCGCTATGGCCCCTACATCACCGACACCGCCAAGAATGCGCGCGTGCCCAAGGGCCGTGACCCGAAATCGATGACGCTCGAGGAATGCCAGGCACTGCTCGCCGCCGCGCCTCTCAAGGGCACGCGTGGCCGGTTCGGACGGCGCTTTCCTGCCAAGAATGCCGGCAACGGTGCCAAGGCACCGAAGAGCGCGCAGGGCGCAAAGGCTGCGACTGCCGCCAGCGCCTCCATTGCCGTCACGGCAAAAACGGCGGCGCCCAAGACTGCACGCGCCCGCGCGCCGGCCAAGACCGCCAAGCCGGCCGCCAAGCCCGCAGCCAGGCCCGCGGCCAAGAAGAAGACCGCCAAACGACCAGCGGCCTGACAGGCAACCGTTGTTCCGGGCCTGCGTGTGAAATATCGCCACAGTTTTCATGCCGGCAATTTCGCCGACGTACACAAACACGTCACCCTGCTGGCGCTGATCAGCGCGCTGCAGCGTAAGGACAAGGGTTTCCTGTATTTTGAAACCCACGCTGGCCGCGGCCTCTACGATCTGGGCGGCACCGAGTCCCAGCAGGGCGCCGAGGCGCGTCACGGTATCAAGGCGCTGCGTGCAGTGCCCCACGCCAGCCCGGAAATCAACGCCTATCTCGAGGCCATCGTGCGCGCCGCCGGCAGCGGCGCCCAGCTTTATCCCGGTTCGCCGCTGCTGGCAGCACAGGCGCTGCGCCCGCAGGATCGGGCGGTGTGCTGCGAAATCCTGCCGCCCGAGTGTCGTGCGCTCGAACGCGCCTTGCATGGCTACCCGCGGGTACGCTGCCTGTGCGCAGACGGTTATGCCACGCTGAGTGCGCATCTGCCGCCGGCGGAACGGCGCGCGCTGGTGCTGATTGACCCCCCTTATGAAGAACCCTCCGCCGAACTGGAGCGCGCCTTGAGCGCTGTCACGGCAATCCTGGCGCGTCTGCCCAACGCCGTCATTGCGCTCTGGTACCCGATCAAGGACGCGCGCGATCTGGCGCCCTGGCTGGTGCGCGTCAGCGCGCAGCTGGCGGCGCCCGGCGCCACCGCGCTGGCCGGCAACACACCCACGCTCAATGCACAGCTGTGGCTGCATCCCTGTGATTCGCGCGTCGCGCTCAATGGCTCCGGTCTGCTGCTGATCAATCCGCCCTTCCAGTTCGATCTGCAGCTGCAACGCTGGCTGCCGGAGCTGGCCGCCGCTCTCGGCATCGCCTTTGAAGTCGAGGGCGGCAGCGATGCGCGCCGGCACAGCGGCGCGGCGCTAAACTGGCTCGTGCATGAGCATTGATCGCTACGCCGTGATCGGCGAGCACATCGGTTACAGCCGCTCGCCGCAGATTCATGCGCTGTTCGCGCAGCAGACTGCGCAGGCGATGAGCTACGGATTGATCGACGTCGCATCCAGCGCACTGGCCTCTGCGGTGCGCGATTTTCTGGCCGGCGGCGGGCGCGGCCTGAATGTCACCGTGCCGCACAAGCTGGCCGCCATGTCGCTGGCCGACGCACTCACGCCGCGCGCGCAACGCGCCGGTGCGCTCAACACCCTGGCGGTACAGGCGGATGGCACGCTGCTGGGCGATAACACCGACGGTGCCGGGCTGCTGCGCGATCTGACGATCAATCTCAAATTTCAATTGGTCGGCGCGCGCCTGCTGCTGCTCGGCGCCGGCGGCGCGGCGCGTGGCGTGCTGGCCCCGCTGCTGGGCGCAGGCCCGGAGTTGCTCGTGATCAATAACCGCACTGCCGAGCGCGCGCGGCTACTCGCAGCGCAGTTTGCCGACCTCGGGCCGGTGCGGGTCGCCGGCGGCGAGCCCGAATCGAGCGGCACGGACAACGCCGCGGCAGCTTTCGATCTGATCATCAACACAACGCCGGCCAGTGCTCAGGGCGCGCCGCCTGCGTTGGCGGCGTCCGCCGTGTCACCGCACACACTGTGTTACGACCTGTCCTATGGCGATGCCGACAGTGCCTTTATCCGCTGGGCGCGCGGCGCCGGTGCCGGCCGCGCGGTGAATGGGCTGGGCATGCTGGTTGAACAGGCGGCCGAGTCCTTTCTGCTGTGGCGCGGCGTACGGCCCGCGACCGCTCCGGTGCTCGCGCTGCTGCGGGCACCAATGGCTCAGTGAATCGCCCCGAGCCCGAGCGAGCCGCGCAGCGCGGTCTGTGCGACGGCGAAATCCTCCTCAAAGCACGGGTTCGCCATCATCAATGCCATTGCTGCGGTGGCGATCAGGCGGCCGGCCGCCACGTCGGTGGGATAGTGCGCACCAATGATCACGCGCGAATCGGCAAAGCTGCTGCCGCGTGCATACAGCTCACCACGCCGCTCCGGAACCATGCGCGCCAGTATCAGCCCACAGGCCATGCCAAAGGCGCCATGACCGCTGGGATAGGAAGTATGGTCGCGCAGCTCGCGATAACTGGCGCTCGCCGCCGGGCTCTCGGGCAGATCGGCGCCCGGCGCCACATCTCCCAGACGTTCAACTTTCGCGCTGATCACATACGGCCGCGGCCTGTGCCAGTAGCGCTTGGCGACCCGTGCCAGTTGCGACGCCTCGCTGGCGGCGCGCGTGAGAAATTCCAGCGCTGAGGCTGCGGCGAGCGGGTCGTGAAATTCTCCGGCAGCTGCCGCGACGCGCGCGCAGGAGATCTGGGCGTCGGCGACGGCGCCCGCGGTGCGACCCGAGGCGCGCGCCGCGCGCTGCGCCTTGAGCACGGCCTCGAGATCCGC
>JAYTUZ010000036.1:0-29920 GCA_043744295.1 Gammaproteobacteria bacterium | reverse complement strand
TTCACGACGACATCTTCGAGCTCGGCGCAACCTCACTGATGATGCTGAGTGCGGTAACACGGATCCGCAGCGCCACTGGCGTTGACTTGGAGTTGAATGGTCTGTTCGAGAACCCGACGATAGCGCAAATGGCCGTCGCGCTCGATCTCGCCAGAGGCGAGCGCACTGCTCTGCCTGCAACGACGCCGACCAGCAGCACGCCACATGTTGCAACGGCGGCACCACACCTGATACCAATCCGATTCGGATCGCCGGGGCGGGAGATGCTTGGCCTTTACCACCCGCCGACCGGTGAGCTGGACCGGCGCGAATGCTGTCTGCTGTGCAATCCATTCGGGCAGGAGGCGATTCGTGCTCACGTTGTCTTGCGGATTCTCGCCGAGCACCTGGCGCGTAGCGGATTCCATGTGTTGCGCTTCGACTTTTTCGGAACTGGCGATTCCGCCGGCGAGGACGACCAGGGCAATCTCGATCTCTGGACAGACAATATCCTGCGTGCCGATGATGAAATCGTGCGCCGGAGCAGTTCGCCGCGCAGCTGCTGGATTGGCCTGCGTCTTGGCGCGACGCTTGCTGCCCTCGCTTCCCGGGGCGCCGCCCGCAAGCCTAGGCGACTGGTCCTGTGGGATCCGATTATCGACGGACCGGCCTATCTGAGTGAAATCAAGCAGGCGCATATCAGTGCACAGAAAGTCGGGTTTGAACTACGTTGGCGAACCGACAGTGCTTTGCGAGCCCGGGTTGCCAGCCAGGCCACGACTGAAGCGCTGGGATATCCATTGCCGGCAGAGCTCAAGAGACAGCTGGCTGGTCTTGCGCTGGCTTCCTTCCAGGGCATGCACACAGAGCGGGTGACGCTATTCAGTGCTGGCGTTGAAGGTGAGTTGGCGCGCTTGCAGCAGCAATTGGCGGACTCGGGAACCGAAGTCCATCGTCAGCGAGCCGAGCTGGATGTCACCTGGACCGTCAACGACATGTTGCGCGGCACGGTCGTGCCTATGCAGGACATCCGCGCCCTGATCCTGGCGCTGACGGAGGACTGATGAGCGAGCGCACTGTTCTGTTTGGGGCGAATAGCAGTCTGGTCGGCACGCTCGCGCTTCCCGACGCTGCCAACGAGCTGTCGGATGTCGGCTTGCTGCTGCTTAACGCGGGAGTTATCCATCGAGTGGGACCCCACCGCATCAATGTGCGCATTGCGCGCCAGCTGGCCGCGCAGGGAGTGCCCTCCATACGATTCGACCTGGCGGGCCACGGGGACAGCGCCCGACCGAGCGGCAATCATTCTTTCGAAGAGCAGGCCGTGATCGACATCTGCTCTGCCATGGACGCGCTCGGCGCCGCGGCCAGGGTGCGACGCTTTGCGATATTTGGCTTCTGCTCCGGGGCCTACTATGGGTACGCGGCTGCGCAAGCCGATGAGCGGGTTGCCGGGCTGCTGATGTTCGATGCGTACCGGTACCCGACGCCAAAGACGCGCGTGCTCCACTACTGGAATCGCCTGCACCAGCCGCGCGCGCTGAGCGCCGTGCTGCAGTTTGGCAGACGCGTCATCCTCCGCAGCGCCCCTCGGGAGGTCGATGCAACCCGCGGCCTGCCGCCAGCCACGCCGCAATTGGGCCGGATCGATTTCATTCCCTCGAAGCAGGAGTTCGCGAAGGGCCTGCACACACTGCTCAGCCGCGGCGCAAGGATACATATGATCTATTCCGGCGGTGCTCTGCGCGAATACAACTACGCCGGCCAGTTCGCTGACACATTCGCGTATTGCGGGCTTGGTCAGCGCATACAGGCAGATTTCCTGCCACAACTCGACCATGTGGTCACCGGTCTGGCCGATCAGGCGGAGCTGACGCGAAGGGTCACAGACTGGAGCCTGACACTGCGCCCAGCTATCTGACCTGGAAGCCTCGCCGGTTTGCGAAAAGTTGCCCTGAAGTGATGATGTACGTATCTTTCGCGCCTCCGTGCGCAGGTTCAGCCACGTACAAGGTGAATGCCGGGAGCGTTGGTTTGCTGCTGTCGGACAAGGAAACGGAGTCAATGTTTGAAAAGAGCTGACGAATCTCAACGACTGCTGGCCGAGTGGAATCAGACGCAGGCGAATTTTCCTGACGCCTGCGTGCACGAGCTGTTCGAGCGGCAGGCTGCCAGCACTCCGAGCGCGACGGCGCTGGTCTTCGGGGATCAGCGACTGAGCTATCAGGAGCTCAACGAGCGTGCCAACCAGGTTGCGCACTATCTGCGTCGTCGTGGCATTGGTCCCGATGCATTGGTAGGCGTATCACTGCACCGCACTCCGCTATTGGTGATCGGCCTGCTCGGCGTCTGGAAGGCGGGCGGAGCCTACGTTCCCCTTGACCCGACCTACCCGCCGGATCGGCTGGCGTTCATGCTCGAAGATGCCGCAATACGGGTGCTGCTGACTGACGACAAGGCGTTGGGCCTGTTTCCGGATGTCGCGGCCGAATTGATCTGCCTGGACACCGACTGGGACCTGATCGAGGGGGAAGGCCGCGCCAATCCGGATGCTGTCGCCGATCCTGCCAACCTGGCCTACGTCATCTATACGTCCGGCTCGACTGGCAAGCCAAAAGGCGCGCTGATCGTCCACAGCGGCCTGGTCAATTACCTCTGGTGGGCGATCCGGGCATACGGAGTCAAGGCAGGCGGCTCCGTGCCGGTGCATTCGTCAATCTCATTTGACCTGACAGTAACCAGTCTATACCCGGCGCTGCTGGCCGGCGCGTGGGTTGATCTGTTGCCAGAGGATGCCGGTGCGCAGCACCTGATCGCCAACCTGCGGCTGGGCAGGCGGCACAGCCTTGTCAAGATTACGCCCGCTCATCTTGACTTGCTGACTCAGCTGGCAAGCCCTGACGAAGCGCGCACGATGACGGACGCCTTCATTGTCGGGGGTGAGAACCTGACTGCCGAAAGCCTGCAGTTCTGGAGAGATGCCGCACCAGCGACACGCCTCATCAATGAATACGGCCCAACCGAGACGGTCGTCGGCTGCTGCGTCCATGAAGTATCTCCCGAAGATCCGCGTAACGGATCGGTACCGATCGGCCGGCCGATCGCCAATACCGAGCTCTATGTGCTCGACCAGGCGCTGCAACCAGTGCCAGTCGGCACAATGGGCGAGTTGTACATTGGTGGCGCGGGCGTTGCCCGCGGTTATCTGAACAGGCCGGAGCTTACGCGCGAACGATTTCTTCCCGACCCGTTCTCCGGGCGGCCTGCAGGTCGTCTCTACAAAACGGGGGATCTCGCGCGTTACCGGGAAAACGGCATCCTCGAATATCTCGGTCGCGTGGACAATCAGATCAAGTTACGTGGCTATCGCATTGAGCTGGGCGAAATAGAGGAAACTCTCGCCGCTCAAGCGCAGCTTCAATCAAGCGCTGTCGTGGTCCGGGAGGACACGCCCGGCGACAAACAACTGGTTGCTTACGTGGTTGGGCGCCCGGGGCAGGTGCCGGATGTCGATGAGCTGCGCGGCGCCCTGAAGGGCCAGTTGCCCGAGTACATGGTGCCAACCCGGATTGTCCTTCTGGAGTCCATGCCGCTGACGCAGAATGGCAAGATCGACCGCAAGGCCCTCGGTAGTCTTGCCAGCGCTCCCGGTGCTGGCGCCTCCCCGGGGCGTGCTGTCGAAGTGCCGCGCACCGAAACAGAGAAGGCACTGGCTGCCATCTGGACGGAATTGCTGAAGCTGGAGACGATCGGCATCCACGAGGATTTTTTCGACATTGGCGCGCACTCGCTGATGGCAGTCAGGGCCGAATCGCGGATTCGGGATGCCTTCGCCGTAAACCTGCCGATCGGCGTCGTCTTTGAGAATCCGACGATTGCTGGTCTGTCAACCATCATCGACGCGGCAATGGGCACCAACAGCCCGGTTGTGCGTATCGAGAAGCGCTCGGCAACCGGCCCTTGCGAGCTTAGCTTTGGGCAGGAGCAGATCTGGTTTCTGCAGCAGCTCTTGCCTGCCAGCCCCGCCTACAACGTCGTCGACGTCGTCCATATGGAGGGGCGATACGATTCTGGCGCCATGCAACGTGCGCTGCAGGAACTCGTGCAGCGCCATGAAGTGCTGCGTACAGCGTTTCAGGTCACTGATGGCCAGCCAATGCAGGTAGTCCGTGCGGAAGTTGCCGTGGAGCTGGCCGAACACAACCTGAGCGAGCTGCCGGATTCCGCTCGCGAGCAGGCCTGGGTGCGCCTGGCGCAGGATCAGGGCAGGCGCGCTTTCGACCTTGGCGCGGCGCCACTATTCCGCGCGATGCTGGCTCACATGTCGCCCACGGAACACCGGCTGCTGGTAGTCATTCACCACATCATCGCCGATGAGTGGTCAATGGAGATCCTCCAGCACGATATCAAGTCACTGTATCAGGCTTATTCGAATGGCCGGAGCGCCACCCTCCGGGCACTGCCAATCCAGTATGCCGACTTTGCGAGCTGGCAAAGGCAGCCGCTGCAAGAAGCAGTATTGCGGCAACAGCTGGCCTATTGGCACAAGCAATTGGCCGGCGCAAACACCGTTCTGGATTTGCCAACTGACAAGCCGCGGCCGGAAGCCCAGAGCCTGCAGGGTGACACAGAGACGTTCAAGATATCGACGCAGCTCGTGGCGCAGCTGAGTACTCTGGCGCGAGCGGAGCAGTCCACGCTGTTCATGATGCTCGAAGCAAGCTTTGTGACACTGCTTCACCTTTACTCGCACCAGAAGGATATTCTGGTGGGGACACCGATAACGCTCAGGACTCAGACCGAAACGGAAAGCCTGCTCGGCTATTTCCTCAATACCCTAGTCCTGCGCGCGCGGCTCGATGACGGCATGAGCTTCCGCTCGCTGCTCCAGCAGGTGCGGGAGACAGCGCTGGGCGCCTTTGCAAATCGGGACCTCTCTTTCAACCGGCTGGTGGCTGAATTCGGTTCGGGCCGCCCTGCTGGACGATCGCCCCTCTTCCAGGCGATGTTCATCATGCACAGCCCGGACAGCATTTCTCTGGTTTCCAGGGTAGGCGATCGGCGGGAACTGGAGACCGGCACCTCGAAATTCGACTTGTCACTGATTGTGTCGGAGACAGCTGGCAGCCTTGAAGGCTTGTTTGAGTACAGCTCGGATCTGTTCGTGCCCGCTACCATTCGGCGCATGTGCGGGCACTACGTGACCCTGCTGCAGGCCATCGCTAACGGGCTTGATCAGCCGATATCACGATTGGCCGTGTTGACCGATGAAGACTGGAGCGATCTCAAGCTCTGGAATAACACCGGCGCTGCCTATCCAGTCAATTACAATGTCAGTCAGTTCCTGCAGGCGCGCATGCTGCAGGCGCCGGAACGAGTCGCCCTCCGCAGCGGCGGAGTTGCCTGCGGAGCCGGCGAACTCGATGCGCGCTCCAATCAACTCGCACGGCTGTTGCGCGCCCGCGGTATTGCGCGTGGCAGCCTGGTGGGGATTGCCGTTGAGCGCGGCATCGACATGATGGTGGCGCTGCTCGCAGTACTGAAGTCCGGGGCCGCCTACGTGCCACTGGATCCCGCCTATCCGGCAGAGCGGCTGTTGCTGATGGCCGAAGACGCCCAAATCGCGTTGCTCATCACGGACCGGAAGAATGCCGGTTCGTTCGCCTGGCCTGAACAATTCTCCCTTGTCATTGACAATGAGGTGCAGCAGAGCGGAAGCCTGTCTGCAGACCGGCTGCCCGCCGATGGCGAACGCGATGCCCGTCCTGAGGACCCCGCCTATGTCATTTACACTTCCGGATCGACCGGCAAGCCGAAGGGTGTCTGCGTCCCACACCGTGCCGTGGTCAATTTTCTGGTGAGTGTGGCGCGTGAACCCGGCCTCACGGCCGGTGATCGGCTGGTAGCGGTCACGACTCTGTCCTTCGACATCGCAGTCCTGGAATTGTTGCTGCCATTGTCAGTGGGAGCGGAAGTCATTTTGGCCACCCGCGAGCAGGTCCAGGATGGCCAGGCGCTGCGCGCGCTGATTGAATCCAGCGGTGCCACTGTGATGCAGGCCACGCCGTCGGGTTGGCGCATGCTGGTCGGCACGGGCTGGCAGGGCAACCACAGTTTCAAAGCGCTGATCGGCGGGGAAGCGCTGCCAGTGGATCTGGCCACGCAACTGCTGGCGCGCACCGGTGAGCTCTGGAACGCCTACGGACCAACCGAGACCACGATCTGGTCGGCCTTCTGGAGAGTAAGCCATCCTGAGCTGGGAATTGCAATTGGGCGCCCGATTGCCAATACATCGGTCTGGATTCTGGACGAATTGCTGCAGCCCTGTCCGGTTGGTGTGCCCGGCGAGATCTGCATCGGTGGCAGCGGCGTTACCCTGGGCTACCTGGGACGCGCCGAGCTCACTGCCGAACGTTTCATTGCCGATCAGTTTTCTGGAGCAGCAGGCGGCAAGCTATACCGCACCGGCGATCGAGGTCGCTGGCGGCATGACGGCCTGCTCGAACACATGGGAAGGCTCGACTTCCAGATCAAGGTGCGCGGCTTCAGGATCGAACCGGGTGAGATCGAAGCGCGGCTGGTGTCAATACCCGGCGTCAAGTCGGCCATCGTAGTCGCGCGCGAGGTTCATGCGGGTGACCTGCGCCTGGTGGCCTACTTCCTGAGCGATGGCACCAGTCCCCAGGAATCCGCGTTGCGCACTCAACTGCGACATATTCTTCCAGAGCACATGGTGCCACAGCACTTCGTGCAACTTGACGCTTTCCCGCTGCAACCCAATGGCAAGCTGGATCGCGGTGCATTGCCGTTGCCGGCGCAGACTCGACAGCCAGAGAACGGCGCTGCAGCCGCAGCCGCGCTGACCCCGAAGGAGGAGACCATCGCCAGGGTCTGGCGCGAAGTGCTCGGCGTCGCGCACATACTTCCGAGTGACAATTTCTTTGATCTGGGCGGACATTCGATGTTGTCGATGCGTGCGATCGCGTTGCTTGAACAGCACACTGGCCATCGCTTTACGCCGCGACAGTTTGTGCTGGAATCCCTGCGCCAGATGGCTGATTCGGTGGAAAATGCTCCTCTGGAGCTCTCCACGAGCACGCCTGAAAGTGCCCGGAAGATTGGGTTTCTGGGGCGCCTATTCGGCAGGCGAGAAGCTCGCTAGTGGAGCGCCTGATCGTCAGATTCGGCGCGCCCAATCGTGAGATGCTGGGCATTCTGAGCCTGCCTGAAGCGCCCCCTGGGCGGGGGGCCTGGTTGCTATGCAATCCGTTCGGTCAGGAAGCGGTACGTAGCAAACAGGCCTACCGCGTCCTTGCGGAGCGACTGGCCCGTGAAGGGTGCAGCGTTTTGCGCTTCGATTTTCACGGCACCGGCGATTCACCAGGGGAACTGGTGGACCAGTCGCTGGCCGGCTGGATCACTGACCTGATTGCGGCCGACGCCTGGCTTCGCAACCGCCTGCAGAGCAGCTCCGTACCGGTGCATTGGTTTGGCCTGCGCCTGGGAGCCAGCCTGGTTGCGCTCGCAGCCGGGCGCGCAGCCCCAAGCCCCCGGGAACTGTTGCTCTGGGATCCGATTACGGACGGTGTGCAATACGGGCACTATCTCCTGAAGCGTCATCGTGAGGAGATGTGCAAGGGGCTTGGCATGAACTGGGTGCGCTTGCGCCGCGAAACTGGTGAACCGGAACCGGCGCTCCCGGGCAGCGTGCTTGGTTTCGAGATCGGGCCGGCGTTGGCAGCAGACCTGGCTGAACTGGGCGAGCCTCCGCTGGCGGCATTGCTGGACCAAGGCATTCGGATCGGTGTCGGCATGGAACCGCAACGGCTCGCGCACCAACAGTTACCGCACAGTGCCAACCTGGAACGTATCGCAATCGAATCGCACATCGACTGGAACACGAGCGACGGTTTAGGCACCGCCATTGCGCCCCAGGATATGCAACGGGCGGTGTTCGCTTCGGTGGCTCGCCAATGAAGGAAGCTACGGATTTTTTTGGTCGCGAGCGCGTGCTTGTGGGCACGCACACCTACGGGGAAGAGCCCGCGAGCCGACCCAGCGACCTGGCGGTGATCCTGACCAACGCCGGCCTGCTTGATCGCACCGGGCCCCACCGGATCAATGTCAGGATCGCGAGAGTACTGGCGCGAATCGGCGTACCGAGCATGCGATTCGACATGAGCGGGCTGGGTGACAGCCGGCGCCCTGCCAGAGCTCTCCCGGCCGACGAGCAATACATCGCCGACGCGCGCGAAGCTCTGGACGAGGCACAGACCCGTCACGGTGCGCAGCGCATGGCCATGATTGGATTCTGTTCGGGCGCTGACGTCGCCCATGAGGTTGCACTGCAGGATGAGCGCATTTGCGGCCTGCTGCTGTGGGACCCCTACATCTACCCGACGCTGAAGAGCAAGCTTGTGCGTTTCCGCAACAGGTTGCTGGATCTCGGTGTGGCGGAGGCACTGCGTCGATTTGCGCGCAACGCCGTGCAAACCGCAATCGGGCGGATGAAGGGCGGATCGCCGCCTGCCTCCGGAGAACATGCATCGAAGGTCCCCTTGTTTGGGCGCACCTACATCCCACCGGTGGGCGAATACGCCGGTCGACTAAAGCGTCTGCTCGATCGGGGTGTAAGCATCACGATAGTCTATAGCGGCGGATACCCCAGGTATTACAATTACCCGACTCAGTACCGCGACAGCTTCAAGGGCTACGATATTTCGGAGCGGATTTCCTTCGTCTACCTGCCCAAGTCCGATCATCTGGTGAGTTCACGCACGGCGCAGCAGGAGCTGCTGGATGTAGTCGTCAAATGGGCGGAATCCATGCGTGCGCGGCCGCAAGTAGTCGTGACGGCAGCGGCCCGGCCATGAGCGGCGCCTAGTACGGCGTTAGCATTGCAGGCCATTGGAGCCAGTCCCCCAGTCATGAATGCGGCGGCTCACAACGTCAGCGAACAGCTCCACGGCGACGAGGTGCATGTCTGGCTGGGCTGCCCGCCGGAAATACGCGATCCTGCGTTGCTGCACGCCTATCAGCTGCTGCTCAATGCTGAAGAGCGCCAGCGCCAGGCGCGCTTCGTCTTTTCTGGCGATCGACATTCCTATCTGGTAACGCACGCAATGCTGCGCATCGTGCTGTCGAAGTACGCGCCCGTCCAGCCGCAGGCCTGGCACTTTGTGACCAACGGCTACGGTCGCCCGGAAATCGCCAATGCTGATTCCTCGGCAATGCAGATCAACTTCAATGTCTCACACGCACACGGCCTGGCAGTTGTCGCAGTGACTCGCGCCCCAGCGGTGGGCGTCGACGTAGAAGAGGTGCGCGCTCGCCCAGCCCCGCTGGAACTGGCAGACCGCCACTTCGCACCACAGGAGATTCTGGCCCTGCAGGCATTGCCAGCGCAGCGGCAGAGCGACAGGTTTTACGAATTCTGGACGCTCAAGGAGGCGTACATAAAGGCCCGCGGCCTGGGACTGTCGATTCCGCTCGATCAGTTCAGCTTCCAGTTCGAGGGCGGGCGATCCCTGCACTTCTCCGCCGAGCCGTCTTTGCAGGACAGTGCGGAGTTCTGGAAGTTCTGGCAGTTTTGTCCTTCTGCAGATCATGTGCTGGCGCTTTGCGTTCGCCGCGGGTCGCCAGCGGAGCCACGCCTGCTATGCCGGAGCTTCATGCCGCCCGATCGCGATGAGTTGCTTGAACTGCTGGCGGTGCGCGAATCGGCATGATCGACAGGCCATTCAGCAGCGAGGCGGCCGCAGGCACCGATGCTCCTGGCCACCCTACTTCGTGGCCGCAGCCAGCGCCGCAACCACCACATCGATGTGCGTCTCGGTCAGATCGGCGCTCATCGGCAGGCTGATCACCTGCCGGGCCAGCAGTTCGCTCACCGGCATGGGCTTGCGATCGCACAGCGCCACGTAGGCCGGTTGCTGGTGCAGGGGTTTGGGGTAGTGCACGGCCGTGGGCACGCCGGCGCGCTTCATGCGTTCCTGCACGGCGTCGCGATCATCGACCAGCACCGTGTATTGCGCGTGCACACTGGTGCGGCCCGGCCGTGTGGCCAGCAGACCGACCCGGGCGCCGCTGGCCGCGATGCGCTCGGCGTACATGCGGCCGAGCTCGGCGCGGCGCGCCACTTCCCAGTCGAAACGCGCCAGCTTGCCGAGCAGGATTGCACATTGCAGCGTATCCATGCGCCCGGCCACGCCAATGCGGGTGTGGTGGTAGCGGGCGCTCTGCCCGTGGACGCGAATCTCGGTGCAGGTCTGGGCAATGGCCGCGTCGTCGGTAAAAATCGCGCCTCCGTCGCCATAGCACCCGAGAGGCTTGCTGGGGAAAAAACTGGTGCAACCGATGGCGGAGAGCGCGCCGCTGCGTCGCCCGTGATAGGTGGCGCCAAAACTCTGCGCGGCATCTTCGATCACCACGATATTGTCGTGCCGCGCCGCGAGCGCACTGATTTCATCCATATCGCAGACCTGACCGTAGAGGCTCACGGGCATGATGGCGCGGGTGCGCGCTGTAATGGCCTGCTCGAGCAGCGCTGCGTCCAGGTTAGCCGTGTCCGGCTCGACATCGACGAATACGGGTCTGGCGCCCACCAGCGCAATGACTTCGGCGGTGGCCACGAAGGTAAAGGGGCTGGTGATCACTTCATCGCCGGGGCCAATGCCCTGCGCCATCAACGCGATCAGCAGGGCGTCGGTGCCGCTGGCTACGGTGACGCAGTGCGCGGCATTCACGTAGTGGGCGAGGCGCTGCTCGAACTCGAGAACTTCAGGGCCAAGTATGTATTGACCATGCTCGAGCACCGCCTGGATGCGTGCGTTGATGTCAGTGCGCAGTGCGCGGTATTGCGACTTGAGATCGATGAAATCCATGCTTACCTCTCAAGACCCGGGCGTCAGTCCGTCAACGTGCCGCCGCGGGTCTCGATGATCCAGGGCGCCAGTAACAGGCCGAGCAGCGGCGCGAAGCCAACGTAGAAAATAGTCTGCATCGCCGTGCCACGCGCGGCGGCCGCGCCCACGATGAATGGGCCAATCGAGGCCAGCACGCGGCCGATGTTGTAACAGAAACCAGCGCCAGTGGCCCGCAGGCGCGTTGGAAACAGCTCAGGCAGGTAGAACGGAAAGGCGCCAAACACGCCAAACACCGGCACGCCGATCAGAAAGAACATGTAGAGGCGCGACTCGCCCGGCATGTCCAGCCCGAAGGTCGCCAGTATTGCCGCAGCCGAGGCTGCGAAATACAGCGCAAACATGGGCCGGCGCCCCAGATGCTTGGCCAGTGGAATCGTCAGCAATGTGCCCAGCAGGCCGCCGATGTTGAAAGCGACGGTCGCGGTGAGTTTCCAGTTCTCGATCAAGGCCTGCGTGGCGCCGCGATCCAGGCCGCTCGCTTCGGCACTGCTGCGCGCCAGGCCGCTGGCGATTACCGGAATGAAAGCGTTGCAACTCCACCAGCCGATGAGCGCCACCACCACGGTGAAGGTGCCCATGAGCGTGGCGTGGCGATGTGCGGGTGCAAAGATATCGCGCAGCGAAACCTGGGTACGCGCCTTGACCGCCTGCCAGCGCTCAGGCTCATGCACAAACAGGCGCACGATGAAGGCGACGAACGCGGGCAGCAGCCCGAACAGGAATACATAGCGCCAGGATTGCTCGGTATTGCCAGCAAACCAGACGCCGGCCACCTGATAGTTGAGAAAGGTGGCCAGAAACAGGCCGAACGGCGCAGCCGTGTAGAGCAGCGCCCCGGCTTCCACGCGGCGCTTCTCGGGCATCACTTCGGCGACCATGGAGGCGCCAGCAGCCCATTCACCGCCGATGCCCAGGCTCGCCACCAGCCGGAAGATCACCAGCATCCACAGATTGGTTGCGGCGGCACAGGCCGCCGTGCCAACGGCGTAGAGCACCATGGTTAGCATCAGGGTGCGCATCCGGCCGATACGATCGCAGACGTAGCCAAACAGCACGCCGCCCGCGGCCCAGCCCAGCAGCAGCAGCGAGGTGAGCAGCCCGGTCCAGTAGAGGGTCGCCGCGCGGGCCTCGGGAGAGCCGACCGGCAGATGCAACAGCGTCGGGATGCAGTTGGGTGCGACGTAGTTGAACAACAGGCCATCGAAGACATCGAAGCCCCAGCCCAGCCAGGCCGCGAACAGTACCGTCCACTGGTAACGAGTGATGCCCCACATGCCGGTGCAGCCTACTGGAGCGCCCTGCAGGCGTCGAGTCGCAGGCGGATCAGCACACTGATACCGAGCAAGGCCACGCAGGAGCTGCGCACCGCCAGGTACGCCAGGCGAGTGGTCTCGGCGCTGATGCTGAGCACCGACTCCACGCGCTGTACTCGCCAGAAAAACACCGCTGCCAGCAGGCACAGCGGCAGCCCGGCATAGGCCGCCAGCCAGGCGCGCCGCTCGGCCCGGGAAAGGCCGGTGGGCACGGCGCCGCCATCCGACGGCACGGCGCCGCCAGCCTGCGCTGCGCTGCGCGTCCAGCGCCACGCAGCCCAGATGACCACACCCAGGCCCATGACACTGCTGCCATGCTGCAGCCAACGATACAGCGGCAGAACATGGCCAGCGATAACCGGCGCCGAATCATCGAGCAGCGGCAACAGGCGCACGCCGCGCCCACCCTCATGTGTGAAGCCGTCCCACACCAGGTGCGTCAGGGCGCCGCCCAGAATCGCCGCGGCCGCGCCCAACCAAACCCGCCGATGGCTGAGGCGCACTTCAGGGTGTTCGGCGAGCAGGCGCAGGCGCCAATCCTCAGGGAACACGGCGCTCCAGGCCGGCTTGATCAGGCTCTGGAACAACGCCCAGGCGAGCAGGCCAGCCGGCAGGCAAAAAGTCAGCAGTGCCCGCATGCCATGGGTCTGCGCGCGCGACAGCGGCCAGGGGGACAGCAACCCGAAATCGGGAACCATGCTGCCAATCATGGCCGCTGACATCAGCCCCAAACGCCGCAGCGGTCGCTGGCCAGGCAGCACCGCCGCAATGTGTGAGATGGTAAAAGGCATCAGCGCCGGTCAACCTCGCCAGTCATTCACGTACGGTACGCGCGCTACGCGCGCCAGGGCTTTGGGGGCCTGCGCACTGATCGTGCCCACGTACATGAACCCCAGCAGCTGCTCGTCATCATTGCAGCCCAATGCGGCTGCCACGGCCGGATCATAGATGCTGGAACCGGTAAGCCAGATGGCGCCGAAGCCCTGCAGGTGAAAGGCATTCAGCACATTCATCGCAGCCGCAGCGGCGGACAACTGCTGCTCTATGGCTGGCACCTTCGGATCGGCGCACAGTTGCGCGCTCAGCACGATCACCAGCGGCGCCTGTAACGGGCGGCTGCGCAGCTTGTCGAGCTGCGGCGGCAGCGTTGCCGGATCACGCCGCAGGGCGTAGTTCACCAGCAACTCGGCGAAACGCTCGCGCGCCGCGCCGCGTATCAGACGATAGCGCCAGGGTTGCAGGCGGCCGTGATCGGGGGCCCGCAGTGCCAGTTCGAGGGCGGCATTGATTTCGGCTTCGCTGGGTCCAGGCGCCGTCAGGTACTGTGCCGGGATCGAGCGCCGGCCTGACAGCGCCGCAAGCGCACTCAAACCGATTCCATGAGGCGCAGCACCTCCGCCGTCTTCTCGCGCATCAGCGCCTCACTGCCGCGCGCCTCGACATTGAGTCGCACCAGCGGTTCGGTGTTCGAGCTGCGAAGATTGAGCCGCCATTGGGCAAATTCCATCGACAAACCGTCGGTGAAATCGACATTGAGGGCCTGCGATGAGTAATGCTGTTGCACCCGTGTGGTCGCGGCGCGCGCATCACTGATCTCGCGATTGATCTCGCCGCTGACCGGAAACAGACGCTGGCGCTCGCCCACCAGCTCGCCCAGAGTCTTGCCGCTCTCGCCCATCACTGCCAGCACCAGCAGCCAGGGAATCATGCCGCTGTCGCAGTAGGCGAAATCCCGGAAATAGTGGTGCGCGCTCATTTCGCCGCCATAGACCGCGTCAACCTCGCGCATGCGCTGCTTGATGAAGGCGTGACCCGAGCGACACATTACGGCTTCGCCGCCGCAGCGACGCACGATATCGATCGTATTCCAGGTCAGGCGCGGATCATGAACGATGCGCCCGCCCGGATAACGCTTGAGAAAGGCCTCGGCCAGCAGGCCCACCAGGTAGTAACCTTCGACAAAGCCGCCGTGCTCATCGAAAAAGAAGCAGCGATCGAAATCGCCGTCCCAGGCGAGACCGATATCAGCGCCGCTGCGCCGGATCGCATCCACGGTGCTGGCGCGATTTTCCTCCAGCATCGGGTTGGGCACGCCATTGGGAAACGAGCTGTCCGCCTCGTGATGCACCTTGACGAACTCGAACGGCAGGTGCGGCTCAAGCTGATCGACCACCATGCCGGCGCCGCCATTGCCCGCATTGACCACTACCTTCAGGGGCCGCAGGGTCGCGCCCTTCACGTAACCGAGCAGGTGCGCCAGGTATTTGCTGCTGATATCGAGTGCACTGGTGCTGCCACCCCGCGCTGCGCGCGCTGGCAGGCGTGACTCTTCGATCAACGCCTGCATATCCTTGAGCCCCGTGTCAGCGCTGATTGGCCGACTGCCCTCGCGCACGAATTTCATGCCGTTGTAGTCGGGCGGATTGTGGCTGGCGGTCACCATGATGCCGCCGTCGAGCGCCTCCGCGAAGGTCGCAAAGTAAACACCCTCGGTGCCGCACAGACCGATATCGACGACATTGACGCCGGAATCGTTCAGGCCACGCATCAGGGCGGCCGACAACGTGGCGCTGGTGGCGCGAATGTCGCGGCCCACGGCGACTTTCTTCGGTCGCACGAAGTCGGCATAGGACTGGCCGATGCGATAGGCCAGATCTTCATTGAGTTCGGAAGGAATGCGGCCACGAATGTCATAGGCCTTGAAACAGGTCAGCTTGCTCATGTGCGCTCCTACTTGCTCGATCCCTGGCGGCCATACTGATCTTCAAAGCGGACGATATCGTCCTCGCCCAGATAACCACCGGACTGCACCTCGATGATATGCACCGGGATCTTGCCCGGGTTTTCGATGCGATGGCGCACCCCGATGGGGATATAGGTCGACTGGTTTTCCTCGAGGAGGAATACCTCTTCGCCACGGGTGATGCGCGCCGTGCCGGACACTACCACCCAGTGCTCGGCGCGATGATGGTGCAGTTGCAGCGACAGCACGCCGCCCGGTCGCACGATCAGCCGCTTGACCTGGAAGCGTTCGCCATTTTCCAGGCTGTCGTAACTGCCCCAGGGCCGGAATACTTCACGGTGCAGCAGGTGCTCGCTGCGCCCACTCGCCTTGATCGTTGCCACCAGTGCTTTGACGTCCTGGACGCGGCTACGCGGCGCCACCAGCACAGCATCCTTGGTCTCGACCACCACATGATCGCGCAGGCCCACGGTGGCCAGCATCCGGCTCCCGGCGTACAGGTAACAGCCGTGCGTGTCGACGCTCAGCACATCGCCCTTGCGGACGTTGCCTTCGGCGTCTTTATCAGAAGCGTCGTGCAGCGTAGACCACGAACCCACATCGCTCCAGCCGGCATCGAGGGGCACGACCACGGCCGCGTCAGTCTTCTCCATGACAGCGTAGTCGATCGATTCGCTGCGGCAGCTCGCAAATGCCGTGGCATCGATGCGCGTAAAATCGAGATCGCGCTGCGCGCCGCTGTAGGCGCGCCCACACGCCTCGGCGATATCGGGTGCCAGGCGCTGCAGCTCATCGAGGTAGCGACGCGCGCCGAATACGAACATGCCGCTGTTCCAGTAATACTCGCCGCTGGCGACAAATTCCTCGGCGCGCGCGCGCTCGGGCTTCTCCACGAAATGCTCGATCCGCCAGGCCGCGCCGTCGGCCGCGCCGCGGCGAATATAGCCATAGCCGGTTTCGGGCGCATATGGTACGACTCCGAAGGTCGCCAGGCTGCCGGCCCTGGCAGCACTCACAGCCACCTGCACGGCGTCGCGAAAGGCGTGCACATTGCGAATCACATGATCGGCGGGCAGTACCAGCAGCAGCTGCTCCTCGCCGGCCGTGCCGGCGGCGCCGGCCGCACTCAGGGCGGCGTGCGCCGCGAGCGCGATTGCCGGCGCGGTATTGCGCCCGGCCGGCTCCAGCACAATGGCTTGTGCCGGGGCATTGATGAGGCGCAGCTGCTCGGCCACCAGGAAGCGATGCGCCTCGTTGCACACGACCACCGGTGGCGCGGCGCTAAGGCCGGTGAGCCGCAACACCGTGTCCTGCAGCATGGTGTGTTCGCCCACCAGGGGCAGCAGCTGCTTGGGATACAACTCACGCGACAGCGGCCAGAGCCGCGTGCCGGCACCGCCGGACAGGATGACTGGAACGAGCATGAGCGAGCCGTACTCCGTTTATCTAATTCGCAGACATGGGTCGGCCACGCCCGATGGCGTAGTACTCAAAGCCCTGGCGCGCGAGCAGGCCTGGATCGTAAAGGTTACGACCGTCGAGAATGCGTGGCGTACTCAGCAGTTCCTTGAGGCGCTCGAAATCCGGGCTGCGGAACTCCTGCCACTCGGTGGCGATCAGCAGCGCGGCGGCGCCATCGACCGCTTCGTAGGCGTCGCGGCACAGCGTCAGGCGCGCCTGACCGGCGTACAGGCGCCGCGCCTCATCCATGGCGATCGGATCGTAGGCGCGCACGCTGGCGCCTGCCGCCAGCAGCGCCTCGATGATTACCCGGCTGGGCGCCTCGCGCATGTCATCGGTGTTGGGCTTGAAGGCCAGACCCCAGAGCGCCACCTTGAGTCCTGCCAGCTGCCCGCCGACCAGAACTTTGAGCTTGCGCACCAGAATGGATTTCTGCAGCTCATTCACCTGCTCGACCGCATTGAGGATCGGCGTGACATGCTGGACGTCGCGGGCCGAGCGTATCAGCGCCTTGACGTCCTTGGGGAAACACGAGCCACCGTAACCGGTGCCGGGATAGATGAAACCATAGCCGATGCGTGGATCGGAGCCGATGCCGACGCGCACCCGCTCAATGTCAGCGCCGACGCGCTCGGCCAGCCCGGCGAGTTCGTTCATGAAGCTGATCTTGGTGGCCAGCATGGCATTGGCGGCGTACTTGGTCAGCTCGGCGGAGCGGATATCCATGACGATGAGGCGATCGTGATTGCGCGTAAAGGGCTCATAAAGCGCCCGCATCAGTTCCGTGGTGCGTGGGCCATCGGTGCCAACCACCACGCGATCAGGCTTCATGAAATCCTGAATAGCCGCGCCTTCCTTGAGAAACTCCGGATTGGAAACGACATCGAAATCAACGCCCGATTGGCGCCGCGCCAGCGCCGCGGCCACTTCAGCGCGCACTTTATCAGCCGTGCCAACCGGCACGGTCGATTTGGTAACCACAACGGCATAGCGCTGCAAGCCCTCGCCAATCGTGCGCGCCACCGCAACCACATGCCTCAGATCGGCCGAACCGTCTTCATCGGGCGGCGTGCCCACGGCGATGAGCTGAAACAGCCCGTGATCGACGCCACGCGCCGCATCGGTAGTGAACTCCAGGCGGCCGCTGTCGCGATTGCGCTGGATCAGCGCATCGAGCCCCGGCTCGTGTATAGGCACTTCACCGGCATTGAGGCGCGCCACCTTGCCGGCGTCAATGTCGACGCACAGCACATGATTGCCCGCCTCGGCCAGGCAGGCGCCGGTAACCAAACCTACATATCCAGATCCGAAAATAGTGACTTTCATGCGCCGTAGAGCCCTGAGTTTCCTGGGATGTAGATGAGCCTAATGGATTCGACTCACGAAGACAAAATGCTGAAAGCGATTTCCACCCGGCGGTTCAGATCGCGCCCCTCGGGCGAGTTTTCCGCCTTGAGCGGTGCGCTTTCGCCGCCTGCGCGCGCGCTGAGCCGCCGCGCCGCAATTCCCCGCTCCCGCAGCCAGGTGGCTATCGCCTCGCCACGCTGCAGCGATTGGGCATCATTGAAACTCTCAGCGCCGATGGCGTCTGTGTACACGGCAACTGCCACAGCTACGCGATCATGGGTATGGAGCACGTGCAGCAGCCGCTCAAGCAGCGCCGTAAAGGCGGGCCGCAGCGCATTCTGGTCGGCCGCAAAGGCCAGCCGCACAGGATAGCGCAATAGCAGCGCTTCATTGCCGCTGTCGATCACCGCAGCCGTGGCCGCCAATTCCGTGCGCAGTGACGACTCGACCATGCTCAAGGGCACTTCCGGCGACGAAACTGGCGCCGGCGGCCTGGCCGCGGGCTTCGTGCCCGCGGCCCGATCCGTGCTACAGGCGGTGAGCGCCAGGAGGCACAGCAAGGCCCCACAGACGTTGAAAAGTCTGCCGAAAATGTCCATCGCACCGCCACTGCAAGTTAGCTGCTGCCAGGCCGCCGGGCAGCCGCTAGCGCGCGCCGCCTCCGGCAGCGCTACTTTACAGAGCCAGGCGGCGCTTGGCGTGTAAAATCGGGATTTTCGCCCCTGGGGTCGTCGCTTGAGCAAGACAGCATTGATTACCGGCATCACCGGCCAGGATGGCGCCTATCTGGCCGAGCTGCTGCTCGACAAGGGCTACCAGGTGCACGGCATCAAGCGGCGCGCCTCGAGCTTCAACACCGATCGCATCGATCACCTGTACCAGGATCCGCACGAGCGTAATGTGCACCTGCGCCTGCATTATGGCGATCTGACCGATGCCACCAATCTGATTCGCATTGTCCAGCAGGTGCAGCCCGACGAGATCTACAACCTGGCGGCACAGAGCCATGTGGCGGTCTCGTTCGAGACGCCCGAATACACTGCCAACTCCGATGCCCTGGGTACCCTGCGCCTGCTCGAGGCAATTCGTATCCTGGGTCTCGAGAAGAAGACCCGCTTCTACCAGGCCTCGACCTCGGAAATGTTCGGCAAGGTGCAGGAAACCCCTCAGCGCGAGAGCACGCCATTCTACCCGCGCTCACCCTATGGCGCCGCCAAGGTCTATGCCCACTGGATTACCGTGAACTACCGCGAGGCCTATGGCCTGTTTGCCTGCAGCGGCATCCTTTTCAATCACGAATCGCCGGTGCGTGGCGAGACCTTCGTGACCCGCAAGATCACGCGCGCCCTGGCGCGCATCAGCGAAGGCATGCAGGAGTGCCTGTACCTGGGCAACCTCGACTCGCTGCGCGACTGGGGCCATGCGCGCGATTTCGTGCGCGCGCAATGGTTGATGTTGCAGCAGGCAACAGCGGAAGACTTTGTCATCGCCACTGGCGAGCAGCATTCGGTGCGCGAATTCGTCGAGCGCGCGGGCGCGCATCTGGGCATGCAGCTCGAATGGCGCGGCGCTGGCGAGGCGGAGCAAGGCATCGACAAAGTCAGCGGCAAAACTGTCCTGCGGGTGGACCCACGGTATTTCCGCCCCACCGAAGTCGACACCCTGCTCGGTGATCCGGGCAAGGCGTTCAGGAAACTCGGCTGGCGAGCCGAAATCAGCTTCGATTCACTGGTAAAGGAAATGGTTGCGGCCGATCGCGAGCACGCCCGGCGCGATGCACTGGTGGCGCGCGAAGGTTTCAAGACCTACTCACACCATGAGTAGTGCGGCGCGACTTTTCGGCGCCGGGTAGCCACCCATGAACAGGCAAGCACGCATCTACGTGGCCGGGCACCACGGCCTGGTGGGCAGCGCCATCGTTCGCTGCCTGCAGGCGCAGGGCTACGCCCAGCTGCTGCTGGCCGATCATGCGCAACTCGATCTCACCCGTCAGGGCGCGGTCGAAGCCTGGTTTGCCGCGCAACGCCCGGAAGTCGTCATCCTCGCGGCGGCGCGGGTCGGCGGCATCCAGGCCAACGAGCGCTATGCGGCGGAATTCCTGCGTGACAACCTGGCGATCCAGACCAATGTCATCGACGCCGCCTACCGCCACGGCGCGCGCAAGCTCACTTTTCTGGGCTCGAGCTGCATCTATCCCAAGCTCGCGCCGCAACCCATCAACGAAGACTGTCTGCTGACCGGTCCGCTTGAGCCCACCAATGAGTGGTACGCGATCGCCAAGATCGCCGGCATCAAGATGTGCCAGGCCTATCGCCGGCAGTATGGCTTCGATGCCATTGCGCTGATGCCGACCAATCTGTACGGACCGGGCGACAACTTCAGCCTGGAAAATTCCCACGTGCTGCCCGCGCTCATCAGGAAATTTCATGAGGCGAAGCGAAGCGGCCAGCCGCAGGTGACGGTCTGGGGCACGGGCACGCCACGACGGGAGTTTCTCCATGTCGACGATCTTGCCGACGCGGTCGTGTTTCTGACCGAACGCTATTCCGACGCGCAGTGGCTCAACGTGGGTGTGGGCGCCGATGTCACCATCGCCGAACTGGCGGCTCTGATCGGCCGGGTCGTGGGCTACACCGGTACGCTGCAGTTTGATACCTCGAAACCCGACGGCACGCCACGCAAGCTGCTCGATGTGAGTCGCCTGCACGCGCTGGGCTGGCGCGCCCGCACCGGGCTCGAGCCCGGCATTCGCGCCACCTATGAGTGGTTCTGCGGCCATGAGCGCGAACTGCGCCGCTGAGCGCACAGCGTAGCGCCAACACCACACCACGGGCACCATGAAACTCTACGGCTCCGACAACCAGGAACTGATGCGTGTCACCAGCCTGGCACGCGACGGCAACAATCTCGTCATCAAGGGCAAGATTTTCGGCACCATGCCGTTGACGGCGAAACTCAAGCCTGCAGAAGTACGCGCCGCCCTGAAATTAATGGACTTCAGAACCCTGCTGTTCCTGCTGACGATGATCTTCCGCAAGACCAGGAGCTGAATGGGCTGGCGCGCAGCTGGCGCCGGGCGACTACTCGAAGCCGCGCACGCGCTTGCTGCGCAGGCTTGCCCGGGCGCGCTGCAGGCGCACCAGCAGCTCGGGCCCTTGCCGCAGCGCCACGCCAACTGCCAGCACGTCGACGACCGCAAGTTGCGCCAGACGCGTGGTCATCGGTGTGTAGATGTCCGTGTCTTCGTCCACGAGCATTTCCAGTGCCACGCTGCAGCGGGCCGCGAGCGGCGATGCGAGGGCGGTCACACCGATGACCGCAGCGCCGGATTCACGCGCCAGGTCGACACTCGAGAGCAGGTCGACGGTACGGCCGCTGGCCGAAAAAGCCACCACCACATCGCCCGGGTGCAGCATGGTGGCCGCCATGCCGTGCACGTGCGCGTCGGAATAGGCGGCCGAGGGCAGCCCCAGGCGGAAGAACTTGTGCTGTGCGTCGGCGGCGACAATGCCGGAACTGCCGAGGCCATAGCATTCAACGCGCCGCGCGCTACCCAGCATATCAATGGCGAGTTCAAGCCGGGCCGGATCGAGCTGGCTGCGCACCTGCAATAGCGTGCTGGCCGCCTTGCCGAAAACTTTGGCGGCCATGTCGGCCACCGAATCATCGGCGCGCACGTCAGCGTGCACAAAATGCGGGCTGCTGGCCAGGCTCTGCGCCATGCGCATCTTGAAATCGGCGAAGCCACTGCAGCCGAGCGAACGACAGCAGCGGATCACGGTGGGCTCACTGACCTGCGCCTGCCGCGCCACGGCCGCCAGCGACAGGGTCAGCACTTCATGCGGATGTTCGAGCACCATGTCCGCGACGCGCCGCTCGGCGGCTGGCAGCGCTTGGCGCGCGCTGGCCAGGAATTTCAGCCAGCCGGACACCAGTACACCTCCACCGGCACCTGCCTTTGCCGCAGGATGGCGCGAATCGGCATCTCACTCGCGGGACCGCTGGCGCAGGCCTGTTCATACACCTGCCATTTCGGTGCGCCGACCATCTGCAGGCAGATGCGCCGTGAGTCCAGGAGCGCGGCGAGATTGAGGCTCAGGCGCGTAAACGGCGCGGCCAGCGGCCGTACGCCTATGCAGCCAGGCGCGGCGCTGGCATCGAGTCCAGCCGCCAGTTCGGCGCTGCCGGGAAACAGCGAAGCCGTGTGCCCGTCGTCGCCCATGCCCAGCAGCACCACATCGAAGGGCCTGGGCATGGCGGCAATCAACTGCCAGGCGTGTTGGGCGCCGAGAAAAGGACTTTCGGCTTCATTCTTCATGCCGATCAGGCGTGCGGCAGCGGCCGCGTCGCGCAGCAGTTCGACGTGCACCAGTCGCTCGTTGCTGGCCGGATGATCAAAACCCACCCAGCGCTCATCGGCGAGTGTGATCTGCACGCGCGACCAGTCCAGCGACTTGCTCGCCAGACGCGCAAACATGGCGGCCGGTGTGCGCCCGCCCGAGACTACCAGGCTCGCGGCCCCGCGACGCTGCAGCGCGAGCCTGAGATCCTCGGCCACGCTCTGGGCCAGCGATTCGGCCTGCGCAGCGACGTTCGCGTCGCGGTGCTCAGAGTTCATCGCGCCACGCATAGCCGTCGCGACCGATCAGCGCCGTCGAAGCCGCCGGCCCCCAACTGCCGGCCGCATAGGTTTTGGGCGGGTTGCCCGTTTGCGCCCAGCCGGCCCGGATCGGATCGATCCAGCTCCAGGCACAGTCGAGTTCGTCGCGGCGCATGAACAGCGTGAGATTGCCCTTTACGATATCCATCAACAGGCGCTCGTAGGCCGAGAGCGGGCGTTCCTTGAAGCTCTCAGCCAGATCGAGCGCCAGGCTCACGGGGCGCAGACGCATGGCATCGCCCGGCGCTTTCGCCATGATGGTCAGCGTGACGCTCTCGTCGGGCTGCAGGCGAATGACCAGCTGATTGGGTGCATCCTGGGTGCGATTTGGGAAAATCGAGAGCGGCACGTCATCAAAAGTTATGGCGATTTCGGCCATCTGCTGCTGCAGGCGCTTGCCGGTGCGCAGGTAGAACGGTACGCCCGCCCAGCGCCAGTTGTCGATTTCGGCCTTGATGGCCACGAAGGTTTCGGTGCTGCTGCCGGCCGGGACACCAGGCTCATCCGCATAGCCCACCACGCTCTTGCCATCGATGTTGCCAGCCCGGTACTGGGCACGCACCGTTTTCAGCTCGACGTTATCGGCATTGATGGGGCGCAGGGCGCGCAGCACCTTGAGCTTTTCGTCGCGCACCGTGTCCGCGTCGCTGTTGGCCGGGGGCTCCATCGCCATGATGCACAGCAACTGCAACATATGGTTCTGCACCATGTCACGGAGCGCGCCGGTGGCATCGTAGAACTTCGCGCGCCCTTCCACGCCCAGCTGCTCGCCGACGGTAATCTGCACGTGGCGAATGCGCCCGCGCCGCCACAGCGGCTCGAACAGGGCGTTACCAAAGCGCAACGCCAGCAGATTCTGCACCGGCTCCTTACCGAGGTAGTGATCGATGCGATAGATCTGCGCTTCGCTGAAACTCCTGCCGATCTCTTCGTTGATGCGCGCCGCCGACAGCCGGTCGGTGCCGAGGGGCTTTTCGAGCACGACGCGAGCTTGCGGTGTGACAACGTTGGCGGTCGCCATGTGGGCGCCCATGGTGGTGTAGAAAGTCGGTGACATCGACAGAAACCACACCCGTACCTGTGCGTCGCGATCGGCGATACGGGTCTTGAGGGCCCGGTAGTCTTCAAGGCGCGTCGCGTCCACCTGCTGGTAATCAAGGCAGGCTGCAAATTCACGCCAGCGCGCTTCATTGAACTCCATGCCGTCCAGATGCGCACGACATTGCTCCGCAGCGCGCGCAATGTAGTCCTCGCGCGAGATGGCGCTGCTGGCGGCGCTGAGAATATGTGCGCGGGCATCAAACTGGCCGGCCATGAAACGGTGAAACAGCGCCGGGATGAGCTTGCGCATGGCCAGATCGCCGGTGCCACCGAAGAGGATGATCTGAAAAGGGTCCAGCATCTGCACGGCTTACCTCCGCCGATTAAGTCAAGCCAAGCATGTAGTTAAACTACTATACGCTTGGGAGTGTGTTAATGAAATATAGCTTTGTCTATAGATTCTGAGCAGTTGGGTACGATACATGATTATGTTAAATAAAACTTGCCAAAAACTATTACTGGAGTTTTACTACGTCCCTTGAACAAGGCACCCTCATTGCACCCGGCCCTGCGCGGCGTCACGGAACGCATCCGTGAGCGCAGCCACTCGACACGCGAAGCTTACCTCGAACGCACGCGCGCGGCCGGCCGCGACGGCCCGACGCGCACGCAGCTGAGCTGCACGAATCTGGCCCATGGCTTTGCCGCCTCGGATCCGGCCGACAAGGCGGTCCTGCGGGCCCTGCGCTGGCCCAACATCGCCATCATCAGCGCCTACAACGACATGCTCTCGGCGCATCAACCCTTCGAGCGCTATCCGGCGCTGATCCGCGCTGCGGCGCGTGAGGCCGGCGCCACGGCACAGGTCGCCGGTGGCGTGCCGGCCATGTGCGATGGCGTGACGCAGGGTCAGGCGGGCATGGAACTCTCACTCTTCAGCCGCGACGTGATCGCGCTGTCGACGGCGATCGCGCTCTCGCACGCCATGTTCGACGCCGCGCTTTGCTTGGGGGTGTGCGACAAGATCGTGCCGGGCCTGTTGATTGGCACCCTCTCCTTTGGGCAACTGCCGACGATTTTCGTACCCGCCGGACCCATGACTTCCGGTCTCCCCAATCAGGACAAGGCGCGCGTACGCCAGGCGTATGAGGAAGGACGCATTGATCGCGCCACGCTGCTCGAGACCGAGTCGCACAGCTATCACGGCGCCGGCACCTGCACCTTCTACGGCACCGCCAACAGCAACCAGATGCTGATGGAGATCATGGGCCTGCATTTGCCCGGCAGTGCCTTTGTGCACCCCAACACACCGCTGCGTGAGGCCCTGACGCGCGCCGCCACCGCGCGCACCGCGCGCATCTGGGCGCGCGGCAATGACTATCGGCCGCTGGGCGAGATCATCGATGAGCGCGCTGTTGTCAATGCCATCGTCGGCCTGCTCGCCACCGGCGGCTCGAGCAATCACACCATCCATCTGGTAGCAATCGCGCGCGCGGCGGGTATCAGTATCGATTGGGATGACTTCAGCGCGCTCTCCGCGGCGGTACCGTTGATTGCTCGTGTCTACCCCAATGGCGGCGCCGACGTGAATCACTTTCACGCCGCCGGCGGCATGGCTTTTGTAATCCGCGAGTTGCTGCACGCCGGTCTGCTGCACGGCGATGCGCGTACCGTGGTCGGCGAGAATCTGCACGCCTATACGCAGGAGCCCTGGCTGCATGACGGCCAGCTCGCCTGGCGCGAGGGCGCCACGCACAGTGGCGATACTGAAGTCTTGCGGCCCGTGAACGCGCCTTTCAGTGCCGACGGCGGACTGAAGCTGCTACGCGGAAATCTCGGTCGCTCGGTCATCAAGGTATCCGCAGTAAAGCCGGAGCACCGCTGCATTGAAGCACCGGTGCGCATTTTCGACACCCAGGAAGCCGTGAGCGCCGCATTCAAGGCGGGCGAGCTGCATCGCGATGTCATCGTGGTGGTGCGCGGACAGGGGCCGCGCGCCAATGGCATGCCCGAACTGCACAAACTCACACCCGCATTGTCGGCGCTGCAGTCGCACGGACACCGCGTCGCCCTGGTCACGGACGGGCGCATGTCGGGCGCCTCCGGCAACGTGCCGGCAGCCATTCACGTCTCGCCTGAGGTGTTCAACGGCGGCCCGTTGGGGAAGCTGCGTGATGGCGACCTCGTGCGCCTCGACAGCAACAACGGCACGCTCGAAGCGCTGGTGGGCGCTGAAATCTGGGCGCAGCGCAGCGTCGAGCGCCCGGCACCCACGGGACAATACGGGATGGGCCGCGAGTTGTTTGCCGCCATGCGCGCCAACGCGGCCGACGCCGAAGCGGGCGGCGGCCTCACCTGAAGCGAAGGAAGTTCATGCATGCTGATACGTGACATCCTGGCCCGTGTACCGGTAATACCGGTGCTCACCATCGAACGGGAGTCGGACGCCGTGCCGCTGGCGCGCGCCCTGTGCGCGGGTGGACTCATGGTGCTCGAAGTGACGCTGCGCACCAGCGTGGCGCTGGCCGCCATCAGTGCCATGCGCAAAGCCGTGCCCGCGGCCATCGTCGGCGCCGGTACGCTCACCACGCCCGAAGATTTTTTGCGCGTCGCCGATGCCGGGGCACAATTTGCCGTCACCCCGGGACTGACCGATGAACTGGCCGCGGCCGGCCACCGCGCGCCCTTGCCTTTGCTGCCCGGCGTAGCCACCGCTTCGGAATTGCTGGCGGCGCGCGCCGCGGGCTACACGGCCCTGAAGTTCTTCCCGGCTGAGCCCGCCGGCGGCACAGCGATGCTCGCCGCCTTCGCGCCCGTATTCCCGGATGTCATCTTCTGCCCGACCGGCGGCATCACGCGCCAGGGCGCCCCACGCTTCCTGGCGCTGGCGAACGTGGCCTGCGTCGGCGGCTCATGGATCACTCCGGCGGCGGCACTCAACAGTGGCGACTGGACACAGATCGAAGCCCTGGCACGCGATGCGGCTGGCCTGGTGCGTTGGCCGCGCTAGCACCCGCCACGAGAGTGCGCCGCAGCGCCCGCTGTTGTAGGCTGGACAAAACAGCGGGGGAAGCGCATGGGTGTCTGGTCACGAAAGTCCATTGATACGCTCAAACGCGAAGCGGACGGCGGCGAGCGCCCGGCCCTGGTGCGCTCACTCGGGGTGCTCAATCTCACCGCTTTCGGTGTCGGCAATACCATCGGCGCAGGGATTTTTGTGCTCACGGGCACCGTGGCAGCGCTACACTCCGGGCCCGCTGTCACCCTCTCGTTCGTGTTCGCGAGCCTCGCCTGTTTCTTTGCCGGCCTTTGCTACGCGGAATTCGCCGCCATGGTGCCGGTCGCAGGCAGCGCCTATTCCTATGCCTATGCGACTTTTGGCGAGCTGATCGCCTGGATCATCGGCTGGAGCATCATGCTCGAATATCTGTTTTCGGCCTCGGTGGTGGCCATCGGCTGGTCGGGCTATGTCACAGCCTCATTGGCCGACCTTGGGCTGCACCTGCCCGCCGTGCTGAGCGGCGCACCGTTCAAAGCGGGCGGCGGCCTGCACCTTATCGCCACCGGCCACTGGCTCGACCTGCCGGCGGTGCTGATCACCCTGGCCTGCACGGCGCTGCTGATCATCGGCACCCGCCAGTCCGCCATCGTCAACTCGATCATTGTCGGTGCCAAGGTGCTGGCCATCCTGGTGCTGATCGCGGCCTGCGTGAAATATGTTGATCCCCACAACTGGCAGCCTTTCGTGCCGCCCAACACGGGAAAATTCGGAGATTTTGGCTGGACCGGTGTGCTGCGCGGCGCGGGCATCGTGTTCTTTGCCTATATCGGCTTCGATGGCGTCTCGACGCTCGCCGAAGAGGCGCGCAATCCGCAGCGCACGATGCCGCTCAGCCTGGGCTTCTCGCTGCTGATCTGCACCGTGCTCTATGTGGCGGTGAGCCTGATCATCACCGGTATCGCCGACTATCATCAGCTCAACGTTGCCGACCCGCTCTACAAGGCACTCAGCCTGGCGCACGCCGACTTGAGCTGGCTGAAGGTGCTGGTGGGCATCGTCGCCATATTCGGCCTGATCTCGGTGATACTGCTGAGCCTGCTCGGGCAGATCCGCATTTTTTACGCCATGGGCCGTGATGGCCTGTTGCCGGCGGCGCTGTCGCGCACCAGCGAACGCTTTCATACCCCGCATATCGGCACTATCGTGACCGGCGTGCTCTCGGCCCTGACCGCGGGACTCGTGCCACTGGACCTGCTGGGCGAACTGATTTCGATCGGCACGCTCATGGCCTTTGCCATGGTGTGTGCCGGCATCATCATCCTTCGGCGCAAGTCGCCCGAACTGCACCGGCCATTTCGCGCGCCCTGGGTGCCGCTGATCCCGGGCCTCGGCATCTTCAGTTGCGTGGCCCTGATGGTCTACCTGCCCAGCGATACCTGGATTCGACTGGTCGTATGGCTTGGCCTGGGATTTGCCGTATATTTTGGTTACGGGCGCTACCACTCAAAGATGCGCGAGCTCAGCACTCCGGCACGTTGACGGCCAGGCCGCCCTGCGAGGTTTCCTTGTAGATCGAAGACATGTCCTTGCCGGTCTGGCGCATGGTGGCAATCACCTGATCAAGCGATACCTTGTGCGTGCCGTCGCCGCACATGGCGAGACGCGCGGCGTTGATGGCCTTGATCGCCCCCATGGCGTTGCGTTCGATGCAGGGAATCTGCACCAGTCCGCCGACCGGATCACAGGTGAGCCCGAGGTTGTGTTCCATACCTATCTCGGCCGCATTTTCGATCTGCTCATTGCTGCCCTCGAGTGCAGCCGCCAGGCCCGCCGCCGCCATGGAGCAGGCCACGCCGACTTCTCCCTGGCAGCCGGCCTCGGCACCGGAGATCGAGGCGTTTCTCTTGTAGAGCATGCCGATGGCACCGGCGACCAGCAAAAAACGCACTACCCCGGCATCCGCTGCACCCTCTTCAAATCGCCGGTAATACGCGAGTACGGCCGGCACAATTCCGGCGGCACCATTGGTGGGCGCCGTGACCATCTTGCCACCGGCAGCGTTCTCTTCATTGACTGCCATGGCGAAGGCGTTCACCCAGTCCATCACGTGCATGGGTGCATTGGCATCGCTCTGCAGCAGCTGACGATGCAGCCCGGGCGCGCGCCGCGGCAGTTTGAGCGCGCCGGGCAACACGCCCCGCGCGGCAAAACCCTTCTCGATGCACGATTGCATCACCTGCCAGATATGCAGCAGCGCGGCCTGGGTTGCGGCCGGTTCGCGGAATGCGGTCTCGTTGGCGAGCACCAGTTCATCGAGTCTCAGTCCGTGCTGCCGGGCGCGGGCCAGCAGCTCATCGCCCGAGTCAAACGGAAAGGCCACGGTGACGGGCGCCCCGGCAGTGGCCGGATTCGCGAGTTCCTCGGCGCTGGCGATGAATCCACCACCCAGTGAGTACACTTGTTCGCGCCGCAGCACGGCGCCAGCCGCATCGAGGGCCGTAAAGCACATGCCGTTGGGGTGCAGCGGCAGGGTCTGATCGCGATGCCAGAGCAGATGACGATTTTCGTCGAAGGCGATGGCCTGGGTGCCCGCCAGCGACAGCTGGCCGCTGGCGCGAATACGCGCCAGCGCGGGTTCGAGCGCATTGGGATCGAGCGCCTCGGGCGTGTTGCCCTCCAGACCCAGAAAAACAGCCCGGTCGGTGCAGTGCCCGCGCCCGGTCCAGGCGAGCGAACCGTACAACTCCACCGTGACCTGGGTGGTGTCTGCCAGCTGTCCGCGCTGCGCCAACCCGAGCGCGAAGCGGCAGGCCGCATTCATCGGTCCCATGGTGTGGGAGCTCGATGGACCAATGCCCACCTTGAAGATGTCCAGAACGCTGAGGCTCATCTCAGCGCACTCCAGTCCATGATGATCTTGCCGCTCTGCCCGGACGCCATGGTCTCGAACCCATACTGGTAGTCAGCGATCGGAATGCGATGGGTAATCACACCGGAGATGTCGAGGCCGCTCTGCAGCATGCTCGCCATCTTGTACCAGGTCTCGAACATCTCGCGACCGTAAACGCCCTTGAGCACCAGGCCCTTGAAGATCACCTCGTCCCAGTGGATGCCGGTGTCCTGCGGCATGATGCCCAGCAGCGCAACGTTGCCGCCATGATTCATGGTGCGCAGCATGTCGCGAAATGCGGAGGGTACGCCGGACATCTCGAGGCCAACATCGAAGCCTTCCTCCATCTGCAGATCCTTCATGGCGCCATCGAGTTTTTCGCTACGCGCATCCAGGGCCTTCGAGGCGCCGAGTTTTTCCGCCAGTCGCAGGCGATAGGGATTCACATCGGTGATCACCACGTGCCGGCTGCCCACGAAACGGGCGATGGCCACGGCCATGATGCCGATCGGCCCGGCGCCGGTGATCAGGACATCCTCGCCCACCAGGTTGAAGGACAG
>JAYTUZ010000035.1:0-7792 GCA_043744295.1 Gammaproteobacteria bacterium | reverse complement strand
GTTTTACACAAGCGGTCGTCGCGCGCCTGTCGCTCACGGGTGAACTCGGCTATGAAATCACCGTGCCGGCCAGCCAGCAGCGCTCACTCTGGGGCGCGCTGCTGGAAAACGGCACGCCGCTCGGCATGAAGCCGATCGGCATGCGGGCTCAAGACAGCCTGCGACTCGAAAAGGGCTACGGCGTCTGGTCGCTCGAGTTTACCCAGTCCTACACGCCGGCCATGACCGGTCTCGACAAGTTTGTCGCCTTCGACAAGGGTGAGTTCATTGGCCGCGAGGCGGCGCACAAGGCACGGGCGGTCGCACCGGATCAGCGCTTGGTGTTGCTGGCCGTGGCGGCGCTCGATGCGGATGTCACCGGCTTCGAACCGGTGTGGGCCGGGACGCGCAAGGTCGGGTTCGTCACCTCCGGCGCCTATGGGCACCATGTTAAACAGAGTCTCGCGCTCGCCTATGTCGATCGCGACATTGCGGCGGCGCCCGTTCCGCTCGAGGTACACGTGGTTGGCGAGCGCCGGCCGGCGCGACTGCTGGCCGAGCCACCGTACGATCCTCAAGGCAGGAAACTGCGCAGCTGATGCGAATGACTGCGCTACCGAAATTTGTCGTGCTGACGCTGGTCGCGCTGGCCACCGTGGCCAACGCCAGTAGCCCGGACGAAGGCTGGCCGGCCTACGGTGGCGCGCCGGGCGCGCCGAATTTTTCTGCGTTGAGCGACATCAACACCGCCAACGTCACCCAGCTGCGGCTCGCCTGGCAATGGCAGACCGGCGAGACGGCCCTCAAGGAGTTCGCCACCTCGCCGGGCATGTTCGAGACCACGCCCATCGTCATCGATGGCGTGATGTATCTGAGCACGCCCTACAACCGCGTCGTCGCGCTCGACCCGGGTACCGGGCGGCAACTGTGGAGCTACGACCCACGGGCCTATGTGGACGGCCAGCCGCCCAACGGCACCGGCTTCGTGCACCGCGGCGTAGCCGCGTGGCGCGACCCCAGGAATCGTGCGCTGCGCATCGTGATTGCATCGCGCTACCGCCTGATCGAACTGGATGCGCGCAGCGGCAAGCCGGTGGCGGGCTTTGGGCACGAGGGCGTCGTGAATCTGCATGAGGATCTGCAGTGGCCGGTGAACCCCAGGCACTACACCAACACTTCAGCGCCGCTGGTCTACCGCAATCTCATCATCGTCGGCAATGGTGTGGCCGATCGTCTGATCTACCGGCGCGATCCGCCCGGCGATGTACGCGCCTACGACGCGCGCACCGGGCGGCGCGTGTGGAGCTTTCATACGGTGCCGCGCGACGGCGAGTTCGGCGCCGACACCTGGGGCATGCATTCCAACCGGGTCACCGGCCACACCAATGTGTGGGCGCCGATGAGCATCGACGCACGGCACGGCCTGCTGTACCTGCCGGTGGGAACGCCGAGCAACGATTTCTACGGTGGCAATCGGCCCGGCGACAACCTGTACGCCGATTCCATCGTCTGTCTGGATGCCAACACCGGCCAGCGCCGCTGGCATCGCCAGCTCGTGCACCATGGACTGTGGGACTACGACGCGCCGGCCGCGCCCACGCTGGTGAAAATCCTCAAGGCCGGCAAAACGATCGATGCGGTCGTGCAGCTGACCAAGCAAGGCTTCGTGTTCGCATTCGATCGCGTCAGCGGCGCACCGCTGTGGCCGATTGAAGAACGTGCGGTGCCGCCGAGCGATGTGCCCGGCGAACAGGCCGCGCCGACGCAGCCGGCGCCCGTGGGCATGCCGGTGCTGGCGCCCCAGGGCGTGACGCTCGAGGACGCGACCGACCTGACTCCGGAATTGCACCAGCAAGCCCTCGCCGTGTTGAAGCGCCTCAGGATCGGAGCGCTGTTTACGCCGCCGAGCGTGCAGGGAACCCTGATCCGTCCAGGACTGGAGGGCGGCGCCGATTGGGGCGGCGGCGCTTTCGATCCGGACACGGGCGTCCTGTACGTCAAGGTCAACAACGATCCGGCGCTGGTTTATCCGGACCTCACCGATGCCGAGGGCAATGTGCCCGAGGTCGGCCCGAACGACAGTGGCGATGAGAGCCTGTTCCTGCAGCATCGCATCCCGCTGCTCAAGCCGCCGTATGCTTTCATGGATGCGCTGGATCTGAACGCTGCGCGCCTGCGCTGGCAGCTGCCCTTCGGCGACAACGAAGCGGTCCGCAATCACCCGGCGCTGAAGGACGCGCAACTGCCGCCCGCATTGGGCGCTGTCGGCAACGCCGGTGCAATCGTTACCCGCGGCGGACTGGTTTTCGTGGGCGGCGGCGATGCCGCGTTCCACGCCCTCGACAAGCACAGTGGCGCGGAGCTGTGGCGCTATTCCACCGGCAGCGCCAGGACCCATGGCACACCCATGACCTATCGCAGCGGCGGACGCCAGTTCGTGGTCGTCGCCGTGGGCGGTCCGGGTCCCGGCGCGGCCCTGCTCGCGTTTGCGCTGGGCGTGCAGTCGCCGGGTGGCGCGACCCCGGGCATCGCACTGCCCGCAGGTCACGGGGTCAATCTGGTGGAATGGACCTGCTCGCAGTGTCACTCGTTCGACACGGTTGTCCGCAAGCGCCTGAACCGCAAACAATGGGAAGCGCAGATCGACGCCATGATCGCGCGCGGTGCCAGCATGTCTGATGAGCAGTACCAGGAAATCGCCGCCTATCTGGCCGCGCATTTCGGCTCGGAACCCGGGGACTGAAATCAGTCAGCAACACTGGCAGGCCAGCGCTGCCAGGAAACTAGCGTTTGACGGGTGCGGCCCCGGCCCACTTGTACACCACGCCGCCGCGCATGACGAACACCACGCGCCGCACCGCCGTCAGATCCTTGAGCGGATCGCCGTCCAGGGCAATGATGTCGGCCGCATAGCCCGGCGCCAGTCTGCCGAGCTGGTCCGCCATGCCGATCGCTTCGGCCGCAACGGCGTTGGCCGAGACCAGCGCCGCCAGCGGACTCTGGCCGCAATGCTGCACCCTGCCCAGGAATTCCTCGGCATTGCGGCCGTGGGCGCCCGCCGTGGCATCGGTCGAGAACACCACCTTGGCATGGGGCGTGTGCACGGCCATCGTGCACACTTCGAAATCAAAGTGCATGTCGTGATCCATGGTGACCATGCCAGCCTCGGTGTAGTTGCCCACCCCGAGATAACGTGCTTTGTTGGCCAGATAATTCTGCACCACCAATCCGACCTGCGGACTGAGGTACGCGCCGGCGGCGACAGCCGCGTCGATATCGGCCTGCGTCGCGTAGGTCGCGTGTTCGATTTCGCGGCAGCCGGCGCGGGCGGCGGCGGTAACCTGCGAACGATAGGCGTGCACCATCGAGCGCAGGCCGACGGCTTTGGCCTCGTCACACAGGATGCGCAGTTGCTCCTCCGTGAAAGTCGGCGTCGCGCCGACGCGCTGGCTGGAAGAGGCGAAGATCTTGATCAGGTCCGCGCCCTGCGCCTTGCGCAAGTGCACCGCCGCGATCAGTTCCTCACGCGTGGTCTTGCTGTCGCCTTCGATCCATGCCAGCGAAGTCAGCACGCGGGGGCCGGGAAAGCCGCGCTCGCGAATGGCGTCGCGCAGCGGCTTTTCGCTCGGGTCACCCACTGTCTGGACGGTGGTGAAGCCGCCCATCAGGGTGTCCCAGGCCGCGCCCGCGATGCCCAGTGCCGCTTCCAGCGGCGCTTCGGTCTCGGTGGCGATGAGCCCACTGCCATCGAAGTGCGAATCCAGGTGCACGTGCGTATCGATCCAGCCCGGCAGCACCGTATAGCCGCGCAGGTCGATGACCGCACCGCCCGGTGCAGCGCTGAGCGTGGTGATGCGGCCGCCAGCCACGCCGATGCGTGCATTGCGCAGCGTGCCGCCGGTGCCATCCAGCGCATTGCCGGTCAGGATGACCACAGCGCCGGCGGGCGGCGCTGGCGCTGCCACCGGCAGCACCTGGGCCGGCAATGCGCTGGCGGCGCACAGCGCCGTGATCGGCAGTAGCAAGCGGAATTTCACCATGGGAGCAACCTCGAACTACTGGAGCACTAACCCGCCAGTCGCCGCAACGGCTCGCCCGTGGGGCGGCGGTGTCGTCCTGGCTGGTGGCACGACTGCGGGCGGTGCAGCTTTGCTCTGCTTCGCGGCAACCGGCGGGCCGGCGCTGGTTTCAAAAGATTTGAACGGGCAGTTGCCCGCCTCGCGCGTGCTCACCTCACTCCAGCGATCGAGTGCGCCGCCTGGGCTGAACTTGAAGCGCAGTGTTTCCCTGAAAGGCAGACCGGTGCAAGGGAAGGAAAACCTGCCGTAGTACCAGCTGCCTGAAGTGCCCTGCACCCAGATGCCCTGCGTGCCATCGGCCTGCCAGTTGCGTACGCCGCCATCCGCGGCAAAGGGCAGGGAGGCGTCGCGGCCGGGAACGGCCGACGGGGCAGCGCCGAGCAATGGCGCGGTGGCGATCAGCGCCAGCGCGCAGTACCAGACGGATCGATGCTTGCTGAGATGTCGAGGAAACATGCTGACTCTCCTCAAAAATCCAGGAACGTGGCGCTACAGGAATTCGACCCAGGACGGAGCGCATTGGTTCGAACTATCACTCACAGCCGATGCAGTAGCGCGCGCTGGGCGAGCCGCTGAACGGGCCGTGCCCGGCACCCTCGGGTTCCTGCGTCGTGCGTGCCAGCTGCAGTCGGGGCAAGAGCATGGAAATGGCTTCAAGGGCCGCGCCGCATTTGTGAGCGTCACTGGCCAGGCCGGTGCGGCGGCAGAGGTTGAAATCGTCAGCGAACACCTGCTGCAGGGTCTCCAGATTTTCGATGGTCGCGTCGATCAGCGTCGTGGTTTCGGTATACATGGTCGACTCCTCCGGGTAAGTCACTGTATGTTTATACAGTTCCCGGTGGCCACGCAAGTGCCATTCTCAAGTCCTTGAACCAGAAAGAGGCTGTGCCGGTCAGGGGTTATTCAGCTTGCTATGGTGACGCCCGTATAACCAATAGACCGTCACGCCAATGATCGTCCAGATGATCAATCGCACCCAGGTACCGAACTGCAGGGAAGCGGCCATCGCACTGAGAAAAAGCACGCCCATCACGCAGGTAAACCACGGCCAGGGCACGCGGAACGGCCGCGGCAGCTCAGGGCGCCGGTAGCGCAGTACCAGCACGCTGGCGCAGACCATCACGAAGGCGATCAGCGTGCCGATCGACACCAGTTCAGCCAGCAGCCCCAACGGCAACAGCCCGGCCATCACTGCGGCCATTGCACCGGTGACCACCGTAGCGACATGCGGGGTACGAAAATGCGGATGGACGCGCCCCAGCGCGGGCGGCAACAAACCATCCTGTGACATCGCCAGCAGGATGCGCGACTGGGCCAGGATCATGACCAGAATGACTGATGTGAGACCTGCAATGGCGCCAATGATCACCCAGGCGCTCAACCAGTGCAGCTCGGGGTGCGCTTCCATCGCCAGCGCGACCGGCGCGGCATCGTTGAGTTCGCGATAGGGCATCAGGCCGGTCAAGGTACCCGCCATCAGGATGTAGAGCACGGTGCAGATCGTCAGGCCCATGAGGATGCCAAAGGGCATGTCGCGCGAGGGGTTACGCGCCTCCTGCGCCGCGGTCGATACCGCATCGAATCCGATGTAGGCAAAGAAGATCACGCCCGAGGCGCGCAGGATGCCCGACCAGCCAAACTCACCCCACACACCCGTGTTGGGCGGAATAAACGGATGCCAGTTGGCGGCGTTCAGGTGCGCGGCGCCAAAGCCGATGACCGCCAGAATGACCCCGACCTTGACCGTGACCACCAGCGTGTTCACCAGCGACGACTTCCTAATGCCGACGTAGCAGATGGTCGCGGCGATCGCGGTGATGCACATCGCCGGGAAATTCAGCAGCGCGCCGGTCGTCACGATCGAGAAACTGTTGCCCACGGCGGCGAAGGGCGCGGCACTGAGACTGGCTGGCAGAAAATTGACATCGAAGTGATCGAGAATCTTGACGAAGTAGCGCGCCCAGCCCACGGCTACCGTGGAGGCCGCGAACATGTATTCGAGCAGCAGATTCCAGCCGATGAACCAGGCGGCGAACTCGCCCAGCGTGGCGTAGGTGTAGCTGTAGGCGCTGCCGGCGATCGGCACCATTGAGGAAAACTCGGCGTAACAAAGGCCCGCGAGCATGCAACCGATGCCGGCGATGATGAACGAGATGATGATGGCCGGGCCGGCATGCTGCGCCGCTTCCAGGCCGGTGAGCACGAAAATGCCGGTGCCGATGGTGGCACCGACACCCAGCAGCGTGAGCTGCCAGGGGCCGAGCACGCGTTTGAGCTTTGAATCGCGGTGCTCGGCGTGGAAGTTTTCGAATGATTTGGTCGCCAGCAGTTTCTTCAGCATGGTTGGGTTCTCTTGTCAGGCGGTCTCGACGCTATCGGGCTCTACCGCGCCACTTTCCCTGGCGCGCAACGGGGCAACAAGATGTGGCGCAAAGGCGCTGAGCATTGCGGCGTGTACTTTAGGCGACCCTGCCAGCACATCGCCACCATGTTGATAGGGGCTGCCATCCAGCGCGCTGATGTGGCCGCCGGCTTCCTGCACCAGCAGCGCACCGGCGGCGGTGTCCCAGGGTTGCAGCCCCATCTCCCAGAATCCGTCGACGCGGCCGGCGGCGACATAGGCCAGATCGAGCGCTGCCGCGCCCGGGCGGCGTACACCGGCGACCTGCGGGATGATGGTGCGCAGCATGCCCAGATACGCGTCGAGATTGACCTTGGCGCGGAACGGGAACCCCGTGGCCAGCAGTGCGCCCTCCAGGGTGCGCTGTTTGCTGACGCGGATCTTGTGGTTCTCGAGCTGTGCCCCCGCGCCGCGCGTGGCGGTGAATAGTTCCAGGCGCAGCGGATCGTAAACGGTCGCAACCTCGAGCCGGCCGCGCACCTGGGCGGCTATCGAGACCGCAAACACCGGGAAACCATGCACGAAATTGGTGGTGCCATCGAGCGGATCGATGATCCACTGCACCTCATGATCACCGCTGACCCCGCTTTCCTCGGCAAGCACGGCGTGTTCGGGGTAGTGGCGGCGGATGATGGCGATGATTTCCGCTTCGGCGGCACGATCGACTTCGGTGACGTAGTCGTGGCGGCTCTTGCTGGCAATTTCGATGCCCTCGAGGCGCGGAATGCTGCGCACGATCACTTCGCCGGCGCGACGGGCCGCCTGGATGGCGATATTGAGCAGTGGATGCATGGCTCAACTAGAATAGCAGGATATGCAGGATATGCAGGCACTGGCGATTCGCGTGGTTCTGGTCGATACCTCGCACCCGGGCAATATCGGCGCGGCGGCCCGTGCCATGAAGAACATGGATCTCTCCGAACTGGTGCTGGTGCGCCCGCGCCAGCACCCTTCGGCGGAGGCGCTGGCGCGCGCATCAGGGGCGGACGATGTGCTGGCTGGCGCGCGCGTCTGCATGAGCCTGCAGGCGGCAGTGGCCGACTGCGCGCTGGTGCTGGCCTGCACCGCGCGCGAGCGCGATCACTATTACCGGGTCCTGGATGTGCGCGAGGCGGCGGCGCGCGTCGTGACCGAAGCGGCGCTGGCGCCGGTGGCCATCATATTCGGAGCCGAACACAGTGGCCTGGCCAATGAAGACCTGGCCAGCGCGCACGCGCTGCTGCGCATTCCAACTGGCGCGCGCTACGCCGCGCTCAATCTGGCCATGGCGGTACAGATCGTCAGTTATGAGATCATGCGCGCGCGCGGCGCCACAGTGGCGCAGCCGGCGCGC
>JAYTUZ010000034.1:0-7824 GCA_043744295.1 Gammaproteobacteria bacterium | reverse complement strand
CAGCGCCAGCATCATTGCGCGCACGAATACGCTCATCGGCTTGCTCCTTGGCGGTGATTCGATGCAGGCAGGGGCGCGCTCCGATATCAGTATATAATTTGTAGCGTGACTGCACACAGCAACGAACTGCGTCGCTCGCTCGGGATTCGCGACGTCGCGCTGCTCACCATTGGCGCGGTGATCGGCTCGGGCATATTCTTCGTACCTGGCACGGTCATCCGGCTGGCGGGCGGTTCACTGTTGCTCTCGCACGCCGCCTGGATCTTCGGCGGTGTGATGGCGCTGTCCGGTGCGCTGACGATGGCCGAACTCGGCGCGCGGCGTCCCGATGCTGGCGGCCTGTATGTCTATATTCGCGATGCCTTCGGTCGTGCGCCCGCTTTCCTGTTCGGCTGGACCATCATGCTGGCGGTGGGCGGCGGCACGGTGGCGACCCTGGCCGTGGCCTTCGGCGACACCATGCAGCGCCTGTTTGGCCTGGCAAACGTAACGGCTAAAGTGCTCGCGCTCGCTGCCATCGCATTGCTGACACTGCTCAACCTGGGTACGGCGCGCGCTACGGCATTCCTGCAAGGCGTGACCGGCGTCGCCAAGGGCGGCGTGCTGCTGGTCCTGGCCGCCCTCATTGCGCTGGCAGCGCCGCATTCGGTGGCCGGACAATTGCCCGCCGTGGCCAGCGTTACGCCCGGTTTCACGGCAATTGTCGGCTCGATGGTGGCCGTGCTGTGGGCCTATGAAGGCTGGCAGACGGTCACCTATTGCGCTGGTGAAATGAAGGATCCCGAGCGCGTCCTGCCGCGCGGATTCATCTACGGCGTGGTCGGCCTGGTGGTCATCTATGTAACGGTCAACGCGGCCTGTGCCTACGGCCTGGGCGCCGCGGGCCTGGCGGCCAGCAAGCAGCCGGTGGCCGATGCGCTGGCCGCGGTGGGCTACCAGGGCCTGGCACGCTTCGTGCGCGTATTCGTGGCCTTTTCCATCCTGGGCGCGGCGCACGCCTCGTTGTTCACCGACTCACGGGTGATCTACGCCATGGCGCGTGACGGCCTGTTTTTCTCGAGCTTTGCCCGCGTGTCGGAGCATACCCGCATACCGCAACGCGCCGTGCTGGCGATTGCCGGGTGCGCAACGGTGCTCGCGCTGCTGAATGCCTTTGACGCCCTGCTGTCGCTGGTCGTGGTCGCGAGCTGGTTCTTCGTCGCGCTGGCGGGCGCCGCCATATTCGTGTTCCGGCGGCGCGAACCCGCGTCGCCGAAGCTGTTTCGCGTCCCGTTCTATCCGCTGGTGCCGGCGATCTTCGTGCTCTCCAGCATGGGCGTGGTGGTGTCATCCTGGTTCACGGGGCCACCGACCGCGCGCTATGGTTTGGCGGTCATGATCGTGGGCTGGGCGGTCTTCAGTTTCTGGTCGCGAGTTCGAGGCACTCATGGCTGATATTCGTTTGCCGTACCTGCTGTTCGTCGGCGACGAGCTCAATGACTCGAACGCCAAGACCGCTTTCGGCGTGCGCCAATGGCGGCCCGAAGCCTGCACCGGACAATGGAACCTGCCCGGCGGGAAGATCGACATCGGACTGCCGCGCCTCACGCCTGCCGAGGCGGTCGCGCGCGGCGCGCGCTCATTGCTCATCGGCGTGGCCCCGGTTGGTGGACAGATCGCGCCGCACTGGATACCGGCCATCTGCGAGGCGCTCGAGGCCGGGCTCGATGTTGTCAGCGGCATGCACACGCGCCTGGCCAGCGTGGCTGCGATCCGCGAGGCTGCCACCCGCCATGGGCGAGCGCTCCATGATATCCGCCACAGTACTCAACAATTCCCGGTCGGCACCGGCTTGCGGCGCGCCGGCAAGCGCCTGCTGACGGTGGGTACCGATTGCGCCCTGGGGAAAAAATACACGGCCCTGGCGCTGACGCGCGCGTTCCAGGCCGCGGGCGCCAGCGCGACCTTTCGTGCCACCGGCCAGACCGGCATCATGATCAGCGGCAGCGGCGTGGCGATCGATGCGGTGGTTGCCGATTTCATTGCCGGAGCGGCCGAAAGCCTCTCGCCCGCCAATGAGCCGGATCATTGGGACATCATCGAGGGCCAGGGCTCGATTCTGCATCCGGGCTACGCCGGGGTTTCGCTCGGACTGCTGCATGGCTCGCAGCCCGATGTGCTGGTGCTGTGCCACGACCCAGTGCGCACTCACGTGGATGGCTACCCGACCTTCCCTATTCCGCCGCTCGATGAGGTGATGGCTCTGCACCTGCAGCTGGCACGGCGCACCAATCCCGCCGCCCGCTTCGTGGGCATTGCGCTCAACACTTCCAGACTCACGCCGCCGGATGCCACGCAGCTGTTGGCCACGACCGCGGAGCGCCATGGGCTGCCGGCAATCGATCCGCTGCGCTCCGATCTCGCCGCAGTCGTGCAGCTGGCGCTGCGCACTTAGTCACCTTGCCCAGGAGAGCATGATGCCGATCACGGTGCCGAAGATCGTCCCTGCCCTTTTTGGCGCCGCGCTGCTGTGCACCGCGGCGCCGGCCCGCAGCGCGTCTGCGCTCGATGACGCCACGGCCAGCCGCATTACCCGCATTCTGACGGCCACACCGTTGATCGATGGACACAACGATTTTGCCGAAGCCCTGCACGAAAAGTTTGGCAACAAGCTCTGGACTACCGACCTGACCGGCACGCCGGATTCACCAGTAACGAAGCTGCAGACCGACATCAGGCGCCTGCGCCAGGGGCACGTCGGCGGCCAGTTCTGGTCGGTGTGGATCCCGGTCTCGATCACCGGCGCCGAGGCCGTGCGCGCGACCCTGGTGCAGATCGACACGGTGCGTGGCCTGGTCGAGCGCTACCCGGACACCTTTGCGCTGGCGGGCACGGCCGATGACATCGTACGCATCCACAAGAGCGGCCGCATCGCCTCGATGATGGGTGTCGAAGGCGGCCACCAGATCGGCGAGAGCATCGCCGCGCTGCGCCAGTTCTATGCCCTGGGCGCGCGCTACATGACGCTCACCCACACCACCAACAATGCACTCGCTGATTCCGCGACTGACAATCCGCTGCACCAGGGCCTCACGCCCTTCGGTCGCGCCGTGGTCGCCGAGATGAATCGCCTCGGCATGCTGGTCGATATCTCGCATGTCTCGCCCGAAGTCATGCGCCAGGCCATCAGCCTGAGCCGCGCGCCGGTCATGTTCTCGCACAGCAGTGCGCGTGCGCTGACCGATCATCCGCGTAACGTGCCCGATGACGTCCTGCAGATGATCGCGCTGCATGATGGCGTGGTCATGGTCAATTTCGTTCCCGACTATGTGAGCACGGACATGAACCAATGGGCTGCCGACCAGGCCGCCGAAACCACGCGCTACAGCGCACCACCCTACAACGGGCTCTACATCGGCCAGCCCGAGCGCGCCGCGGCTGCGCTCGCCGTCTGGGAAAAGGCGCACCCGCGGCCGGTGGTCACCGTGAAGGATGTCGCCGATCACATCGAGCACGTCGTCAAGATCGCCGGTATCGACCATGTCGGCATCGGCGGCGACTTCGACGGCATCGACATGGTGCCGGATGGGCTCTCGAGCGTGGCGGACTATCCCAACCTGTTCGCCGAACTCATCCACCGCGGCTGGACGGATGCCATGCTGGCCAAACTGGCGGGCGCCAACCTGCTGCGCGTCATGCGCAAGGCCGAAGCCGTGTCCGCCTCGATGAAGGACGTGATGCCCGCCAATCCGGCGATTGCCGACCTGGGGCCATAGCCCCGGTCCGGCAACTGCGCCGGGTGTTTGCTCCGCCGGGCGCCTACTCCGTCTGGATCGTGACGATGTGCTGCTGCCCGTTACTCTGTACCAGCAAGGCCACTGCCCGGCCGGCCTGACGCACCGCATCGCGCAGCTGCGCGATCGAATTCACGGCGGTACGGTTGGCGCCCAGAATCACATCGCCGGCGCGCAAACCCGCTTCGGCCGCCGGACCGTCGGTCTCGGTCACGACCACGCTGCCGTTGGTGCGCAGCTGGGCCTTCTCCTGCACGGTGAGCTCACGCACGCTCAGGCCCAGTTTTTCCAGCTTGTCGCTGTTGACGCCACCGCCGCCACTCTTGGCGACGCTGGCCTTGTCCTTGAGCTCTTCGACCGTGACGCTCACATGCTTGATGCCCTTGCCGCGCCACACTTCCAGCTCAGCCCTGGCGCCGGGCCTGACCGCGGCGATCAGCGCCGGCAGCTCCGAGGAGCGCTCGATCCTGCGATCATTCACGCTCAGGATGACATCTTCGAGCTTCAGACCCGCCTTGTCGGCCGGACCGCCCTCATCGATGGAACTCACGGCAGCGCCGCGTGGCCGATCAAGCCCGTAGCTCTCGGCCAGGGCTGCCGTCACCGGTTGAATGCCCACGCCAATGCGCCCGCGGGTGACGTGCCCGGTGGCTACCAGTTGCTCACGCACGTTGTTGGCGATGTCGATCGGAATCGCGAACGACAGGCCGGCATAGCTGCCGGTGTTGCTGTAGATCTGCGAGTTGATGCCGACTACTTCGCCGTAGAGATTGAATAACGGTCCACCGGAGTTACCCGGATTCACCGCGACGTCGGTCTGGATGAAATTCACGTAGTTGTAGTTGGTGGCATTGGGCACCTCGCGACCCAGCGCGCTGACAATGCCGGCGGTAACGCTGTTCTGGAAATTGAAGGGCGAGCCGATCGCCAGCACCCACTCGCCGGGACGCAGCTTGCTGGGGTCGCCAATTTTCACGGTTGGCAGGTTCCTGGCATCGATCTTCAGCAACGCGACATCTGACTTGTCGTCCGAACCGATCACCTTGGCCTGGAATTCGCGCCGGTCGGTCAGGCGCACGATGACGCGGGTGGCGTTATCGACCACGTGCGTGTTGGTAAGGATGTAACCATCGCTCGAGACGATGAATCCCGAACCCACGCCCTCTTCCGGCGTGTTGTCGCGCGGCGCGTTGTCGCGCGGCTGGTTCTGGAACTGACGGAAGAAGTCACTGAACGGATCATCGTCATCCGGGAACGGGCTGCCCGAGCGCCGCATGGTGTTGCGCTGCCGCTTTTCGATCACCGTGACATTGACCACCGCGGGGCCAACCTGCTCGACCAGCGCAGCAAAATCGGGCAGGCCGCTCACCAGCGGCGCGCCTCGCGCACGCTCCGTGCCCGACATGGCCGCGGGCGCGGCGCCGGCAGGCGGGGCGCCGCTGGGCGCTGCGGTCGATGATTGCGGCGCACAGGCGCTAAGCAGGGTGACGATGAGCATCACGCCGATCAGTCTGGGGGTGGCAAACTCGGTTGACATATCTACATCGCTCCAGTCATATCGCTATAGTTAAAATAATACCTTGAACGGCCGCGCCGGCCTCAGGGGGTCGGGACGGCAATCCGCACCCGGCGACGCCAGCCCGCGCCGGCGGCCCCAAGCAGGGCAAGCACCAGCACCGGCCAGTTGCCCAGCCTCAAGTAGGGAGATAGACCGCCCATCGGCACGACGGTTCCACGCAACAGGGCCGGCTGATATTCGGGTGCCATGGCCAGCAACTCGCCGCGCGGGCCAATGATGGCCGATATGCCGTCATTCCCGGCGCGCAGCAGGTAACGCCCGGATTCGAGCGCCCGCATCCGGGCGATCTGCAGGTGCTGGTAGCGAGCCGGCGAATGACCGAACCAGGCATCGTTGGTGACATTGACCAGCACGTCGGAGGCACGCACCAGGGCCAGCTGGGCGCTGCCAAAGCCGTCCTCGTAACAGACGGTGGGAGCCAGCTTCAGGCCACCTGCCAGCAGCGGTGCCTGCAGTTCGCTGCCCGAGGTGAAATCGGCATAAGGCAGGTTCATGAGCCTCAGCCACTGGCGCACGAAAGCGGGCACGGGCAGGAACTCCGAATAGGGCACGAGGTGCCGCTTGTCGTAAAAAACCGCGCCCGTGCCAGTCAGGGCCAGGATTGAATTGTAGTAATCCTTGCCGTTGTCGGCCAGGCGCACCACACCCATTACGACATCCGCATTGCGCGCGCGCGAGCTGGCCTGGATTTCGGCAAGAAATGGCGCAATGAGGTTGGCAAGCTCGGGGATGGCCGATTCGGGCCAGACGATCACTCGCGCCTCCGCGCTTTGATCATTCAGTGCGCGATACCGCAACTTGGTGGGCTCGAGATTGTCGAGCTGCCATTTTTCATCCTGCGGAATCGCGCCCTGCAGGATGGCCACCGGCACCGGCGCCGCGCGCGGCGCGGTCCAGTCGATGCGCTCCAGCCCCCACCCACCCAACCAGAGCGCCACCGAACCCAGCGCGGCGACAGCACGCAAGCCGCCGCGACCGCGCCAGGCGACGAGTAGCGCCCCGGCCTGCCATAGCGCCAACGCGGACAGGCCATAGACGCCAAGCAGGGGCGCGAAGCCTGCCAGCGGACTGTCGATCAGGCTGTAGCCGAGCGATAACCAGGGAAAGCCCGACAGGAACCAGCCGCGGCACCACTCGTCGAGCAACCATAGCGCCGGCAGGCCCACCAGCAACCGCCAGCCGATGCCGGGCGGCAATACCCAGGCGCTGACGGCGCCCAGCAGCGCGTAGTACGAGGCCATGAGCACGACCAGTGCGAGTATCAGCAGCAACGTCAGCCACAGCGGTGCCGCGGCAATCGTGTGTATGGAGATATAGAGCCACCAGGTTCCGGCACTGAACAGGCCGACCCCGAACCAGAAGCCCAGCGCGGCAGCCTGGCGCGGCGTAGCGCCCTGCCAGCGCCACATCAGCAGGGCCGGGCAGAGTATCGCCAGTGGCCAGTAACCAAAGGGCGCAAAGGCCAGCGTCAACAGGGCGCCGGCGAGCAGCACCGCGAGCCACCACCGCCAACGGGCGTAGTCGAGGCGCACTATTCGGCGGCCGCAGGGCCCGGCGGCACGATGACGCGCAGACTCTCGACCCGCCGACGGTCAGTGCGCAGCACATGGAACTCGAGCGCCGCGATGCGCACGCTCTCGCCACGCTTGGGCACACGTCCGAACTGCTGCATGACCAGGCCGGCGATGGTGTCGAATTCCGCATCTTCCAGCGTGGTGCCGAAGTGCTCGTTGAATTCGTCGATGCGCGTTGCACCGCGCACGATGAACTGCCGCTCGCCCTGCGGGCGGATGTTCAGATCGTCTTCGACGTCAAACTCGTCGTCGATCTCGCCGATGATCTGCTCGATGACATCTTCGATGGTGATCAGCCCGGCGACACCGCCGTACTCATCGACGACAATCGCCATGTGATTGCGGTTGCCGCGAAATTCCTTGAGCAGCACATTGAGGCGCTTGGCTTCGGGCACGAACACCACCGGCCGCAGGTATTCGCGCATATCGAATTTTTCGCGCGCCGCGCTGCTGGCACTGGCCGCACGCAGCAGGTCTTTGGCCAGCAGCACGCCGACGACGTCATCACGGTCACCGTCAACCACGGGAAAGCGCGAATGACCCGACTCGATGACCGCCGGCATGATGCTCGCCAGCGAATCTTCGCGGCGGATGCACACCATCTGGGCGCGCGCCACCATCAGGTCGCGCGCCTGCAGCTCGGCCATGGTGAGCGCGCCCTCGACCATCGCCATCGCATCGGCGTCGAGCAGCCCGCGCCGCGTCGCCTCGCGCAGCAGCTCGATCAGCTGCCCGCGCTCGCGCAGGCCGCCGGCCAGCGTGCGTGTCAGGCGTGCACGCCAGCCGCCGGCACGGGACTTGGCCTTCACCTTAATCATTGGTCAGGCACTCCGGTAGGGATTCGCCACGCCGAGCGCGCGCAGCAGCCGCACCTCGCGCCGCTCCATGCGGCGAGCGT
>JAYTUZ010000033.1:0-7988 GCA_043744295.1 Gammaproteobacteria bacterium | reverse complement strand
GGGCGTGAACCGATCTGCCGTCAGGTTGGTGACCCACCGTACCCGCTGCGTGGCCTGAAACGACAGGCCGACTGAGCCGGCAACATCGGTGTAGTCATTGAGCGTCTGGACCAGCGCACTATCGTAATTGACGTGGGTGTAGCGCGTGTCGACCAGCAGCTGCGTGCGCGCTCCCAGGCTGAAACTTCCGGTGGGTTGCACCGTGGCAAACAGCGCCTTGTTATTGTTGAAGGCCAGGCCCGCGGTGTCGGTGCCGGGTGTGCCCAGCCCATCCCCGCCGTTGGCGCGCAGCAGATCCGCGGTCAGCACTTCCTGCTTGGAAAGGTCGACGGCCAGACCCAGGCGGCCGCGCCGTAGCTTGTGCGCCAGCCTGCTGGTTAAGTAAGCGTTGGTGGTGCCACTCTCGCCGCTTCCGGAGTAGCGCGTTGCCCGCACGCGCGGCTGCAGCGAGAAATCGGTGAGCGCAGTACGCGCGCTCCAGATGGCCGCGGCATCCACGTAGCCCCCGCTGACCTTGTCATCGAGCGGTGGGTAAACCAGTCGCAGATTGCTGTCGTAGGAGCCGCCCACTTCCAGGCGCGGATCGAAACTCTGATCTGCGGCGCTGGCTTGCAGGGCCGCGCACAGCAGCGCGCTGCAGGCACAGGCCGGAAAAAACAGCTGCCGGTTCATGGCACGACCACGATGTCGCCGCTTTGCAGGTCGATATTCTGCTCCAGGCTCCTGCCCTTGAGCAGATCGCCATAATGGAACGGGATGGCAATCTGGGCGCCACCCTTGCCACGCCGCAGGATGAAAATGCCGCCGCTGTTGGCGAAGGAATTGGTGCCACCGGCCATGCTGAGCGCCTGCATGGCGTTGACGCTGGGATTGACCACAAACTCGCCTGGCTTGTTGACCTGGCCGAGAACGTAGATCTTGTTGCCCTTGACTTCCTGCACCGACACCGACACCACCGGTTCGGAAATGTATTTCGCCAGGCGCTCGCTCAGCAGTTTCTGCAGATCGGCCACGCTCTTGCCGTGGGCATCGATCTCACCCGCCAGCGGAAAGGAAAACCCGCCATCCGGGCGTACCAGCACCGGGCCCTGCAACGAGGGCTCTTTCCAGACCGATACGGTGAGAATGTCACCGGGCTGGACCGCATAGGCCAACTCGGCAGCGCTCGCTGGCGCCGACGCCAGCACGGCAGCGCTGACAATCAGCGCGGCAACAAAAGCACGGCAATGGTGCGGGTTCATGGCTTGCAGATCCGTATCGGGAATTTATTGTGATGACAGTCTATGGTTCCATGCTGGTGGCTTGTCAAGCCCAAAGTTGACAGAAAGCTGTGAATCGTTTCCTGTCCACGGTCGCCACAATCCGTGCAGAATGCCCCGGTAAAAGATATGTTCATTGTCTGGGTTGGCGGCGCATTTGCAGCCGGCAGCGCGTGGTGAGGAGCAGATGGCCGCACGACCGGCATTCCTTATAACGATCGATACCGAGGGAGATGCGATCTGGTCGCGTCCGCGGCAGATTATGGTTCGCAATGCCAGCTTTCTGCCGCGCTTCCAGGCGCTGAGCGAACGTTACGGCTTCAAGCCCACCTATCTTGTGAACTTCGAGATGGCGGAGTCGCCAGTATTCCAGGAGTTCGGCCGCGACCTGTTGCGACGCGGGGCCGGCGAAATTGGCATGCACCTGCACGCCTGGAATTCACCACCGCTGCACGATCTCACCGGCGATGACTATCACCATCAGCCCTTCCTGATCGAGTATCCCAGCGAGGTCATGGAAGCCAAGATCGCGCACATGACCGCACTGCTTGCCGAGCGCTTCGGCACGCCCATGCGCAGCCACCGGGCCGGACGCTGGGCGACCGATGCGCGCTATATGGCCCTGCTGCTGAAATACGGCTATGAGGTCGACTGTTCGGTGACGCCCACGGTGTCCTGGCGCCAGACTCCGGGAGACCCGAGTGGTGAAGGCGGCACCGACTACCGGGCCTATCCGGCGCAGGCGTATTTCATCGATCCGGCGGCGCCGCAGCGTCCCGGATCGAGCCCGCTGCTGGAGCTTCCCGCGACCGTTGATGTCGCCTTTCCGCCGCTCGAGGCGCTCGCACGCACGCCGCTCCGTGCGCTAAGGCCGCTCGCGCGCCTGGCGGCGCGGCGCCGCTGGTTGCGACCCAGCGGCGAAAATCTCCAGCAAATGCTGCGACTGGTAAACCGCCATGTGCGCCTGGGAACGCCCTATATTGAGTTCGTTCTGCACTCGTCGGAATTCATGCCCGGGGGCAGCCCGGTTTTTCCGACGGCTGAGTCGATTGAGCGCTTGTACCTGCATCTGGAGTTGCTGTTTGCGGCGATCGCGCCTCATTTCCAGGGTGCAACACTCAGTGAGTATGCAGCCGGGGTGCGCCGCGGCGACTATCCCGCCTTACGCGGCGCTGCTGTGGCGAGCGCATAGGCGAGCCGCTCCCGCAGTACTCACCGCTGACGCTTCATAGCGGACAGCAAGCCGCGCTTGCGCAGCGACGCCTGCGCGCGCTTGCGTCCTTCGCCAAGCAGTTCACGCACCTCGACCGTGCCGACCAGCCATAACACGCTGACATAGCCTGACAGGTAGACCAGACTGCTCAGCGCCGCCAGCGGAACGTGGCGCCAGCCGTGGCCGACGGGCAGCGCCAGCAGTGGCAGCGCCACCAGCGCGGCAATCAACGCGCGGCCGAGCGAACGCAGACCAAGCACCGCCGCCATCGTGGAATCTGTCTCCCGCGCCAACACTCGCCCCAGGTACAGGCGTATCGCCAGGTCTTCCAGAATCAATGCCGCTATGGCGCCGTACATCCCCAGGCGCGGCAGCAGCAGTGCCAGCAGCGCCACGTTGACAACCGTGCCGATCAGATTGCTGCGCAGGAACGCGCTGGTTCGCCCGAGCAACCGAAATGCCACGCCGAAATCCACGGTCAATGTCACCACGTAGATCATGGATACCTGGAATGGCAGCACGGCCGACAGGTAGCGCTCTGAAAACAACGTGACCACGATCAGTTCGGCGTAACGAGCCATCAGAAACGCGACCGGGGCCAGCAGAATCGCGAACAGTGTATTGGTCCGGTGCCAGAGATAAAGCGATGGCGCGCCGCTACGACCAGCCTGCGCGCGCGCCATGTGTGGCAGCAGCGCATCGGAGAGCGAGTTGCGCAGCATGTACAGGACCGGGAGCGCGTAGGTTGCCACGGTGTATTGTGCCAGTGTGGCGGCATTGATCGTCCGGGCGATCAGCACGCTGCCGATGTTGCTGTTGAACGTTCCCATGATCTGCGCGAGGCCCAGCGGCACACAGAAGCGCAGCTGTGCGCTCCACAGCCCCGGATGCCCGCTAGCTTCGGGCTGCCGCAACCGGCGCCAGCCGATCAGTGACAGGACAACGCGGGCGGCCTCGAACAGCATCAGCGCCATGATGATGGTCTGCGCATCGTGGGTCAGGGTTGCCGTGACTATCACAATGACCAGCCGCGCAGCCAGCCTCCCGGTAGTGTAGGCAAATGCGGCGGTCGGACGCTGTTGGGCCAGCCAGTAGAACTGCCAGAAATCGACGTTTACGCACAGCGCCGTATACAGGAGCACCTTCAGACCGGCAGTGCCGAGGATCTGGCCATGCATCAGCCAGTCGGCGAGGCCGACCACCAGGCCGACTATTGCGCTGGCCAGAACCGTCAGCAGCACGGTCTGCCGCACCAGCTGCCAGGCGTGACCGGGATAGGTGGGTACGAAGTACGACAGGCCCTGCGCAAAGCAGAAAGCGGCGATCGTGGTAAACAGGCTCGTGTAGACGAGAAACTCGCGATACAGTCCGAAGCCGTCGACCGACAGCAGCCGCGCGACCAGGATGGGCCCGAGCATCATCAGGCCGAGATTGCTGACGCGCATCAGAAAAATGATCAGCGTATTGCGCGCAAGACTCATCGGTACGTAACTCTTCCCGGCAAACGCCTATGCTGCCATAACCAGCGGGCAATGCGCGGCGTCGGTTGCAGAATGATGAGTGGACCGGGTCAGCTCAGTATCAGCTTGACGCTCACCGCGCTGAGCACAATGGCTATCGCGGTACGCAAGGCGCGCTCAGGAATCTTGCCGCCAAACAATGATCCGAGCACGACGCCCGGAATCGATCCGAGCAACAGGTTGCCGACCAGCGTGAAATTCACGTCGCCGAGGATCAAATGGCCAATGCCCGCGACCAGCGTCAGCGGAATGGCGTGAACGATGTCGGTACCAACCAGACGCGTCGGCTTCATTCGCAGCGGGTACAGGTACAACAACATGGCGGTACCCAGAGCGCCGGCGCCCACCGATGTGAGGGTAACCAAAACACCCAGGATGGCACCTGCCAATACGGTCAGTCCGGGCTGAACGCGCTTGAATCTCTGCGGGCTCCTGGCGCGCAGCCTCATGGCGACGGCATGCGTGCGCGCCTTGAAAGCCATGGCCAGCGCGGTCAACAGCAGCACGGCACCAAGCGTCACCAGGATCAGCCGTGGTTTGATCTGACCGATGCCGACGTGATTCATCCACAGCAGGGTGATGACGGCTGCCGGCAGGCTGCCCAGCCAGAGCCGGCGGAGGATTTCCCAGTCGACACTGCCTTTCTTTTGCAGGACCGCGCCGCCAACGATCTTGGTGGCGGCGGCGAACCACAGGTCCGAGCCGACGGCGGAGGTTGGCGCGACGCCAAAAAAAAGCACCAGGATGGGGGTCATCAGCGAAGCGCCGCCGACTCCCGTAAGGCCAACCATCAGGCCGACGCCGAAGCCGGCCAGGATGGTCATGGCATTCATTCGACCAGCTTCCAGACAAAAAGGTTTTCTGGTATCCGGTATCCCGGACACGGTTTCAGCTTAGCCATCACCGCCCCTTGAAATCGTCCGGCACCAGCTGGTGCCGCCCCAGCAGCTTGTAGAAATCGGTGCGGTTGCGCTTCGCCAGCCGCGCCGCCTGGCTGACATTGCCGCCGGTAATCTGCAGAATCTGCGACAGATAACTGCGCGTGAACTCATCGCGCGCTTCATCGAAGGAGGGCAGTTTGGTGTGCGTGCCGCCCAGCGATTGCTGCACCAGCTCGACCGGAATGATGGGCGTCTGCGCCATGGCGCAGTTCTGCCGCACCACGTTCTGCAATTGGCGCACGTTGCCCGGCCAGTCACTGGTGGCCAGCAACTCCACCGCTTCCGGGGCATAGATCATGCGGTTGCCGGTCTCCTTGGCGATCGCGGCCAGAAAATGCGCGACCAGCAGCGGAATGTCTTCGCGCCGGCGGCTCAAGGGCGGCAGCTCGATGTGCACGACGTTCAGGCGGTAATACAGGTCTTCGCGAAACTGGCCGCCGGCCAGCAGCGGCTGCAGCTCGCGGCTGGTGGCGGAGATCAGGCGTACGTTGCTGGCGATGCCCGCATTTCCGCCCACCGGGCGAATCATGTTTTCCTGCAGCATGCGCAGCAGTTTCACCTGCAGGCGCATCGGCAGGTCGCCAATCTCATCGAGCAGCAGGGTGCCTCCCTCGGCGCTCTGAAACAGACCGGCATGATCCCGGGTGGCGCCGGCGAAGGCGCCGGCGGCGTGCCCGAACAGCTCGCTTTCCAGCAGGTTCTCAGCCATGGCGCTGCAGCTGATGGTTGCGAACAGTTTGTTGCGGCGTGGACTGGCCTGATGAATGGCGCGCGCCAGCAGTTCCTTGCCGGTGCCGCTCTCGCCGCTGATCAGCACGCGCGCATCGGTGCCGGCCACCATGTGCGCCTGGCTGAGCTTTTCCTCCATGATGGCGCTGCGGGTGACAAAGCCGGCGCGCCAGTCCTCAGTGGTGTCGGAAAAGCCGGAAATTCTCAGCGCTTTCTGTACCTGCGCGAGCAACTCGGTCTTTTCGACCGGCTTGGTCAGAAAGCCAAAGGCGCCCATCTGCGTGGCCTGCACGGCGTCGGGAATCGTGCCGTGCGCGGTCAAAAGGATCACCTTGAGCCCCGGCCAGCGTATCTGCAGCTCCTTGAGCAGGCCGATGCCATCGAGCTGATCCATGCGCAGATCCGAGATCACCAGGTCCGGCCTGAAGCGGCTGGCAGCGGCCAGGGCCAGCACGCCATTTTCCACCGCTTCGACCTCGTAGTTTTCAGCACGCAAACGGATGGTCAGCAAGCGCAGCAGGCCCGGATCGTCATCGACCACCAGAATGCGGGCTTTGCGTTTGACGTTGTTCACTTTTTCACACCTTCGGGTTTGTTCTTGCGTTCAGAGATATTGCGTTCAATGTTGGCGATGGCATCGAGCTTGGCCTGCGCCTCATCCAGCGCGCGGCGCAGCCGGGCATTGTCTTCGAGCTCGGCCTGGAGTTTCTTGTTGAGGGCGGTGAAACGCTCCTGGTCGGCGCGGCTCGCGGCCGCCTGCAGGCGTTCGTTTTCTAGTTTGAGGCCGAGTTCGCGCTCGAGCTGCGCCAGCTCGAACAGGGTCAGGGCGCGCTCCACCGGCGCCAGCGATTCGGGTTGTGCGGCCAGATCACGCAGCAGCTGGCGGGCGCGCTCGGCGTCACGCGCGGCATGCCCGGGGGTGGCCAGCGCCAGCGCATAGCGCAGCTGGGCGCCGCCGGCCGGGGCGCGCTCATAGCCCTGGCGCGCGGCGGCAACGAGTTCAGCCTGTTCGGCGGGGTTGCCGGCCGACAGGCGCTGCAAAGTCTGGATCGTGCCGGCCAGCAGCACAGCGACCTGCGTGTCGCGATCGATCGAAGGTGCGCTGGGCCCGGGTGCTTCGCGAGCCCCGCGCAGGCCGCCCAACCCCGAGCAGGCGGCGCACAGCACCAACAGCAGGGCGACAATGCTACGCCGCATGGGCTTTGCGCCGGGTGGCGGCTGAGGCAGTGGCCGTGCCCGCGCTGACCGTTGCAGCCTGAACGCGCAGCGGCATGCGAATGCGAAAATGCGCGCCCGGGAACTTACCGTCGACGATCTTGATGGTGCCGCGATGCACGGCGACGAATTCATGTACCACCGACAGGCCGATGCCGGTGCCGCGCACGTGGCCGCCGGGTGCCCGGCCGGTGTGAAAGGCTTCAAAGACGTGGGCGCGCTCGCCGTGCGGGATGCCGGCGCCGCTGTCAGCCACTTCCAGCAGCAGCTGATCCTGCTCAGCACGCGCCCGGATGGTGATCGTGCCGCCGCGTGGTGAATACTTGATGGCATTGGAGAGCAGGTTTTCCAGAATAAGCCGCAGCTTACCGCGATCGGCCAGCAGCGCGACATCCTCGATCTGAACTTCAAGACGCACGCGCTGCGAGACCAGCGTGAGCTGCTGATTCTCCAGTACCTGCTTCACCAGCGGCCGCAGGCGAAACTCCGAGAGTTCGAGGCCCACGCTATTGCTCTGCCAGGCGCTGAAGGACAGCAGGTTCTCGATCAGCCGCTGCAGCTTGATGCCGTTTTCCTTGAGAATGCTGACCACTTCGCGTTGTCCCGAGTCCAGTTCCCCAACGGCGCCATCCGTCAGCAGCTCGGTGCCGTCGCGAATGTTGGCCAGTGGCGTTTTCAATTCGTGGGACATATGCCGCAGGAATCGGTTCCGTTCCTGCGCCAGTTCCAGCAGGCGCAGCCGCAGCCACTCCAGCTGCTTGCCAAGCCGCTCCAGGTCGACCGGACCGTTGACCACAATGGCATTGGAGACATTGCCGCTGCCGAGTTCCGCGATGGCACGATCGATCTGCCGCAGGGGCCTGCCCAGCCAGAAGCTGAAGGCCACCACGGCCGCGAGCACCAGCGGCACGAGCAGCATCGCTTCCCAGAACAACTGGCGCCGTGCAGTGGTGGTCTGGCTGCGCAGCACGGCCAGTTCGCCGTCGATCTGCTCGTTGACGATGGCGGCGATGCGCGCGGCGGTCTGGCTCATGCCGGAGAACGCCGGGGTCACGCTGGCCTCAACCGCGGTGTGCGCGAGAGCCTGCTGTTGCTCGAGTTCGGCGACTGC
>JAYTUZ010000032.1:0-30864 GCA_043744295.1 Gammaproteobacteria bacterium | reverse complement strand
TCGTCGGCAGCTTGTACAGATGGCTGTACGTGTGGGCCATCAGCTCGTTGGCCTTCTTCGTCGCGGCGTAGAGGCTGAGCGGGTGATCGATGTTGTGGTGGACCGAGAAGGGCATCTCGGTGTTCGCGCCGTAGACCGAGCTCGTCGATGCGAACACGAGATGCTGCACGCGGTTGTGGCGGCAGCCTTCGAGCACGGTCATCGTGCCCTGCAAGTTGCTGTCGACGTAAGCGAACGGGTTCTCGATGCTGTAGCGCACACCGGCCTGCGCCCCGAGATGGATCACATAGTCGGGCTTGAACTGGTGGTAGAGGCCCTGGAACGCCGCCGCGTCCGCGAAATCCGCCTGCACGAAGCGGAAATCCTCCAGCGCCGCGAGTTCCGCCAGCCGGGCGCGCTTGAGGTCGATGGAATAAGAGTCGTTGAGGTTGTCCACCCCCAGGACCTCGCAGCGGTTGGTGCCGGCCAGGCGCCGGGCCACATGGTAACCAATGAAGCCGGCCGCGCCGGTCACGAGGACTTTCATCCCGTGCGTGATACGCGAGCGCGTGCGGGGGGGCTAGGAAATTGTAGGGCGGGGTCGCTGACCCCGCCAAACCTCTGCAAACATTGCCGCGGATAGCGCGGATTGATGCGGATAAATCCAAGCCATCCGCGTTTATCCGCGAAATCCGCGGGAAGGTATTCCCAAACGAAGGCGGGGTCAGCGACCCCGCCCTACATCAATACCCGCGCCGGATGGCGCGTCAGCACGTCACGTTCTTTCCCTCGCCGCCGAAGTTTTTCAGGCGCTCCTCGGGCGGCACCTTCTGCACGCCGACGGGGCAATAGTGGAACTGCAGCGCGCGGCGGCGATTGGGCGAGGAGTTGTGCGGGGTGCCGTGCGGCAGCATGCCGTCGAAGAAGAGCAGCCCACCCGGCTGCAGCGGGACGGCGACGGACTTGGTGCCGAGGATGGTGTTGTCACAAATCTGCCAGTCGCGGCGCTGGAAGTGCAGGATCGGCCCCTCCTTATGCCGGCCGGGCAGGATCTGCATGCAACCGTTGGCGATCGTGGCCTCGTCGAGCGCGATCCACACGCCGACGACCGGCGTGCCGAGCGGATATTCGAAATACGCCTTGTCCTGGTGCCACGGCTTCTCGCGGCCGAGCCGGGGCGGCTTGATCAGCGCCATGTCCTGGAACATCTCCGGCACCGCGCCGCCCATCAGCGGCTCCATGGCGCGCAGCAGGCCGGGATGGTGGGAAATCGCCTTCAGACGGGCGTCAAATTCGATGAACATGCCGATCTTCCGCACGGCGTCCTGGCGCTGCTCGGGCCCGAGGGTGGGGAGGATGTCCTTCGACTTGCCCTCGAAGTACACATGCGTGAAATCCGGCCGCTTGCCCATGATCAGGTCCACGAGCCCGGCCGTGGCCGCCTGCATCTCGGCCGGCGTGAACGCCGACCGCACCACGAGGTAGCCGTACTGCTGGTAAAAGGCGATTTGCTCGGGCCCGATGTCCTCGAAGTGCTCGACGCCCTCCGCGAGGGACGCGGGCTGGTATAGCTCCGGCGCATGCATGTCGGCGACAACGTCAAACAGGACCTCGGGAGTCGGAGTGGTGCTCATGCCACGCCAAGCAAGTCGAAAACCCCGCCGAGCGCAAACGCGTTTGGGCGGCGCCGGCATTTTTTTCCCGCGCGCTCCGCTGAGGGAGAAACGCGCCGGCCATATGCCAAAGATTTCCCAAAGTTCCGCTTGCGGGAGAAAAACCACGCCCTATAGCTTGCGACTGTTTTCGTCCCGCGTACCCTGTGCCATGAACATCAAAGCCTATCTTAAGCCGCAGTGCGGTTGGTCCAATGGCGTGCGCCTCGTGCTGCGCAAGCACGGGCTCGCGTTCGAGGACATTGATATCATCAACAATCGCGCGAACTACGCCGAGATGGTGTCGAAGTCCGGCCAGCCGCTCTCCCCCTGCGTCGAGATCGACGGTGTCATGCTCGCCGACATCTCCGGCGAGGAGGTCGAGAATTACCTGCTCAGCAACGACCTCGTGAAGCCCAGCGATGCCGCGGTCGACGCGCCGCTCAATGCGGGTTGCTCCGACGCCGAACACGCCAAGATGGCCACTAAAACGATTCGCTTCTTCTGACGCGACCAGCCGCATCGACGAACTCACCTTCCCGGGCCGGCTCTCGCAAAAAGCGACCGGCCCTTTTTTTGCCCCCACACCAAACCCTTCCGGCTGATCCGGCACACTTCCCGCTCCCGTTTTCCCCACTCTGATGTCGAACGCTTCGCGGCCCAATCATCTTTCCCTGCCCACCGAGTTCTCCACTGCCGGCCGACCCGGCAAGCAGGGGCTCTACGATCCTTCGTTTGAACACGATGCGTGCGGCGTCGGCTTCGTGGCGGACCTGCACGGCCGCAAGTCCCACGCGATCCTGCAGCAGGCGCTGCAGGTCCTGACCAATCTCGATCACCGCGGCGCCGCCGGCAGCGAGCCCAACACCGGCGACGGCGCCGGCGTGCTGCTGCAGCTCCCGCACAAGTTTTTCGCCGAGGTCGGCAAGAAGGCGCGCATCACGCTGCCCGCGCCCGGCCAGTATGGCGCCGGCGTGATTTTCCTCCCGCGCAACCCGACCGTCCGCCGCAAGATCGAGCAGACCTTCGAGCGCATCGTGCAGGCCGAGGGCCAGACTTTCCTCGGCTGGCGCACTGTGCCGGTGGACAACTCGTCGTTGGGCGAGACCGCCAAGTCCTGCGAGCCGTTCATGCGCCAGGTGTTCATCGGCCGTAACCCGGCGCTGGCCGACGACATGGCCTTCGAGCGCGCACTCTACATCATCCGCAAGCGCGCCTACAGTGACATCCGCACCTCGACGATGGGCGGCGCGGAGTCGTGGTACGTTGCCAGCCTTTCCTGCAAGACGATCGTCTACAAGGGCATGTTGCTGACCGACCAGCTCGGGAAATATTTCCCCGACCTGCAGAATCCCGCGATGGAGACCGCGATCGGCCTCGTCCACTCGCGCTTCTCGACCAACACCTTCCCCAGCTGGGACCGCGCGCACCCGTACCGCTACGTCGCGCACAACGGCGAAATCAACACGCTCCGCGGCAACATCAATTGGATGCACGCTCGCGAGGCGCTCTTCGAGTCCGAGGCCTTTGGCGAGGACATGAAGAAAATCCTCCCGATCATCAACCCGAACGGCAGCGATTCGGCGATGTTCGACAACACGCTCGAGCTGCTGGTGCTCGCGGGTCGTTCATTGCCGCATGCCGTGATGATGATGATCCCGGAACCCTGGTCGGCGCACGAGAGCATGGATGATTCGCTGCGCGCATTTTATCAGTATCACTCGTGTTTGATGGAGCCCTGGGATGGCCCGGCCTCGATTGTGTTTACCGATGGCCGGCAGATCGGCGCGGTGCTCGATCGCAACGGCTTGCGGCCCTCGCGCTACTACATCACCCGGGACGATTTTGTGGTGATGGCTTCCGAGGTCGGGGTGCTCGATTTCCCGCCCGACCAGATCGTGCGCAAGGGGCGTTTGCAGCCGGGGCGCATGTTCCTGGTCGATACCGAACAGGGTCGCATCATCGAGGACGAGGAGATCAAGCGCACGGTGGCTGCCGAGCGGCCCTACCGGCAGTGGCTCGATGAACACCTGGTCAAGCTCGAACAGCTGCCGCCGGCCGGCGAGCTGCCGCGGCCGGATCACGACACGCTGCTGCAACGACAGGTCGCATTTGGCTACAGCTTCGAGGACCAGCGCCTGCTCATCGACCCGATGGGGCGTAGTGGTGTCGAGGCCATGGGCTCGATGGGCAATGACACACCGCTCGCGGCGCTGTCGTCCAGGCCACGCCTGCTGTATGACTATTTCAAGCAGCTGTTCGCACAGGTCACCAACCCGCCGATCGACAGCATCCGCGAAGAGCTGATTGTTTCCAGTGAAATGCTGATTGGCTCGGAAGGCAACCTGCTGCAGCCGCGCCCCGCCGACTGCCGGCAACTGGTACTGAGCGGCCCGATTCTCACCAACGAGGATTTTTCACGGCTGCGGCGCATGGAGCTGCCCGGACTCAAGGTCGGCGTGCTGCCGATACTGTTTCGTGTGACGCGCGGCGAGCTGGGCCTGGTCAAGTCGATGGAAGAGCTGCGCATCATGGCGCGGCGCATGATCGAGGAGGACGGCGTGGCGGTGCTGATCCTCACCGATCGCGGCATCAACAGGGATTTCGCGGCGGTGCCGGCCCTGCTGGCGGTGGCTGGACTGCACCATTACCTGATCCGCGAAGGCTTGCGTACCCGCGTCAGTCTGGTGCTCGAAACCGGCGAGGCGCGCGAGGTGCATCACTTCGCGCTGCTGATTGGTTATGGCTGCAGCGCCATCAATCCGTACCTGGCCTTCGAGACCATGGACGGCATGATCGCCGAGGGCATGCTCGCCAACGTCGATCACAAGCTGGCCTGCAAGAATTACCTCAAGGCAGCGACCAAGGGCGTGATCAAGGTGATGTCCAAGATGGGCATTTCGGCGATCCAGAGTTATCACGGCGCGCAGGTGTTCGAGGCCGTGGGCCTGCGCCAGGATGTCATCGACGAATATTTTACCTGGACGGCCTCGCGCATCGGCGGCATCGGCATCGAGGTCGTGGCCAAGGAAGTGCTGATGCGCCACAGCGCCGCATTTGCCGAGCGTTCGGGCGAACATGAACCGCTGATGGCGGGTGGCCAGTATCAGTGGCGCGCCGGGGGTGAATATCATCTCTTCAACCCGGAATCGATTCATCGCCTGCAGAAGGCGGTGCGCACCGGCAGCTACGCCACCTACAAATCGTACGCGGCGCTGATCAACGATCAGTCCAAGCAACTGTGCACCCTGCGTGGCCTGCTCGATCTGATTGCCGGCGATGCCGTGCCCATTGAGGAGGTTGAGCCGGTCGAAGCGCTGATGAAGCGTTTCAAGACCGGCGCGATGTCCTACGGATCGATCAGCAAGGAAGCGCATGAGACGCTGGCGATCGCCATGAATCGCATTGGCGGCAAGAGCAATACCGGCGAGGGCGGCGAAGACCCGGAGCGCTTCCAGCCCATGGCCAATGGTGACTCGAAGAATTCAGCCATCAAGCAGGTGGCCTCGGGGCGCTTTGGCGTCACCAGCGAATACCTGGTGAGCGCGCGCGAACTGCAGATCAAGATGGCGCAGGGTGCCAAGCCCGGCGAGGGCGGGCAGCTGCCCGGATCCAAGGTGTATCCGTGGATCGCCAAGACCCGTCACACCACGGCGGGTGTCGGCCTGATCTCGCCGCCACCACACCACGATATCTATTCCATCGAAGACCTGGCCGAGCTGATACACGATCTCAAGAACGCCAATCGCGAGGCGCGCATCAGCGTCAAGCTGGTGGCCGAGGTGGGCGTCGGCACGATTGCCGCTGGTGTTTCCAAGGCACACGCCGATGTGGTGCTGATCAGCGGCTATGACGGCGGCACCGGCGCCGCGCCGCAGACTTCAATTGCGCACGCAGGTCTGCCCTGGGAACTCGGGCTCGCCGAGGCGCACCAGACACTGGTGCTCAACAATCTGCGCAGCCGCATCGTGGTCGAGACCGACGGCCAGCTCAAGACCGGGCGCGATGTCATCATCGCCGCGCTGCTGGGCGCCGAGGAATTCGGCTTCGCCACCGCGCCGCTGGTCTCGGTCGGCTGCATCCTCATGCGCGTCTGTCATCTGAACACCTGCCCGGTGGGCGTGGCGACGCAGGATCCACGCCTGCGCGAGCGCTTCACCGGCAAGCCGGAGCACGTGATCAATTTCATGCGCTTCATAGCCCGGGATATGCGCGAAATCATGGCGCAGCTCGGTTTCCGCACGGTCGAGGAGATGGTCGGCCGGGTCGATCGACTCGAGCCACGCAAGGCCATTGATCACTGGAAGGCGCGTGGTTTCGACTTCAGCAATATTCTCTATCAGCCCGATGTCGGCGATGAAGTCGGTCGTTTCCAGCGCGAAACGCAGGATCACGGTCTCGACAAGGCGCTCGATGTCACGACGCTGCTGGAGCTGTGCCGCCCCGCGCTGGAGCGCGGCGAACCGGTACGCGCCGAGTTGCCGATTCGCAATGTCCACCGCGTCGTGGGCACGATTACCGGCAGTGAGATTACCCGCCGTTACGGCGCTCAAGGGCTGCCGGCCGATACCATCCACCTGAAGTTCAATGGTTCCGCCGGCCAGAGCTTTGGCGCGTTCCTGCCGCCAGGCATGACGCTGCAACTGGAGGGCGACGCCAATGATTACGTGGGCAAGGGTCTGTCGGGCGGCAAGCTGATCATTCATCCGCCGGATGGTTCAGGCTTCGCGGCCGCCGACAACATCATCATCGGCAATGTCGCCCTGTATGGCGCCACCAGCGGTGCCGCCTATATCGGCGGCATGGCAGGCGAGCGCTTCGCGGTGCGCAATAGCGGTGTCGATGCCGTGGTGGAATCGGTAGGCGATCACGGCTGCGAGTACATGACCGGCGGTCGCGTGGTGGTGCTGGGCCGCGCCGGCAGGAATTTCGGTGCCGGCATGTCCGGTGGCGTGGCCTACGTGCTCGACGAGATCGGTGACTTTCCCACACGAGTGAACACCCAGATGGTCGGCATCGAGCGCATTGAAGACGCTGCCGAGAGCGCCGCGGTGCGCGCTCTGGTGCAACAGCACCTGGAGTACACCGGCAGCGCGCGCGCCCGCAGCCTGCTGGAGCGCTGGGATACCGTGGTGTCCCGCTTCGTCAAAGTGATGCCCAAGGATTACCAGCGCGTGTTGGCCTGCGTGCGCCGTGCGCACGATCAGGGACTCTCGGGCGATGAGGCGATCATGGCGGCGTTCGAGGAAAACGCCCGTGACCTGGCGCGCGTCGGCGGCAACTGACATGGGCAAACCGACGGGATTCATCGAGTACCTGCGCGAGTTGCCGGTCGATCGCACACCGGTCGAGCGGGTGGGCGACTGGAACGAATTCCATCACCACATGGAGGAGAAACACCTGCGCCAGCAGGGCGCCCGCTGCATGGATTGCGGCGTGCCGTTCTGCCAGACCGGCAAGCTCATCAGCGGCATGGCGTCCGGCTGCCCGGTCAACAATCTGATTCCGGAATGGAATGACCTGGTGTATCGCGGTCTGTGGCGCGAGGCGCTCGAGCGCCTGCACCTGACCAATAATTTTCCGGAGTTCACCGGGCGTGTCTGCCCGGCGCCGTGCGAAGGTTCGTGCGTGCTGGGCATGAACAGTCCGCCAGTTACCATCAAGACCCTTGAAAACGCCATCATCGACAAAGGCTTCGAATCCGGATGGGTGCTGCCGCGTGTGCCGGCCAGGCGCACCAGCAAGCAGGCGGTGGTGGTGGGTTCCGGGCCGGCGGGCCTCGCTGCCGCCGCACAACTCAATCGCGCCGGCCACACGGTGACCGTGCTCGAGCGCGCCGACCGGCCCGGCGGCCTGCTGATGTATGGCATTCCCAACATGAAGCTCGACAAACGCGAAGTCGTGCTGCGCCGGATCGACTTGCTCGAACGTGAAGGCGTCAAGTTCCTTTGCAATGCCGAGGTAGGTGAAAACGTGGAGGCCATGCTGTTGCTGCGCGATTTCGACGCCGTGGTGTTGTGCACCGGCGCCACGCAGGCCCGCGACCTGCCGGTCGAGGGGCGGGCATTGGGCGGCGTGCATCTGGCGATGGATTATCTCACCCTCAGCACCAGGGCCCTGCTGAACGGTGGCGCCGGGCAAGCTGCCATTCATGCCAAAGGCAAGGATGTCGTGGTGATCGGCGGCGGCGACACCGGCACTGATTGCGTGGCTACGGCTATGCGCCAGGGTTGCCAGAGCCTGACCCAGATTGAAATTCTGCCGCGACCGCCCGATGAGCGCGCGACCGACAATCCCTGGCCCGAATGGCCCAAGGTTTACAAAATGGACTATGGCCAGGAAGAAGCGGCGGCGCGCTTCGGCGCCGATCCGCGTGTCTACGTCACCACCGTGAAGAAATTCATCGCCGGCGCTGATGGCGCCGTGGCGCAGGTAGTCACGGTACGCATCAGCTGGGAGAAGAATTCCGCCGGTCAATTCATTGCGGTCGAGCAGCCAGGGTCCGAGCGCACGCTGCCGGCGCAGCTGGTGTTGCTGGCCATGGGTTTCACCGGGCCCGAACCATCCCTGCCGCAGGAGCTGGGCACAACGCTCGATGTGCGCGGCAACATCGCCGCCGAGCACGGCAGCTTTGCCACCAGCGTCAAAGGCGTGTTCGCGGCCGGTGACTGCCGTCGCGGTCAGAGCCTGGTGGTGTGGGCGATCAATGAAGGTCGCGGCGCGGCGCGTGAGTGCGACCGCTACCTGATGGGACGCAGTAACCTGCCGTAGCGCATGCCCGCCGCCGTGAAGAAATCTGCGCTCAGCGCCTGCATCATCACTTACAACGAGGCCGATCGCATTGGCCCGTGCCTGGAGGCGCTGGGCTGCTGCGACGAAATCGTGGTAGTCGATGCGCATTCAACCGATGGCACGCGCGCCATCGCCGCTCGCCTCGGCGCCCGCGTGATCGAGCGCGACTGGCCGGGCTACCGCTCGCAGAAGCAGTTCGCCACCGACGCGGCAGCGCACGACTGGGTGCTGTGTATCGATGCCGACGAGTGCGTCACGCCGGCGCTGCGCGCCGAGATCGAGGCGCTGCGCGCCGCGGGCTTTGCCGGTGCGCGCGGCTGGAGCATTCCGCGGCTCACCGAATACTTCGGTCGCTTCCTGCGTCACGGCAATGCCTGGCCCGATCGCCAGATCCGCCTGTACGATCGTCGCGCCGCCCACTGGGCCGGCTACGAGGTGCACGAGAAGATCGTGGTGGCAGGTGGGGTCGGTTCGCTGGCTGGCCCGCTCGAGCACTATGCCTATCGCAGTTTTGAAGAGCATCTCGCCAGGATGGATCGCTACGCCGCACTCATGGCAGCCGAGATGTATCGCGCCGGCCAGCGCTGTGGATTCCTGCCGGTGGTCCTCAACCCGGCCTGGCGGCTGTTTCGCGGCCTGATCATCAAGGGTGGTGTGCTGGATGGCTGGCGAGGCCTGATGTTTCACCTGGTCGAGGCCGGATACGTGCGGCGCAAGTATCTGCGCCTTTGGGCGCTGAGTCGGCAACTGCCGCGCCCGGGCGGCCAGCCCTGACTGTCCGGCGAGGCCCGGCCAGCCTTCTACCGTCAACCATCTTCGCAGTACCGCGTTGCCAGGGGTAGGGCGCCAGGAAATCTGGGCGCCGGACCAGAGTGGCCGTACCAACAGGAGATGAATATGTTTAATCGTCATGGCAAGTCGCTGTGGGTGGTCCTGACTGCCAGTACGCTGATGACACTTGGAGTCGCCGCCAGCGCGCAGGCGGAAACCCGCTGGGAGCACAATCATCCGCGTCGTGACCAGGTCAACGACCGCCTGGAGCGTGAGCACGCGCGCATCCGCCACGAAGTGCGCGAGGGTGAGATGAGCCCACGGCGTGCGGCGCGCGGATTGCGCCCCAACCCGCGATCGCACACACTGCTGCGGGTTGCGGCGGTGTGAGGTGGCAGATGGCGGCGCGCAGTAAAACGGCCAGGTCAGTGGTGCGCGCCCAGTCCTCGAGCCGCAAGCGACTCAAGATGGCAGGCAGTGAGCGCGGGCTGGCGGGCGCCGAGATTGCGCTGCCGCGCGAGCATCCGGAGTTGAGCAGGCTGGCGGCGTTGGTCGACGAGGCCGGTGGCGCGGTGATTGGCGCCTATCGAGATCCGCTCGGCGGCCGACCCTTGCTGATCGCCACGCTGCCGCTGCGCGCCGTGCAGCCCACGCCGTTTCAGCGCGACCTGTCGCCAACGCATACCAAGCGATTGGCGGAAAAAATCGAGCAGGCCGGGGCGTTTCTCGATCCGCTGATCGTGGTGCAGGGTCAGGAGGGCGGATTCTGGACCCCGAACGGCCGCCATCGGCTCGCTGCCGCCAGGCTGCTGGGTTTGCGGCAGATCACGGCGTTGATCTGTCCGGACGAGGCACTGGCTTATCGCATCCTCGCGCTCAATACCGAGAAGGCGCACAACCTGAAGGATCGCAGCCTGGAAGTGATCCGCATGGCGCGCAATCTGGCGCGCCGCGAGCCCGCCGGCCGCGAAGCACAGTACGCGCAGCAGTTCGAAGCGCCGGAGCTGCTGACACTCGGCATACTCTACGAGGAGAACCTGCGCTTTGCCGGCGGCGCCTATGGTTCATTCCTGCGCAAGGTCGATCGCTTCAGCGATCGCAGCCTGAGTGTCAGTCTGCGCGAACGCGCCGGCTACGCCGCACGCCTCGAGGAGATCGATGCGCAGGTGAAGAAAATTATTGCCACCCTGACGGCCAAGGGCTTCAAGTCTCCCTATCTGCGCAACTACGTCGTGGCGCGCATCAATCCGGTGCGCTTCATCAAGCCAGCCAAGGGCGCCAAGGGGCCGCTGATGCCGATCGGCCAGGCGCTGACACGCATGACGGCGGCGGCCAAGGGTTTCAGGACCGAGTCAGTGTCGAATGCTGATCTGGCCTGGGTGGCCGTGGGCGCGGGCGCGCAGGACTGAGCGGCGCAGCGCGCCGTCAGGGCGCGTAGATCAGCGAGTCACGACGTTGCTCGCGCCACGCCTGTTCATCGGGCATCGCCACGGCGTCAAGCTCGGCCGCGCTCGCGCCCGCCGCTTCGATCCACTGACGCAGCCGTGGCCCGCCGTTGATGACATCAAAGGCGAGCCGGCCATGCTCATATTCATAGGCAAAGTCACGCCACAGCTGGAATTGCGGGTGAATCGTGCGTAGCGCTCTCAGAAACGCCGCGACCACGCGCCAGGGGCGAAACGACTGGTGCTGATAGCCGCTGTCGGCAACATGTATCTGCACGCCATGACAGAGTTTGCCGGCATGCTTATGAAATGTAGGCTCGAACCAGCAGTCACGCAGGGTGCAGCCGGTGAGCCATTGCGGCGCAAACTGTCTCATGTGAGCGATGACGGCACGGGCATCCAGGTCAGGCGCGCCGATAACTTCCAGCGGGCGCGTCGTGCCACGGCCTTCCGAGAGCTCGGTGCCCTCGATCATTACGGTACCTGCGTAACAGCGGACCATCGACAGGTTCGGGGCATTGGGGCTCGGGTTCACCCAGGCGCGCACTTGCAGTGGCCAGCCGTAGCCCGGCGCCGAATCGGGCTGCCAACCCTGCATTTCAATTACCCGCAGATCCAGGGACAGATGCAGGGTCGCTGCAAACCAGCGCGCCAGTTCGCCCATGGTCAGGCCATGACGCATCGGCATTGCACCAGCGCCGACGAAGCTCTCCCAACCGGCTTCGAGCAACAGCCCTTCCACCGGACGCCCGGCAGGATTCGGTCGATCGAGAATCCACACGGCTTTGTGATGTGCGGCGCAATCCTCGAGCAGGTAACGCAGCGTGGTGATGAAAGTGTAGACCCGACAGCCGACGTCCTGCAGGTCGATCAACAGCACATCGAAGCTTGCCAGCATCGCGCTGCTGGGCCGGCGCACATTGCCATACAGGCTGTACACGGGAATGCCGTGCCGCGGATCGTGGAAATCGCTGGACTCGATCATGTTGTCCTGCTTGTCGCCACGCAGCCCGTGCTGTGGGCCAAACGCGGCGCACACCTGCAGATCGGGCAGCGCGCACAGCGCGTCGAGCGAGTGGGTCAGATTCGCGGTTACCGAGGCCGGATGGGCGAGCAGCGCGAGGCGCTTGCCGGCCAGCGGACGGCGCAGGGTCGTGTCTTCAATGAGCCTGTCGATGCCGAATTTCACGTAGGTCCTGCGGTGCTGCGAAGCTGCTGTGAATTCTAGTGGGCGGGAACTGTCAGCGTGCAGATATAACCCGCAGGATCGTGAAAATCAGGCTGCGCACGCGGGTGCCGCAGCGCCCAGTAGGACAGGGCCCGGTCGCTGCTCTCCAGTACCGCGGCAGGATTCAGCTGCCAGGCAACGCCCTGACCGGTAGCCGCCATGGTTGGCACCGTCAGCACAGCGCACACGCGCAAGCTGTTGCCCTCACGGATCGAGCGCACCGTGCATGCGGCCGGTTCGAGATTGCGACGCGCACCACGGTAATCCTCGAACTCGTAGGCTGCCCAATCGCCATCGGGTGAGAAATTGAATTCCAGATAGCCGGGGCCGGCGCCGGCCCGGGCGAACAACTCCAGGCAGGTGTGTTGCCAGAGTTCATCGCGACGCTGCGGACGGTGTGCTGGTGTGGCCAGCAGTTCCGGGAGCCGGAGCCTGTGCAGCTCACCGTGCAGCAGGAATTCCAGTGTCAACAGGCCGGTAGCGTCGATTGATCCGGAGACAGCAATGGACTGGATCGGCGAGATGACGCTCGCCGCATGCGGTTGCAGAGCGAGCCCGGTAAAGCTGCCACTCATCGGCGTGGTGGCGCCAAGTCGTAGAGCCGTCCGTCGCGATGTGCGTAGACACCCTGACCTTTGGGAATCTGCAAATCGATGTCGGGGTATTCGACCGCGTCTTCACCGGGTCGACGCGAACCCACTTCGAGCACCACGGCTTCGCTGGCAGTGCGATTCTGCAGCTGGTGTCCATTGGCGATGCCCGCCTTGAAGCCGGCGGCCTCGCCTGCGCGCAGCAGTTCCTCGCCAGCATCGGTAACCAGCACGACCTCGCCCTCGAGTACATACACGAACTCGTCTTCGGCGCTGTGCCAGTGACGCTGACTGGACCAGCAACCAGGCGGCAGCTGCAGGCGATTCACGCCAAACTGCGTAAGGCCGGCCGCGTCGCCCAGTCGCGCCCGTCGCCGCTGCAGGCAGGGCACATCGTAGGGCGACGGGTACCTGGTGCCGGCAACAACGAAAACATTCGCTTCGCCAATCTTCGCAGTCATGTGCAACTCCAGTGCGTTATTGGGCAGATTGCAGTGCCGTGGCGGCCGGACTGGCCAGTACAATTTCGGCGCGCGCCACGGCTGGTCGATCATCGCGCAGATAGGTCCACCTCAGGGTGTGCAGCTTTGCCAGCAATGCGTGCACGAAGGCGTCCTGGCGGCGCCGTGCCGTGGCCACGGGCACGCCATGATTGAGGATGGCAAAATAGACCGTGCCGCGATCACTGGTACGAATGGCGCCGCTCAGGGCGCTGGCGCCGTAGTCGCCGAAGGTGCCGGTCTTGCCCACGATCCGGCCGCTGTCTGAGGTACTGTCCAGACGGTCGCGCAGCGTGCCTGCATCGACGCCCGCTACCGGGAGAATGTCCACCAGCGAGTGCCCGGATTCCAGCAACTCCTGCTCGAGCGCGCGCAGCAGTTTGACGACCGCGCGCGGGCTCAGGCGATTGCGCGCGTCGGTGCCGGCGCCATCGCCCAGAATGATCTCGGCGCGCATGGCTTCCGGCACCGCGGCCCGGGCGATCTCCTGGACGGCGGCAGCGCCACCGGCGGCGTCGGCGAGCGGCTTGAAAATGTTGTTGGAGTAATCGTTGAGCGCCTTGACCAGTGGCACCAGCGGTTGTGAGCGGTGCAGGAGCAGCGCTTGCGACCCGGCCGCTGCGCTATCAAAGGGCAGGTCGTCAAAACTCAATGCCGGCGCAGGTCCGGCGGCGGCGCCGGCCAGGTCCGGCCAGGCAGTGCACACCTCCTGCCACGCCGCTGTTGGCGCGGCTCCTGCCAGCACGGCACGCAGGCGTGCGCTCGTGGCTGTGCCTTGCCAGTCAAACATCACGTTGCCGGTCAGTCGCAGTGTGCCCGCGACACGCACTACGCCAAGGGCACGCAGTCGTGCCACGACCAGCAGGGCATTTTCATCGACGAAGTAGGGGTCGCCGCCGCCCTCGAACAGCAGATCGCCCTGGATGACGCCATCATGCAGCGGGCCGGTCGCGGCGATGGTGGTGACGAATCGATGATTGGGTCCCAGTCGCCGCAGCAGTGCGAGGCTCGTGGGTATCTTGGACACCGAGGCCGGGTGTACCGCCGTGGCCGCTGCCTGGGCAAGCAGCACGGTGCCATCGCTGCTCTCGACATAGACGCCCTGGTCAGCGCCCAGCAGACGGCGGGCGGTCGAGCTCAGATCCTGCGCGGTGCCGGCCTGCACACTGGCACTGGCCAGCAGCAGCGCAAGCACCGCCCAGCTGCGCCCATAGGCCGACCGAAGCCTGCATATTGCCGCTGGCATGTTGTTCAGAATTCCACCAAACCAGAAAGTGCAATAATGCCCCATTCCTGTAGCGAGAACATGTCATGTCGCAGATACAGACCAAGCCCGCGGAGCCGTGTCCGCTCGGGCTCGATGCCGAATCGCTGGCGCTGCTCGAGCGCCAACATCTGGAAATGGTGCGCGCCGGAGCCCGCCTGCCCGAGGCAGCGAAAGCGCAGCTGCGGCAATACAACGCCGAAATCTCCGCCCTGGAGGCGCGCTTCGGCCAGAATCCGCTCAAGGCGTCGCGCAATGGTGGGGTGATCGTCGCACAGCCGAGCGAACTCGAGGGCCTGTCAACGGCGCAGCTTGCGAGTGCGGCGCAAGCGGCAAGATCCCGCGGCCTGAACGGCCAGTGGCTGCTGGCGCAGTTGGTGAAATTACGCGCCGCGCGCGCGCAGCTGCTCGGTTACGCCAGTCATGCAGCCTTTGTGCTCGAGGACGAGACCGCTGCTACACCGGCAGCGGCCGACGCCATGCTGCGCCGGTTGGCGGGGCCGGCACGTGCCGCGGTACGACGCGAGGCCGCACAGATTCGCAGGCTTATCGCCGCACAGGCCGCGGCAACGCATAGCAAGCCCATTATCCTGCAAGCCTGGGATTGGGATTTCTACGCCGAGCAGCTGCGCAAAGCCCGGTACGATTTCAATGAATCCGAGGTAAAGCCCTATTTCGAACTCAACCGTGTGCTGCAGGATGGCGTGTTCTACGCGGCACACGAACTGTTCGGCCTGAGCTTCAAGGAACGCAAGGATCTGCCGGTCGACGGCCCGGACGTGGGCATCCATGAAGTTTTCGACGCCGACGGTTCCGCCCTGGGGCTGTTCATCACCGACTATTTCGCGCGTGACAACAAGATCGGCCATGCGCTTCATGGTCTGCTGTCCAACGTCAGGTATGAGAGTCTGGCTGGTACGCGCACCGCGCGCGATTTTGTCGAGTACCCTTCGCAATACAACGAAATGTGGGCGCGCGAGCCGGCCGTGCTCGCCCACTATGCGTGCCACTATCAGACCGGCGAGCCGTTGCCGCCGGCCTTGCTGCAGAAAGTCCTGGCGGCGCAGAAATTCAACCAGGGCTATGGCACAACCGAGATCATCTCGGCGGCGGCCATTGATCTGGCTTTGCATGAAGTGAGTGCCAGTCAGGCTCCGGCGGTGAGCGACATTGCCGCCTTTGAACACCGCTCACTGCAGCGCCTGGGCCTCGATCTGGCGGTAGGGCCGCCGCGTTACCACGCGCAGTATTTTCGCCATGTTTTTGCGAGCGGGTATTCAGCCGGCTATTACGCTTACCTGTGGAGCGAAGTGCTGGCCCGTGATACCGGTCAATGGTTGCATCAGCATGGTGGCCTGACGCGCGCCAACGGCGCGGTGTTGCGCGACAAGGTACTGTCGCGTGGCCGCACCGAGAGTCCGCAGCGGCTGTTCGAGCAGTTCTACGGTCGCGCTCCGGACGTACAGCCACTGCTGGAGTATCGCGGCCTCGGCGCCGGTGCACATTGAAGCGCACAGCTTTCGCGGGCCGTACGGTGCTGATTACCGGGGCTTCCTCCGGCATCGGCGCTGCGCTGGCGCGCGAATTTGCAGCGCAGGGCGCGGCGCTGGTGCTCGCGGCGCGCCGACTCGAGCGGCTCGAAGCCCTGGCGGCGGAAATCCGCATCGCCGGTGGTCAGGCGCTGGTCTGCTGCTGCGATGTGCGGCGTGCAGGTGATTGCGAGCGGGTAATCGAGCAGGCGCGCGCCGCCGGCCTCGGTGTTGATATTGTGATTGCCAATGCCGGCTTTGCGGTGGCCGGCCGCTTCGAAAAGCTGACACTGGCCGACTACCAGCGTCAGTTCGATACCAATGTGTTCGGTGTGCTGCGTACTATTCAGGCTGCGCTCGGCGAGCTGCGCGAGCGTCGCGGCAGCGTCGTCATAGTCGGCAGCATCGCGGGGCACGTCTCCCTGCCTGGCATCTCCGCCTACTCGATGAGCAAGTTTGCAGTGCGCGCACTGGCCTATGCCCTGCGCGGCGAACTGCGACGCCACGGAGTCAGCGTGACGCTGATTTCGCCTGGCTATATAGCCTCGGAATTTCGCCAGGTCGACAATGCCGGGCGCCTGCACACCGACGCACCGGAGAGCGTGCCCGACTGGTTGCTGGTATCCGCCGCGAGCGCAGCGCGCACCATTGTGCGGGCGGTTCGCCGACGCCAGCGCGAGCGCGTCGTGACCGGGCATGGCCGGTTCGTGGTGTGGGCTTACCGGCATGCGCCCTGGCTGGTCAATGCCGCCGTACGCCTCGCTAAACCGGTGCGCAGGGTGATTCGCTAGGCCCGGCGTTCGCCTGGTCGGCGCCTATTGCTGCCAGGTGCCTTGCCCTGTCCGCCGCCGCTGTCGTCTGCACGGCGCGGGCCATCGCGCCGATCGGGATGATGCTGAAACTTGCATTGGCAATGATCCGGGTCGCTGCAGTTCTTCAGCGGCAGGCACGGCGCCCGGTACGATGCTGACCGAGTGCCAGGGGTTCCTTGGGTGTTCTGGGTGCTTGCTTGGCGAAGATCTTCATTGCCTGCCCTTTAAATTCACGGCCGCGTCTGCAACTCGATCTGCAATTCTTCCACCATGGCGCGCAGCTCGAGCACCTGTCGTTCGAGCTGATCCAAACGCTCGCTGGCCGGGCCCGTAGGTACTGCGGTGCTTGCCGCCGCGATGCTCCGGCTGGCGCCATGTGCGGATTCCTCGCCGCTTGGCTTCACAGTCGCTTCGGCAGGGGAGCCAGTGAATAACTGCGCATGGCGCGAGTCACGTCGTCCCGGTTCGCGCGGCAATTGCACCACCAGTGCGCCTTCGGCGCGGCCCGCCAGCGCCGCCAGGGCGCTCTCGACATCACTACTGTTGACGAACGGCGTCATGCGCGCAGCGCGGGTGCGCAGTTCACCGGGTGTCTGCGGGCCGCGCAGCAGCAGTTCGCAGACAATCGCCAGTTCCTGCAACGAAAACTTGAGCCCGGAGAATTCTGTATTGCAAAAGCAATGTTGATACTTGGCAACCCGGCTGCCGAAGCCACTACGCTCGATCATCAGGTGCTTGCGCACCAGACCATCGACCAGCTGCTGCACTTCCGACTCGGACAGATTCAGCACCGGGTCGCGATTGCTCTTCTGGTTACAGGCATTGGTGAGCGCATTCATCGACAGCGGATACTGATCCGGGGTGGTGATCTGCTTTTCAATCAGGCAGCCGATCACCCGGGCTTCCAGCGGGCTGAGTGTAAACTTGATGCTCATTACCAGTTGCCGATGTTGGGCATCGATGCCCAGGGTTCACGCGCCGGCTGTCGCTCGCCCTGCTGCAAGAGCTCTATGGAGATCTGATCGGGCGAGCGTACGAAGGCCATGCGGCCATCGCGCGGCGGACGCAGTATGGTGACGCCGTGATCCAGCAGTCGCTGACAGCTGGCGTAGATGTCGCTTACCTCGTAGGCCAGGTGCCCGAAGTTGCGGCCGCCGCTGTAGGATTCCGCATCCCAGTTGTAGGTGAGTTCCAGCTGCGCGCTCTCATCACCCGGCGCGCACAGGAATACCAGCGTATAGCGACCCTGTTGATACTCGGTTCGATGCAGTTCGCGCAGACCGAGCGCCTCGCAGTAGAAGCGCAGTGAGGCGGTCAGATCAGCAACCCGCACCATGGTGTGCAGATATTTCATGATCACTTCACGATATCGAGCAGTTCCACGTTGAACACCAGAGTCGCGCCGCCGGGAATCTTCGGTGGCGAGCCGCGATCGCCATAGGCGACGTCCGAGGGGCAGATAATTCGGCTCTTGCCGCCCACTTTCATATGCTGCAGGGCCTCGGTCCAGCAGGGCACGACCGCGGAGAGCTTGAAGGTCATGGGTTCGCCGCGCTGTATCGAACTGTCGAATAGGGTGCCATCAGTCAGCTTGCCTTCGTAGTGCACCTTGACCTGATCGTCCGCCGTCGGCGCGGCGCCGCTGCCCGCGCTGAGGGTCGTAATGACGACGCCGGTGCTGGTGGTCTCGGTGTCCTTGTCGGTGGCCGCCTTGGCACGAAAGTCCTTGCCGGCCTGCTTCGATTTCTCGACCAGCAGGCCGACGCGCGCGACCTGCAGGGCCTGCGCTTTGCTGCGATAGCTATCGACATCGACTGCAGGCTTGGTGCCGTGCAGGCCAGCCGCGAAGCCGGACTCCACCATCTGCATTTCGTGCTTGCTGAAGGTGAAGCTCTTGAGATTGCTGCCGACGATCTGCCCGATGGCATAGGCGGTCTTGTCTTCCTCAGTCTGCAGGCCGCCAGCAGTCGCGGCCGCTGCAGCAGGCGTGGCAGGCGCGGCGGCCCAGGCAGCAGCACTCAGGGTGCTCAGCACAATCAGTGGGAATATGCGGGTCATGCAGGTCTCCGGGTTTCGGTAGTGAAAGTGCCTTCGGCACGGCGCAGCGGGCGCGCTATTCTAGCGCCCGTGCCTGGCAAACGCCGAACAACACCTGTGAAGCTGCGCACGGTCTCGCCGGCCGAGCGTCCGTTGCGATTGTCAAATGACGACGCCCTGGGCGAGCGCCTGCGGACAGCCTGCCTGGCAGGCGATGGTGTAGCGGGTGCGCACTGCATTCATGAGCTGTGGATGCGCGGTGCGATGGCGGTCCACATTGAGCAGTGGCTCACAGTTTTGTGGCGGCAAGCGGCGGCGTCGGTGCCCGATTGGTTGCCCATGCGCCATGTCGAATGGCTGCCCCTGGCTTACGAGGTCGCGGCACGCTTCCAGCCCCGGCGCCGCGGACGCTCCAATATCTACCTGGTGCTGCTCGACTACAGCGACTCGCGCCCTGACCCCTATGGCGTCTATGTCGGTATGAGCAGCTACCCGCCGGCCTTGCGGTTTGATCAGCATAAGGCCGGCATTCGAGCTGCCGGCAGCGTGACACGCCGTGGCCTGGAGCTGCTCGCTGGCCCGACACTCCATTTGCAGGGTATAGCCCGGGGCGAGGCCGCCGATATAGAAGAGCAGCTGGGCGAGGCTCTGCGCCTGGAGGGCCTGCTGGTGCAGGGCGGCCACTGACGGCACCGCCGGGCGTGTCAAGTTTCCCCAGCCGGTGACGATACTCCGGGCAGGCATACCCGAAAGTGACAGGGACTTTTCATGCATTATCCGCATACCGCAGCAGAAAGCGCCGAGCTCCTTCGGTTGGTGCTGCCGCACATTGCCAGGCACGGCGGGCACTACGCGCCGACCGCTTACTCGGTCTGGTACGAGCATCTTGCGGGTCTCAACCAGCCACTGAGCGCGGAACTCAATTCGTGCCTGCAGGCGTCCGCAGCCATCGGCCAGCCTGACATCGAGCAGCTCCATCAGCGACACGTCGCGGCGCGCGACAGCCGCTCCGCACAAGCGATGCAGGAAGGCCTGGGGGAGCTGCTGCGCAAGCTGGGCGAGATCGCCGCCGCTTCCGGTGAAGGCACCGCGGACTACGCGCGCGCCCTGGCAGCCTCCGAGCAGGAGTTGGGCGCGATCAACGATTCCGCGGGACTGCAACGGGCAATCAAGTCGCTGGTTGACTCAACGACTGCGGCGCGCACTACGACCGAAAAAGTGCAGGCCGAACTGACAGCCAGCCGCACGGAACTGGCGCAACTGCGCTCCAATCTGGGCGAACTGCAGACCGAGGCGCTCACCGACCCGCTCACTGGTCTGCATAATCGCCGCGGCTTTGAACGCACGCTGGCCGAACTGTTTGGCGAGCACGGTGATCGACTCCCGAGCGCAGCACTGCTGCTGGCGGACATCGATCACTTCAAGCGTGTCAACGATACTTACGGGCATCTGGTCGGTGACCAGGTCATTCGCGCCACCGCGCAGGTGCTGAAGAGCGCCGTGAAAGGCCGCGACATCGTGGCGCGCTTCGGTGGCGAGGAATTCATGGTGCTGCTCCCCGATACGCCGGCGCGCGGGGCACTGGCGCTGGCCGAGCAGATTCGCACCTCATTTGGCAAGCTGCGTATCCGTCGCAGCGGCAGCGACGAGGTGATCGCCCAGGTCACCATTTCCATTGGCGTCGCGATGCCGCTGGCTGGCGAGAGTGTGGAACGGACGATTGATCGCGCCGACAAGGCGCTGTACCAGGCCAAGAATGAGGGCCGCAACTGCGTACGTCTGGCGGGTAGCGCAGCAGCCGCCTGACTTTCCCTTTATGATGCCGCGATGATGCCCGAGACGCCACGGAGCAGCAGCAGCGAGCGCGCAGTGCTGTACGCCGATTTGCACCGCGCGCTCGCGGGCCTGCTCGCCGGCGAGCATGATCTGGTTGCCAATGCGGCCAACTTTGCGGCGCTCGTGTACCACACGCTGCCCGATCTGAACTGGGCCGGCTGGTATTTTCTGCGTGGCGATGAGCTGGTGCTCGGCCCGTTCCAGGGCAAGCCCGCCTGCGTGCGCATCGCCATGGGTCGCGGCGTATGCGGCGTGGCGGCGCAGCAGCGTGTCTCGCTGCTGGTGCCGGACGTACACGCCTTTCCGGGGCACATTGCCTGTGATACGGCGTCACGCGCGGAGCTGGTCGTGCCCGCGGTGCGCAGCGACGGCAGCCTGCTGGGCGTGTTCGATCTCGACAGCCCGCATCTTGCGCGCTTCAATTCACAGGACCAGCAGGGAATCGAAGCGGCAGTGCGCGTGCTGATCGCTGGCGCACACCGCAATTAATTGAAGCGTTTTCTGAAGCCGATGTAAAAGCCGCCCGGTAATACGCTCAGCACGAGTGGCGTGTTCTGGCGTTGGTGCATGAAGTAGCCGGCGGCAGTACCGAGCGCGTAACCGGCCAGTACGTCGGATTGCCAGTGGCCGTGTACCTTGACCCGCGCGATGGCGTCGTACAGGGGCAGTACTTCGAGAGCGTAGACCCAGGGGTGGTCGTGCCTGTACTCCAGCAGGATCGGCGTGACGATCGCGCTGGTGACGGTCACCTCGCCACTCGGGAAACTGTTGTGGCCGCTGCCCTGGAACCACAGGTCAGGATCGGGGGACTGGTTGGGCCGGGATCGCGAAAAAGCCATCTTCATGCCTTGCGCGGCCACGCCGCCAACCACTGTGGCGTCGATCGATTGCCACAGCGTGTGCCCCAGGCGGCTGTCGTTTCCCTCCCAGAGCGCGATTCCGGCTTCGCCCAGCAGCATGGCATCGATCAGCAGCAACTGGTTGTGCCGCGCCCAGATGCCGTGATCGTCAGCAACAACGAAATGATCGAGCCCCAGCAGTCCGCCGCCGGCGCGTGCGACGCCCGTGCACAGCAGGCTCGCGGCGAGCAGGCCCACTGCGGCGGGAGAGCGTGTCTTCAATTGCATTCCCCGTGAGTGCCGGTGGGTGATCGGGTGCTAGTATAGCGTGGCGTAATCGGCCCGAGATGTTAACCGCGGGTGGCTATGAATACCCTCAAGAACAAGCGCTTCGCGACACGGCTCGGTTTCGCCCTGGCGGGCCTGCGGCATGCATGCTCGAGTGAGCAGAGCCTGCGGACGCAGCTGCTGGCAGTTGTACTGGTGGTCGCGCTGCTGTGCGTGCTGCGGCCGGCGCCGGTGTGGTGGGCGCTGACGCTGCTGGTCAGTAGCGCGGTGATCGCCGCGGAACTCTTCAACACCGCGCTGGAGCGCCTGGCCGATCATCTGCATCCGGACCTGCACCCGCAGATACGCATGGTCAAGGACTGTGCCGCGGCCGCGGTACTGGTGATCTCGATCGGCGCGTTATTGGTGGCTGCGGCGCTGCTCTACAGTCTGCTGAATGGGGCATAATCGGTCCGCTTATTCCATAACGCCAGAATCAGCCGCGCGTTGACAGGCCCGGTCGCAATTTGCGTGAGCGCCATCATGGAAAGCAGTGCTGCAATGACGGCATGCTGGTGCCCATGGAAAACAAAGACAGTTTCATGCGTTTCGTAGTTATCGGCTCCATCGTCGTGGTCGGTGCCCTGGCGCTGATCGTACGCATGCATGCCTGAGAGCTTATTCCCGCATCCTGCCGAGAACTTTGTCTGCGGCGTCGGACTCTATACTAGGATAGGAGACCAGATTCAGGCTGGTGCCTGGGTAGGAGGGGTCGATGTCACCGTATAGCAGTTTGGGAATTCTGGCCGCGGCCGTCGTGCTGACGGTTTCTGGTTGTGCGCTGCGGGCGCGCTCCGATGTCGATGCCAGGGCATCGGTCGGCATGTGCCACAGCTACACTTTTGGCGATGCGGAGCAAAAGTCCCCGGATTCCGCACCGGCCTTTGCCAATCCCCTCAATGAAAAGCGCCTGCGCGAGGCGATCCAGAGCAATCTGGCGGCTCACGGCCTGCAGCCGGCAGCCGAGGCCGTGGCTGATTGCGCTGTGGGCTACGCGATCGGCTCGCGGCTGGCGCTCGATGACGGTTACCCGCGTGCTGGCTGGGGTTGGGGCTGGGGCCTGGGCTGGGGCTGGGGTCACCCCGGCAGTTTCGGTTCGCTGGCCTGGGAGTCCTCGCCGCGCAGCTATCGCGAAGGTCGCGTTTCGGTAAACCTCTTCAATGCCCACACGCATGAGGCTCTTTGGCACGCCTATGTCGACGTCGATGTCACACGCCTGACCGGAGCCGAAGCCGAGAGACGCATCAACGAAGCGGTTACGGCGATCTTCGCCAAGTTCCCGGGCGGCAGGTCGAAGTAACAGATCCCCGGTCGGCTGGTATGGAGCAGGGCGCCCATGGCGCCCTGTTTTGTTGGAGCTCGCTACTCGCGCTCCTTAACCCTGGCTGAACTGTATGCCCAGCAGCAAAATGTTTTTTGCCATGTGCTGAGCTGCTGCTTTTTGCGGCACTATAAGCCGGTCCGCTGCTCAAAGAGCCTATCGACCTGGTAGGGTCGGGGGCGCAACGGCGCCGGTTGATGCTGCAACGCGAGGGTACCAACATGTCAGGTAGCAAATCGATACTGGCCGTCACGCCGACGCGCTCCTGGTTGGCGGCGCTGGTGTGCATGGGTGGCGCACTGCTGTACGGCGCGCCGGCGGCAGCCGATGCCGTTTCTGAAGGCGATCCGCCGGGTCGCGTGGCACGCGTCAATCTGCTCGACGGGCGTGGCGCGCTGCAACTTGCCGGTAGCGATACCTGGGTCGATGATCTGGTCAATCGTCCGCTCACGGGCGGTGACAGACTCTGGATCGAATCCGGCGCGCGCGCCGAAGTGCATATTGGCTCTACGGTACTGCGCCTCGGCGCCAGTACCGCCTTGCAGTTCATCACTATCGACGATCGCACCATCCGCCTGCGGCTCACCGCCGGATCCCTGAGCGTGCGTGTGCGGCAGCTCGATGTCGATGAGGTCTTCAATATTGAAACCCCGGTCGGTGACGTTGAGCTGCTCGACGCCGGCGGTTATCGCCTCAATGTCGCCGATCGCGACGAGCGGGTGCGCCTGGCGGTCTGGAGTGGGCGCGCGCGTTTCCAGGGTAGCGGCGGCGCGCAGGTACTGCACGCCAACGAAGCTGCGGAAATTTTCGGTGGCGATCAATCTGGCCTGGAGCTGGCCGCTGCTGGCGCCACCGACAGCCTCGATCTGTGGGCCGAGGACCGTGATCGGCGTGAAGACAGTTCGCGTTCGGCGCGTTACGTTTCGCGCGATGTTGTCGGCTATGAAGAACTCGATGGTTACGGTGACTGGGTCGTCGATCCGCTGTACGGTTCGGTGTGGGTGCCGCAGCATCTGGTCATAGGCTGGGCACCGTACCGGTTTGGTTACTGGAGCTGGATCGGTCCGTGGGGCTGGACCTGGATCGATGACGCGCCCTGGGGGTTTGCACCTTGCCACTACGGGCGCTGGGTGCATCGGTACGATGGCTGGGGTTGGGCACCGGGGCCGGTACACGCACACCGCCCGGTGTTTGCGCCAGCACTGGTCGCCTGGGTAGGCGCACATCCCGAACATGGGCGGTACGACGGCCCGCGCGAGCGGCGCGGGGCGCACGACCCGCACGATATGCGGCGTGTCGGTTGGGTGCCGCTGGGCTACAACGAAGTCTATCGCCCGCCGTATCGCGCCAGCCGCAACTATCTGCAGGCCGCCAACTCGAGCAACACGCATCTTGAGCGCGGTGCGCTCGCGCACGCGCTTGACCAGGATAACGACGCCGATCTGCCAGGCGGCGAGCGCGGCCAGCACCGCTATGCGCACCAGGCGGTACCCGGAGCGTTGACCTCGGTGTCACACGATACCTTCGTGTCAGCGCGGCCGGTAGGACGCAATCGACTTGCGGTCGACGCTGATGAGCAGCGCAGCGCGCCGCTGCGCACCGGGGTGATTGACGTCAAGCCGGTCGCGCGCAGTTTCGGCCGCGAAGCGTCGCGTGATCGTCCGGTTTCACGGCCCGACCGCGCGCTCTTCGAACGGCCGATGCCGGCGACCGGCCCGTCGCCCGCAGCGCGCCCCGCGCCGCCATCGACTGCGTCGGGCGACACACGCGACGCAGCGTCAGGCCGCTACGTGCCGCTGCAGCAGCGCCGCATGGAACCGGCCGAGCCGGCGCCGCGCTCCATGCCAATGGAGCAGCGCGCGCCACAGGCACAGAACCCGCCACCGGTGCAGCGTGAACCTGCGCCGATGCGGCACGACTGGCAGCCACCCGTGCGCCCGGCGCCGCCGATCAATACGCCGCCGCCCGCGCCGCGGCACGAACACCAGTACGCGCCGCCGCAGACACAGCCCCAGGCGCAGGCGCCGCGAGCGCCGACGCCGAGCAATCATGTTGATCGCGGCGAACGTCATCCCGACCGCGAGCGACGCTGAAGTCAACTCGCGCTGCGTGATCCTGGAGCGCGCCCGCTGGGCGTGCCACCGGTGCCGGTGGCGGCCCGCCAGGCGTCGCGGTCAATCGCATAGATGACATTGGTTGAGGCGGCCTCGCCGTAGTAGGCGATCGGCGTCTTGCCGATGATGACGCCGCCCAATCGCTCCATGGCGGTGCGCGAACGCGTGTTGCGTTCACCGACATGAAACAGGACGCGTGCCACGCAAGCAAAGGCATGATCGAGCATCAGCGTCTTGAGGGCGCGGTTGGTGGCTCCACCCCAGTATTTTCTGGACAGAAAGGTATAGCCGATGGCAACGCTGCCGGCCGTTTCATCCAGATCGTAGAACCTGGAACTGCCGATCGCTGCGCCCGAGGTGGCATCGGCGATCAACAGCGCACCGCCCGATTCCATGGCGCCCTGAAAATAGTTGCGGAACACGCCTTCCTGGTAGCGGTTCTGATTCGGATGCTGCTCCCAGATCAGCGGGTCGCTGGCCACGGCATAAAGCCTGGAGAAGTCGTCAGCGCGCAACGGCGCCAGCTGAACACGCTCGTTGCCCAGGGTCGGCTGCAGATCGAAGGGCATTGGCTGGCGTTGCGCTACGGCTTGCTGGCCGCGGCATAGAGCGGTAACACGCGCGGCAACAGGGCCGTCAGATCGGCCTGGCGCGTGCTGCTGGAAGGATGGGTGCTCAGGAACGCTGGCGTGCTGCCGCCACCAGCCTGCGCCATCTTCTGCCACAGGGTCAGCGCTGCGTGCGGATCGTAGCCGGCGCGCGCCATGAGTTCGAGGCCGATGCGATCGGCTTCGGCCTCCTGCACGCGGCTGCGCGGCAGGCCGAAAGTAACCTGGGTAATCATGCCGGCGAGCTGCACGCCGGAATCGCCGATGCCCGTCAGGGCGCCGAGCGCGCCGAGGCCCAGTTGCTCGGCATAGGCACGCGACACCGCTTCACGGCTGTGTTCGCGCAGTGCATGCGCCATTTCGTGACCGACGACCGTGGCCAGCTCGGCATCGCTGAGCTTGAGTTTGTCGACCAGCCCCGAGTACACCATGATCTTGCCGCCAGGCATGCAGTAAGCGTTCAATTCAGGCGTGGTCTGTACGTTCACATCCCAGGCCCAGCCGGCGGCATCGGCCCTGAATACCGGGGTCTGTTTGATCAGGCGATCGGCGATGGTGCGCACCCGCCTGGCCAGAGCTGCATCGGTGTTGAGCTGTCCCTTGCCTCGCGCCTTGCCGAGCTCGTCGGCATAGGACTTCGCGGCACCCTGTTCGACCTCGGCTTCGGAGACCCACATGACCTGCCTGCGCTCGATGCCGACTGCACCCGGAGCGGTCGTGCTCACGGTCTCGCACCCGGCCAGCAGCACAGCAGCGCAGGCGACGCCAATGTTGAGGCATTTCATTCCCGTATCATAACTCGTGCGCAGCGGCCGCGGCGAACTTGCGCATACGCCGCGGCCAACTGCATGATGATTCGTGGATAGTCTTGTCACTACCGACTGGCTCGCTGCCGAACTTGGCAAGCCTGATCTCGTGGTCTGCGACGCCACGATCTATATGCCAGGTGATGCGCGTCAGGCGCGCAGCTTGTGCGCGGCCGCACGAATTCCCGGTGCACGCTACTACGATATCAATACTGTTGCCGATCCCGACAGTGTCTTGCCGCACATGGTGCCCGCCGTCGGCCGCTTTGAGCGACTGGTGAGTGAGTTGGGCATCAGCAATGCCAGTCGCATCGTGTTCTATGATCAGCTCGGAATATTTTCCGCCGCGCGTGCCTGGTGGATGCTGCGTCTGTTTGGGCACGATGCCGTCGCGGTACTCGATGGCGGCCTGCCGAAGTGGCGGCGTGAAGGACGCATTCTGGAATCCGGCGCCGCGCCGCCCCTGAGCAAGGCAACACCCGGGCCGCCTGCGTTCCGGGCATCGCTGCGCGCCCAGCGCCTGCGTGGCCTGGGCGACATGCTGGACAATATCCGTGCGCCGCGTGAGCTGGTGCTCGACGCACGTTCGAGTGAGCGCTTTTACGCGCGTGCGCCGGAACCGCGCCCCGGCTTGCGGCCCGGTCATATGCCGGGCGCGCGCAGTATCCCCTACACGGAATTGCTGGCAGCCGATCAGACACTCCTGCCGCGCGCCGCACTGCGCGCGCGTTTTGCGCGCGCCGGCGTCAGTGATGACACCGCAGTGGTGACCAGTTGCGGTTCAGGCCTCACCGCCGCGGTGCTGACTCTGGGTTTGGCCGTGGCGGGCCTGCCGGAAGGCGCGTTGTACGATGGTTCCTGGACCGAATGGGGCGGGCGTGAGGATACCCCGGTCGTGACTTCATAGACTGCGCTCGGCTAACATGCGGTGAAACGACAGCGCCCACGGCGCGGCGGGGACAGGCATGAAGCTGGGGACCATCGACTGGGCCATCATGGCCCTCTATTTTGCTTTCGTGCTCGGCATCGGCTTTGCGCTGCGCCGCTACATGAAGACCACCACCGATTTTTTCCAGTCCGGACGCTCGATTCCAGCCTGGGTCGCGGGCCTGGCCTTCATCTCCGCAAATCTCGGTGCACAGGAAGTCATGGGCATGGCCGCCTCCGGCGCCAAGTACGGCATCATGACCAGCCACTTCTACTGGATCGGCGCGATTCCGGCCATGGTGTTCCTGGCCATATTCATGATGCCGTTCTATTACGGTTCGCGCGCGCGCTCGGTGCCCGAATATCTCAAGCTCCGATTCGATGAAAAAACCCGCGGCCTCAATGCCATCACCTTTGCGTTGATGACCGTGCTGTCTTCGGGCATCTCCATGTATGCGATGGGTCTGCTGCTCAACCTGCTGCTCGGCTGGAGCTTCACATTGAGCGTCTGGCTGTGTGCGCTCATCGTGCTGCTCTACATCACCATGGGCGGCCTGACCTCGGCGATCTACAACGAGGTGTTGCAGTTTTTCATGATCGTGTTCGGCTTTCTGCCGCTGGTGCTGCTGGGGCTGCACGATGTTGGTGGCTGGGAGGGACTCAAGGCCGGCCTGGCAACGGTGTCGACCGAGCGTGGTTTCGCCAGCGGCGCGTTCGCGCAATCCTGGGCACACATGGGCAGCCCCGCCGATAATCCGATGGGCGTGGAATGGTTCGGCATGGCGATGGGCCTGGGCTTTGTGCTCTCCTTCGGTTACTGGTGCACCGATTTCCTCACCGTGCAGCGCGCCATGGCCGCCGATTCCATGGCTTCAGCACGCCGCGCGCCGTTGATAGCTGCCTTCCCTAAAATGCTGTTCCCGCTGCTGGTGATACTGCCGGGCATGATCGCGATCGTGCTGCATCAGCGTGCCGTGGCGAACGGCTTCATGCTGCCGAGCAAGGCCGACGGCTCACTGAACTACGATATGACCATGCCCATGATGCTGGCGCACTATTTTCCACAGGGCATGCTGGGCGTGGGCATTACCGCGCTGCTGGCGAGTTTCATGGCAGGCATGGCCGGCAATGTCACGGCCTTCAATACGGTGTTCACTTACGACATCTACCAGGCCTACATCCGCCGCGACGCCAGCGATGCGCATTACCTGCGGGTCGGCCGCCTGGCGACCGTCGGTGGCATCGGCGCTTCCGTGGCAGCCGCCTACGTGGCGACACGCTTCAACAACATCATGGACATGTTGCAGCTGGTGTTCGCATTCGTGAATGCGCCGCTGTTTGCCACCTTTCTGCTGGGCATGTTCTGGAAGCGCACTACCGGCCACGCGGCCTTCATCGGCCTGATCCTCGGCACACTGGGCGCGGCCCTGCATCACGGTCTGACCCTGCCGCTGGGTTCCCTGGCCGGCATCAAGGGTGGCTGGCTCGCCGTCGTGCATCATTACCCGAGCGAAATGGCGCAGAATTTCTGGACCGCAATCTGGGCCTGGAGTACCAGCTTCGTAGCCACCCTGCTCATCAGCCTGGTGACGCGGCCGCGGCCTGAAGCGGAATTGCGTGGCCTGGTGTATTCGCTGACCGATCGCACGGTAGTGGCGGTGAGCGAACCCTGGTGGCGCCGACCGGTGGTACTGGCGGTACTGGTGCTGGGTTGCACCGCGTTGCTCAACCTCGTGTTTCGCTGAACGATCTCGCAAGGAACGCCATGCATCTGGATATCCGCACGCCCGTCGGCCTGTTCTTCACCATTGTTGGCTTGTCGCTGGTGGCGTGGGGATGGATCGGTGACCCGTCCATGTATGCCCACTCGCTCGGTATCAACATCAACCTCTGGTGGGGCATGGTGATGACCGCCTTCGGCGCTGTGCTGCTGTGGCTGGCGCGACGCTGAGCCTGCCGACGCCGAGCCGCCGCCACGCCCGGGGGATCGCCACCTGATCACGCTCTACGACTACCTCGATTCCGGCAACGGCTACAAGATCCGGCTGTTGCTGGCGCAGCTGGGCACGCCTTACCGATACATAGAGCTCGATATCCTCAAGGGCGAGTCACGCACACCGCAATTTCTGGCCAGGAATCCCAACGGCCGCATTCCGCTGCTGGAGCTGGCCGATGGCCGCTGCCTGCCAGAGTCCGACGCCATACTCTGGTACCTGGCCGAGGGCACGCGCTTCGTACCCGCCGATTCCTTCAAGAGGGCGCAGCTGCTGCAGTGGATGTTCTTCGAGCAGTACAGCCACGAGCCCTACGTTGCCACGCCACGCTTCATCATGCGCTATCTGCCGGCCGACAGCCCGCGCCGCGCGGAATTGCCGCAGCGGCTGGCGCGCGGGCGCGAAGCCCTGGGCGTCATGGAACAGCATCTGGGCAGGCGTCAATTCTTTGTCGGCGAGCGCTACAGCATCGCCGATATCGCCCTGTACGCGTACACGCACGTGGCCGCGCAACCGCAGCACATGCCAATGCTCGAGCGCCCGCCAGGGCGCTGAGCGCTGCGTGAGCGCCCGCCCCGCGGACCAGGCCCTTACCAGCGCAGTTGCCAACTCAGCGTGAAACCACCCGGCGCGGGCAATACTGCGACACTCTGGCGCTCGACTGCGGCACTGCCCATGAAGGCATTCTTGAAGAAATTTGCAGTGAAATTGCCCAGCGCAATACTGAAGAGCGTGTCCGACGGATAGTGCGCCCCCGCCTCGAGGCGCGCCCAGGCGGTGCCGAAGGTCACTGCGTTCAGGCCATAGTCGAGCGCGCGCCGTACGCCTGGACGCATGTTGATGTCATCGAGATTGCGCGCCGCCAGGCGATCGTAGCTGGCCGCCGTCGACACATGGCCCGATGGAAAACTCTCGTTGTCGAGACCGTTGGGGCGCGTACGGCCGACCGCCGTCTTCAACAGTCGCGTGGTGCCAATGGCGGCGCTGGCCGCCGCCACATCCACCGCATAGCCCTTGAGTTTGTTCCAGGCCCATTGCGATCGGTCGTCGCCGACCGGCGTAAAGAGTATCGTTGCCGCATCGGCGACGGCTGCAGTGCTGCGCAGCGTATCGCTCCAGGTCGCGGCATGCCCGGCTGAACCGAATAGCGGTGTCTCGCGCTGTGCCCAGGTCGATACCTTGTGATCCCAATTGCCGACCTGCAAGCCCGCCGCCCCCAGCAGTGGCGCCCATACCCAGGGATCATGCGCTGCGGCCGCGGCCGCGCCGCGCAGCCTGCTCCAGCCGGGCGAGAGGGTGACGTCCTGACCCCAGGGACGCTCGCCTGGCACCGTGGCACAGCCCGCGAGCAGCGCGCAGCCGCAAAGACCGAGAACGCGAAGCAACAATGTATTCCCCAGCCATGAGCTGACGCGGCAGGATTCGTTCGCCGATACTAACCCACATTCTCGCCGCCGGAGTGTCGCACTGCGGATTTGCCGGACTCAGCGTTC
>JAYTUZ010000031.1:0-8198 GCA_043744295.1 Gammaproteobacteria bacterium | reverse complement strand
TAACCTTATCGGGCACACCAAAAAAACCTGTCACTGCGGTAAGGGACTCGATGACACAGCCACACGGACATACGGCAACCACGAGCGCCTCACTGCTCAAGATACTGCAGAAGGCGCAAGCCGCGGGTACCCGCTTCTCCCACACGGAACGCGTCATGCATACGGCCTGCGAGTTCTGGATCGCTGCCGTGAACCACTCGCTCACCCGCTATCTCGGCACCATTCCGAAGATCGTCCTGCGCGACGCTGAAGCCGCCTTCGCAGCGATCGAGATTTCAAGCGTCGCGAACATTTTGCGGGAGGCTCGGAACAGTCTCATGGCCGCCACGCCTGTCGTCCCCACCGAGCACGTCGTCGCACAGGTGCAGCAAGCGCTCGAGAGCCTGGGCGAGCCCGTCGACGAGATGATTGGCAAGTTTGCCGCCGAACAGACCTGGTCGCGTCTCAAGAGACCCACCTTTGAGGCGGCGGTATTCTCGGCCAGGATCGAAGCAGAAGCCCGAATCCGCTAGCGGCAAGCCGGTGCGCGCTAACGCTAACGCTGGCTAACACCCGCCAGTTCATGCAGCAACGGCGTCAGCTGTCGCAGGTGATCATAGAGCGCATCGACGTGGCCGCCGAAACCATCCCGCACCACTTCATCCAGACGCAGTAGTCGCTTTGGCTCATTGGCGGCGGCATAGAGTTGCGGCGCGTGGTGATAGGGGATGATCGAGTCGCTCACGCTGTGGGCGATGACTACCGGCATGTGCACGTCGCGCATGCGTTGCAGCGAGTTGAAGTGAATGCCAGCCAGCCACCGGACCGGCAGGTAGGGATAGGTGTCGGCCGCGACGTCGGGAACGGACGTGTACGCGCCAAACAGCACCAGCGCCGCCGCGGGATGACGCGAGGCCACAAACACCGCCGGACCCGAACCCAACGAATGCCCCCATATGATGATCTGCCGTGGCGACACACCCCGCCGGATCAATTCCTGGTAGGCCGCCTCCGCGTCTTCTTCAATATGCCGCTCCGAGGCCACGCCGCTGCTACGCCCAAAGCCGCGATAATCCACGGCCAGGACATTCAGGCCCAGTGCGCGCAATTGCTCCCCGTGGCGCAGCTGCCCGACAGAAAACGCCGAGTCCGCATTGCCATGCAGGTGCAGGATCCAGAACCCGGAATCCTCGGCGGGCTCGGCACGCAGCAATACCGCCGCCAGCGAATGACCTCCCGCGGCGTTGATGGTCAAACTCTCGGCGCCTGCCGGCAGCTGGCCCACGTCCTGTGCGTGACTGAGCTCCGAATGAAACACCAGTTCTTCTTCATGCCACTTCAGCCAGCCGAGAATCGCGACCAGCGCCAGTGCTGCCAGCGCTGCGACGAGTTTGACTGCAGGAAGCCAGCGGCGAAAGCCGCGTGATGGGGATGAGTTCATGAGCATCGGAGGTGTACCGGCAGTTTCGCCTATTATACCCACTGACCATCGGCATTTCCCGCCATGGTGCCCGGGCCGCGCCCAAGGACGTTGATTTATGAAATACCGACAACTTGAATCAGGCGTACTGGCTGCGCTGGTCCTCTTCTGCGTCAACGCCAGCGCGGCAGCGGGTCCGGGCTTCACGATGGCTCAGGCGCTGCACTACCCGTATGAGTCGCAACTCGTGGCGGCGGAGAATGCCGATGTGATCGGCTGGGTGCGCAACATCGACGGCGTGCGCAACGTCTGGGTGGCGCGCGGCCGCGCGTTTGCCCCGCTGCCGGTCACGCATTTCACGCAGGACGATGGGCAGGAGATCACCCAGATCACCTTCTCACCGGATGGCACGCGTCTGGTCTACGTGCTCGGGGGTGATCAGGACGCCAATTGGCCAGCGGAGGGCAACCTGGCGCCCGATCCGGCTTCATCGCCGGAGCAGCCCACGGCGGCCATCTGGAGCGTGTCCTTGAGCGGCGGGGCGCCGCGCAAGATCGACGATGGAAATGCGCCGGCGATTTCCGCGACCGGGCAGCTGGCCTACATCAAGGACGGTCATGTGTGGAGCGCGTCCCTGGATGAGGGCAAGCCCGAACGTCTGTTTTTCGATCGGGGCAAGAATAGCGATCTGCGCTGGTCGCCGGATGGCGGCCGGCTTGCGTTCGTCTCCCATCGCGGTGACCATGCCTTCATCGGCATCTTCTCGTCCAGGACGACGCCGCTGCGGTATCTCGCGCCGTCCACCGGATTCGATGCGTCGCCCCGCTGGTCGCCGGACGGCAACCGCGTGGCCTTTGTCAGGCGACCGGGCGATGGTGGTCCGCCGGAGCCGATCCTGACGCAAGTGCCGCATCCCTGGTCCGTCTGGACGGCGTCGGCACTTGATGGTACCGGCCGCGCGCTCTGGCGCAGCCCCCGCACGCTGGCGGGTTCCTTTCCGGACGTCGAGGGTGAAGCCAACCTGTACTGGGCCCAGGGCGATCATCTGGTGTTCCTCGCGTATCTGGATGAGTGGCCGCATCTTTATACCGTCGCGGCGACGGGCGGTACGCCGCTGCTGCTCACCCCCGGCGCCTACATGGTCGAACACGTGACCATCAGCCGCGATCGTCGTTTCATGATTTACGACGCCAATACCGGATCGGCCGCGGGCGACGATGATCGTCGTCATGTGTTCCGCGTGCCCGTCGACCGCGCCGCACCGCTTGCGCTCACCGCCGGCAGCGCACTCGAGTGGACGCCGGTCAGCGCGGCCCGCGAGCGGGTCGCGTTCATCGCCGCTGGTGCGCAGCAGCCACCGGCCATCGGCATCGTGGGTCTGGACGGGCGGTCGCGCTTCGCGGTGGAGGAGGCCCCAATGCCGGCAGATTTTCCGCTCGCAGCTTTCGTCGTGCCCAAGCGCGTGACCTTTGCAGCGGCCGATGGCACGCTCATCCATGGCCAGCTGTTCGAGAATCCGGCGGTAAGGGCTGCGACGCACAAGCCCGGTGTAATCTTCGTGCACGGTGGCCCGCCACGACAAATGCTGCTCGGCTGGCATTACATGGATTACTACAGCAATGCCTATGCGGTGAATCAATATCTGGCGGCGCACGGTTTTGTCGTGCTGTCCGTGAACTATCGATTGGGAATCGGTTACGGCCGCGCGTTTCATCAGCCCGAGCACGCGGGCAACGCCGGGGCTGCCGAGTACCAGGATGTTCTGGCGGGCGCCCACTTCCTGCAGGCGCTGCCGAGTGTCGACGCGGCGCGCATCGGCATCTGGGGCGGATCTTACGGCGGCTATCTCACGGCGCTGGCGCTGGCGCGCAATTCGGACATTTTCAAAGCGGGCGTGGATCTGCACGGCGTGCACGATTGGTCGCGGCTCATGGACGAGTGGGTCGGCAAGCCGTCGAGCCGTTACGAGAAGGGCGATCGCGAAGAGGCGATGGCGGTTGCCTGGAACTCATCGCCAGTCGCCAGCGTCGTTGGCTGGAAATCGCCGGTGCTGCTGATCCACGGCGATGATGATCGCAATGTGCCGATTCAGCAGACCGTCGATCTGGCGCGGCGGCTGGAAGCGCGGGAGCTACCCTTTGAAGAGCTGATCATTCCGAATGAGATACACGGATTCCTGCGGCATGACTCCTGGCTGCGCGTCGACGCAGCGAGCGCCAGCTTTCTCGCGCTCAAGCTTGGCGTCGCTGAGTAGCCGGCCATGTCTCGGTGCCCACTGACGCCCCGAAAAGAATTGCTGTCGCTGTTGCTTGTCATTCTGGCCGCCTGCACATCGGAGACGACCACTATGGATTCGACCAGGCTGAATGAGTTCGGGGCTCGGTACACTGCCGCCTGGTGCAGCCAGAAGGCCGCCAGCGTCGCGGCATTTTTTGCCGATCAGGGATCACTGAAGGTCAATGACGGGAGTCCGGCCGTCGGGCGCGCGGCAATTACTGCTGTCGCCCAGGGTTTCATGACCGCCTTTCCTGACCTGGTGGTCAGGATGGATAAAATTTCCGTGAACGGCGCTCAGATCACCTACCACTGGACGCTGACCGGAACCAACTCAGGCCCCAGCGGCACGGGCAAATCTGTCCAGATCAGTGGATTTGAACAGTGGCGGTTCGGGCCGGACGGATTGATCGCAGAGTCGCAGGGGCATTTCGACGCTGCCGACTACCAGCGCCAGCTGAACGCAGGTACCACGGGCTCGTGAGCGTATGCATCCCGGTGCCTGACGGACGGCCGGTCAGCGGAGCACGCCCCGCTTGGCCATGGACCATGAGTACCAGCTGAAGAAACCCAGCAGCCCTGCGATAACGGCGCTCGTAATCGCCATCTGCTGGCCCATGATGGCGCCGCCGTTCGTGAGGACGTACGTGTAAAGGAGGCTGATGAGAAATGCTGCCAGCGACAGGACAAAGACGGGCAACGCCAGCTTTCTGCGCAGCAGCAGGAGGATCGAAGCCACGAGCGCCCCAAAGACGCCGACGGCCCAGACGACCGTCATCCAACCCGGCATCTGTTGATAGTGGGCGATCTGTTCGGGCGTCATGCCCGCACTGGCTTGGTACGCGGCGCCTTGCGCCATGCTCATCACGAAGTCGAATACTCCGATGGAGTTGAACAGCACGGCGATCACGCCGATCAGCCAAATATGCCATGGCGTTTTCACCAGCGCATCTGTCATCGCAATCTCCAGAGGTCGGCGGTGCTCACGGCACGCTATCACAGACAGCACTGGCAAAGCACGTGATCAAAAAAAGGCTGGCCTGAGTGGGCTATCCCGGGCAAGCTTTAATGGTCCGCATAGAACTTGACCAGCCGATACAGGAATGTCCGGCTTTCATGAACCGACTGCACACCGACGCGCTCGTTCAATCCATGGATATGCCCGCCATCGCGGCACCGTCCGCGCCGCTGACCAGACTTGCCATCTCGGAGAAATAGCCGCGGTTCGCGTCGTTCAGCTGAACCGCGAATTCGTGGCGGCTCACGCGGTCAACGGCGCGCACCAGGCGATAGATTGCATTATCCGCAATCGGTCGGGAACTGTGGCCACCGGGGTTTGTGACCTCGGCCGAGTCTGACGGCATGAGCCGGGCTGTAATGGGTTCAGTGTAACCGAATCATGCACTGCGCAGTGCGGCGAGGCTCTGGCGCTGGGCGCCGGCGCCATCGAAATTCGAGGGCGCCAGCCAATGCTTGAACGCTGCCTTCGCAGCTGAACCAAAAACTGAGCGCCGCCCGGCGTGACGGCTCGTTGAGTGCGTTGCAGACTCCTGCCGCAGAGTATGTTGCCGACCTCGATGCACCGGTGCGTCGGGTCAATGCGCATCAGAGTCTCGAAGCCCACAGCGCGCCGCGGCGCCAATGCCATGCGTGTCCTGCCACAGCGATGAGCTGTGCCGGTCCGGATCGAGCGGCTCGAGTCGAATCAATCGACCGGCGATCACCCGGCGTTCGGGGTGCGGAGCCGCATGCGCCGGAGCCTCTGGTCCGATGGGGAGGCTTGAGAGGGGATCGAGAACCCCGATGCTCATGAGAGGACTCCGGGAATGCCGCGCGACTGCGTGCCGCCCGGCAGGGGGGGGTCACGGCGCGTGGCTCTGTTGGTTTTTCACATACATCATGATGTTGATGAATGTGTCCGTCCAGTAGGTGCCTCGGTTGGCAGCGAGGTACTTCAACAGCTCTTCGTGCGCCTCGCTCGACACGGCAAGATAGTCGCCACCGACCCCGTGAAAAGTGAAGTTGGCCATCGTGCCCTGCGCAGCGGCCTGTTTGGCGATTGCAATCAACTGCTCACCAGTGACGTTCATTGGCACTGCCGTACTCACGGCAAATGGATCCAGTCTCCACATGTCCGGTGTGACACCACCGGGGGTAGACTTGATGGCTACGAATTCTGTCTTGATCGCCGCGATATAATTCTCACCGGCAGCCCTGAGATCGCCGCAGGGTACGGCGAAAGTACGCTCCGTCCTGCCATCGATGGCGTGGAGCATGGCGTTGCCGAGGCGTATCTGCGCCGCGAGTTGCCCAACGCTGACTTTGTCGAGATCGTTATCAACCGTTACCCATTCGTGGCCGGGTGCTGCGCGGGAGCACTGGTGAAACAGCGTATGGTTCGCCAGTTCGTGACCTTGCGTTGCCGCCTGGCGCCACTCGACCAGGCGCTTGCTTACGGTAGCGCTGCTCAGGACCAGATTGAATGTGCCTGCAAGCCCGTACTTATTGAGCGCCGGAATCGCGTTATCGAGTTGCGAATTGATCGCATCGTCGTAGCTAAGGCTGACAGCAGCCTTGGTGCCGTCGGGCCATGCAAATGGCTTGCCGGCAGCTGGTGCGGACCGGCCAGCAAGCGCAAGCACGAGGGCGACCGCCAGCGACGCGACGAGTGCATTCATCGGGAGATTATGCACCCACATTCGTGGAAGTTGGCGGTCTTCTAAAGCGCAAGCTCATCGCGATGCCGCAGCCTCAGGATCAGGCCGTAGATCATGCCAACACCCAGCCACGCGAGCCCGACCTTCATCGCCAGCGCGCTCATGCCGCTGAACACCGCCAGCACGACAGCGATGCCGAGCAGGGGCGCCAACCAGTGCGCGAACCAGGCGTGAGATTTTAGACGGATGCCGAAGTAGTTGATCACCGACATCTGCAGCAGCAGGAAGCCGCTGAGCGCGCCGAAGTTTACAATGGTGGCGAGATTGTCGAGCTGATTTCGCATGGCGAGCGCGACGCTAAGGGAAATGATCGCGGTGACAATCATGCTCACGTACGGTGTGTGATAGCGCGGGTGGATGCGCGCAAGTGCGTGCGGCAGCTGGCGATCGCGCCCCATGGCGTAGAGCACCCGTGCGACGCCGACCTGCATGGGCAGGGCGTTGGAGAGGCCCACGACCAGCACATACGCCCAGGCGATGGCGATGGCGGCCCACGGACCTACCGCCCAGCCGGCCAACTCATAGGTGGCCGCCGCTGGGTCCCTTATTGTTATGCCGGGGAGCAGATTGCCGAGCACCCAGGTCACGAGCACAAAGAACAGTGCCGAGATGATCAGCACAGCAATGATGGCACGTCCCACGACACGACGATCATTGCCTTCAACCTCTTCCGAAAGCGTTGAAATTGCATCGAAGCCGAGAAACGACATGATGCATATCGAAGTTGCCGTAAGCAGCGCAGCGCCGTCGAAGCTGTGTGTGTTCCAGAAGGGCGCGAACGAGAGATGGCCGGTACCCTTGCCGTGGCTCAAGGCAACCAGCGCCAGCGCCAGGAATGCGAACATCACCAGCGACTGAATGATGACGGCGATGAAATTCGCGCGGGTGGTGACCGTGACGCCAAACCAGTTGATGCTCAGCGTGGTGGCGACCATGACGACAATCCAGATCGAGCGATCGACTCCGGGCAGCAGTGTGCCCAGCGCCACCGCAATCAGCACATACACAAAGGCGGGGATCAGCAGATAATCGAGCAGTATCAGCCAGCCAGCGAGAAACCCGGGATAGGCGCCGAGGCAGTGGCGTGCAAAGCCGTACACGGAGCCGGCAGAGGGCACGGTCTCGGTCATGATGGCGTAGCTTTTGGCAGTAAAATACATGCACACGCCGCCCAGCACGTAGGCGAGTGCTATCAGCCCCTTGGAGGACTCCCACACAAAGCCCAGGGTCGACAGGGGCGTGATGGGCGCAATGTAGGCCAGGCCGTAGACGATGAGATCCCAGAACTTGAGGGTGCGGTTCAGCGCTGCCGGCATTGTCTTTCGCCTTTTGGTTGAGCCAAGATTGCGCAAGCGCAGGAGTACTCACTCAATGATAACGGTTTACTCGGATAGACAGCGGCTACGGCTGGCGAAGACGGAGTTGTACGGGGGGGAATTCATTGTTCCGCACGAATGCGCCGACCGGGCCCGCTTCGTGCTGGAGCGCATCGCGAGCACGAAACTCGGCCCGGTGATCGAGCCTGAATCCTTTGGAATGCGACCTATCAGCCGCGTCCACGACGCCGGCTACCTCGCTTTCCTGGAGCATGTCTGGGAAGAATGGCAGGCGGCAGGCTATCGCGGCGAAGCGGTGCCCAGTTGCTGGCCGGCGCGCCGCATGGTGCAGAAGGTGCCCACTCACATCGATGGCAAGCTGGGTTACTACGCGGCCGCGGCGGAGACCTCGATCAGTGCGGGAACCTGGCAGGCTGCCCTGGCGGCAGTTGATGTGGCACTGACGGGCGCGCAGCAGTTGAGCGGCGGCGC
>JAYTUZ010000030.1:0-31835 GCA_043744295.1 Gammaproteobacteria bacterium | reverse complement strand
GCCAAGCTCGACGCGGTTATTGCCGAACATCTTCACCGGGAAGCGCAGGAAAATAGGCGCATTGCAGGAATCACACCGGTAGACCACGCCGACGTGTTTTGGCCGGTGCGTGACCAGTTCGTCAAAGCCCGGCACGGCGATTGGCGTGATGTGCGAGAGCACCTGGCAATGCGGACAGGTCAGGGCGAGATTCGCTTCCTGATCGTGATGCAGCCGGCCGCCGGCATCGATATGCGTGGACATATGCGCCCTGTTTTACCCCGCGCGGCCTGAAAAATCCCCTGGGCAGCCGCTGCGTTGGCTATCAGTGTAGCCCAATGGTGGCTGTGCGCTATTGGGTATTTCCCCGCAGAGGCAGTGGGTTACATAATCTCATTCAGGTCGAATCTGCGAGTGGCCACCCGGGGCCTAACCTGTCAGTCGTTTGTATTTCACCCGGTGTGGCTGGTTGGCGTCGTCGCCTCGCCGCCGGCGCAGATCCGCGGTGTAGTCCTGGTAGTTGCCCTCGAACCAGATCACCTCGGAATTGCCCTCGAAGGCCAGGATGTGGGTGGCGATGCGGTCGAGGAACCAGCGATCATGTGAGATGACTACCGCGCATCCCGGGAAATTCACCAGCGCCTCTTCCAGCGCACGCAGTGTCTCGACGTCCAGATCGTTGGTTGGCTCGTCGAGCAACAGGACGTTGCCGCCGCTCTTGAGCACCTTGGCCAGGTGCACGCGGTTGCGTTCCCCACCGGAGAGCTCGCCGATCAGCTGCTGCTGCTGCGTGCCCTTGAAATTGAAGCGCCCCACGTAGGCGCGCGAAGGCGTCTCGTAGTTGTCGACCTTGATGATGTCCTGGCCGCCAGAGATCTCCGCCCAGACCGATTTCTTGTCGTCGAGCGTCTGCCGTGATTGATCGACGTAGGCCAGCTTCACCGTGCCGCCGAGGCGGATCTCGCCGCTGTCGGGTTTCTCCACGCCGGTGAGCATGCGGAACAGCGTGGTCTTGCCGGCGCCGTTCGGGCCGATGATGCCGACAATGCCGCCCGGAGGCAGGCGCAGCGACAGCTTGTCGAACAACAGCTTGTCACCGAAGGCCTTGCGCAGCGCCGCGACTTCAATCACCAGTTCACCGAGGCGCGGGCCCGGTGGAATATATATTTCGTTGGTTTCATTGCGCTGCTGGAATTCTCTTGAGGCCAGTTCTTCGTAGCGCGCCAGGCGCGCCTTGCTCTTGGCCTGGCGCGCCTTGGGATTGGTGCGCACCCATTCGAGCTCGCGCTGCAGTGTCTTGCGGAGCGTGTCCTGTTCGCGCTCTTCGAGCGCCAGACGCTTTTCCTTCTGCTCCAGCCACGAAGAATAATTGCCTTCGTAGGGAATGCCGTGGCCGCGATCGAGTTCGAGAATCCACTGCGCCACGTTGTCGAGAAAATAGCGATCGTGCGTTACCGCGATTACCGTGCCAGGATATTCCTCGAGATAGCGCTCCAGCCAGGCCACCGATTCGGCGTCCAGATGATTGGTGGGCTCATCGAGCAGCAGCATGTCGGGCTGCGAGAGCAGCAATCGGCACAATGCCACGCGACGCTTCTCACCGCCCGAGAGCTGCGCAATCGGGGCCTCCCAGGGCGGCAGGCGCAGCGCATCGGCGGCGATTTCCAGTTTGCGCTCCAGTTCCCAGCCGCCAGCAGCGTCAATTCTATCCTGCAGTCTGGCCTGCTCTTCGAGCAGCTTGTTCATCTGCTCGTCGTCCATCGGCTCCGCGAATCTATCGCTGATTTCATTGAAGCGCTGCAGCAGCTGGAAGGTCTCACCGACGCCGGCCATCACCGCCGTGCGCACATCGTGGTTGGGATCCAGTTCCGGCTCCTGGGTGAGAAAACCGATACGGATGCCTGCCTGCGCGCGCGCCTCGCCGTCTATGTTGGTATCGATGCCGGCCATGATGCGCAACAAGGTCGACTTGCCGGAACCGTTGAGCCCGAGCACGCCAATCTTGGCGCCCGGAAAAAACGACAGGCTGATGTCCCGGAGTATCGTGCGCTTGGGCGGCACGATCTTCGAGACCCGATTCATGGTGTAGATGTATTGCGCCATAGTTCGGCATTATCGTTGAAGCGGGGCGGCTCGCGCCACGGACCGGTGGCCGGCGAGGCTGTGGTACGCTCCCCGCTGGCCAGGCCGTGGCCGCCACCGCGGGTCAGGGAATTGAGCGAGCAGGGTTCGCAAACGGCGGTCGCCATGGGCGAGCGCATTGCCAGGTACGGTTTTCCGGGCGGTCATCCTTTTGGGCCAGATCGCCATGGTGCCTTTCAGCGGGAATTCGAGCTGCGGGGCCTGCCCGCGCGGGTCACGCTGCTCGAACCCGTGCAGGCCAGCGTCGATGACCTGCTGCTCTTTCATACGCGCGCGCACGTCGAGTTCGTGCAGCGCAGTTCCGAGCAGGGCAGCGGGGCGCTGGATCGTGGCGACACGCCCAGTTTCCGGGGCGTCTATGAGGCGGCCGCCTGCGTGGTAGGCGCGAGTCTCGAGGCCGCCGAGTGGATCATGGCGGGGCCTCGGCGCCGCGCCTTCGTGCCGATCGCCGGCCTGCATCACGCGGCGCGTGACCGAGCGGCCGGATTCTGTGTATTCAACGATTGTGGCGTGGTGATCGAGGCTTTGCGACGCCGCCACGGCCTGCGCTGCATCGCCTATATCGATATCGACGCCCATCACGGCGATGGCGTGTTTTACGCCTTCGAAAACGACCCCGAGCTGATCATCGCTGACCTGCACGAAAGCGCCGACACGCTCTATCCAGGCACCGGCCACGAACATGAAACCGGCACCGGCGCCGCGCGGGGCAGCAAACTCAATCTACCATTGCCGGCCGGGTCGGGTGATGCCCAGTTCGCGGCCGCCTGGCCCGTCATGCTCGAGCATGTGGCCCGTTACCAACCCGAATTCCTGATCTTGCAGTGTGGCGCCGATAGTCTGGCCGGCGACCCGCTGACCCACCTGCGATTCTCCCCGGCCACGCACGCGCGTGCTGCCATGGACCTGTGCGCGCTGGCCGATCGTCTGGGGCACGGGCGCCTGCTGGCCCTGGGCGGCGGGGGTTACGATCGCGGCAATCTGGCTCAGGCCTGGGCCGGAGTGGTCGAAGCCCTGCTGGCGGGCTGACTCCGGTACAATTCCGCTGCTTTTTTCCTCATCGAGGTGGTGCCCGCCATGTTTTCCGCCAGTCTGGACATCGCCAGTTTTGATCCGCAGCTGCACGCGGCCATGGTGGGCGAATTGCGCCGCCAGGAAGAGCACATAGAGCTGATCGCTTCCGAAAACTATACCAGCCCGCGCGTGCTGGCGGCCCAGGGTTCGGTGCTGACCAACAAGTACGCCGAAGGGTATCCCGGCCGGCGCTATTACGGTGGCTGCGAATTTGTCGACGTCGCGGAGAAACTCGCTATTGAGCGTGCCTGCAGATTATTTGGCGCCGACTATGCCAACGTGCAGCCGCACTCGGGTTCACAGGCCAATGCCGCCGTCTACCTGGCCCTGCTCGCGCCTGGCGATACGATACTGGGCATGAGTCTTGACCATGGCGGGCACCTGACGCACGGCGCCAAAGTCAATTTTTCCGGCAAGCTGTTCAACGCCGTGCAGTACGGCGTCGATGTCGCCACCGGCCTGATCGACTACGCGCAGGTCGAGCGGCTGGCGCACGAGCATCGGCCGAAGGTGATCGTCGCCGGCTTCTCGGCTTACTCGCGCGTGGTTGACTGGGCGCGCTTTCGCGCCATTGCCGATGCGGTCGGCGCGCTGTTCTTCGTGGACATGGCCCATGTCGCCGGATTGGTGGCGACCGGGCATTACCCGAGCCCGATCGCGATCGCCGATGTGGTGACTACCACCACGCACAAGACCCTGCGCGGCCCGCGCGGTGGCCTGATACTGGCGCGCGCCAACGAGGCGATCACCAAGAAGCTCAATTCACTGGTATTCCCCGGCACCCAGGGTGGACCGCTGATGCACGTGATCGCGGCCAAGGCCGTGGCCTTTCTGGAAGCGTTGCAGCCGGAGTTCAAGCTCTACCAGCAGCAGGTGCTCGCCAATGCGCGCGCCATGGGTGCAGCCCTGATGGCGCGCGGCCTGAATATCGTTTCCGGTGGCACCGACAACCACCTGCTGCTCGTCGATCTGGGTCCGCGTACGCTCACTGGCAAGGATGCCGATGCCGCGCTGGGCCGCGCCAACATCACGGTAAACAAGAACGCGGTGCCCAATGATCCGCGGCCGCCGGCGATTGCCAGTGGCCTGCGGGTTGGCACTCCGGCCGTGACCACGCGCGGCTTTCGTGAAACTGAAGTGCGCCAGGTGGCCAACTGGATGGCCGATGTCATTGATGCCGAGGGCGCTGACGCCACGCTGCGGCAGGTGCGCGCCCAGGTGCTGGAGCTGTGCCAGCGCTTTCCGGTATACGAGGCGGCGTGAAGGCGTTCGGATGAGCGATGCACTGTCCGTTCTGCAATCATGAAGACACGCGCGTCACCGATTCGCGCCTGGCGGGCGATGGCCGGCAGATTCGCCGCCGCCGCGAGTGCCTGAGTTGCGGCGAGCGCTTCACCACTTTCGAGAGCGCCGAACTGCTGATGCCGCGCGTGGTCAAGAGCGATGGCAGTCGCGAGCCATTCGATGAGGCCAAATTGAACGCCGGCATGGTCAAGGCACTGGAAAAGCGGCCGGTAAGCAGTGCGGCGATCGATGCCGCCACGGCAAGGGTCTGCCACAAGCTGCGGGTGCTTGGTGAGCGCGAAGTGCCGGCGCGGCAGATCGGCGAGCTGGTCATGGAAGAACTTCGGCATCTGGACGAGGTCGCCTACGTGCGCTTTGCTTCCGTTTATCGCAGCTTCCAGGACGTCGAAGCCTTTCGTGAGACGATTGATGGCCTGCGCAAACAGCGGCGCAGGCGCGAGCCGGAGCGCGACGCCGGGCGCGAGCAGTTGCCGCTGCTGCCGGGCGACAAGCCATGAGCGAGTGGCCCGCCAGCGACGTCGAACACATGCGCCATGCATTGGGACTGGCGGCGCTGGGGCTGAACACGACCGATCCGAATCCACGTGTCGGCTGCGTGCTGGTGCGCGACGGGCGGGTGGTGGGCGAGGGTTGGCACGAGCGCGCCGGCGGGCCACATGCCGAAGTGTGCGCATTGCAATCGGTCGGCGACTCGGCGCGTGGCGCCACTGCCTATGTCACGCTCGAGCCCTGCGCTGCACAGGGGCGCACGCCGCCCTGCAGCCAGGCGCTGCTGGCGGCCGGCGTGCGCCGGGTGGTTTACGCGGCTGCCGATCCACATCCGCGCATGCAGGGCGGGGCGGCGCAGTTGCAGCAAGCCGGTGTCGAAGTGGCCGGTGGACTGCTGGCCGGCGAAGCGCGCGAACTGAATATCGGTTTCTTCAGCCGCTTCGAGCGGCAGCGGCCGTGGGTGCGCGTCAAGCTGGGCGCGAGCCTCGATGGGCGCACGGCGCTCGCCAACGGCGCGAGCCGCTGGATCACCGGCAAGCAGGCGCGCGCCGACGCGCAGCTCTATCGCGCGCGCAGCTCGGTCGTGCTCACCGGTATCGGCACGGTGCTCGCCGATGATCCGGCCCTTAACGTGCGCCTGGATGGCGCCAGCCGCCAGCCGCTGCGGGTGGTGCTCGATAGCGCGCTGCGTGCGCCAGTGAGCGCGCGCATGTTCAATCGCGAGGGCCCGGCGCTTATTCTGGTGTCCGCGGCGCTGGCCGATCTCGAGGCGCGTGCCCGGCCCTATGCCGAGCACGCTGTGCGTGTCGAAGCCATTGCCCCGTCTGCGACAGGTGGACTCGACCTCGCTGCGGTGCTGGCACGACTCGCGGCGCTCGAAGCCAATGAAGTGTGGGTCGAGGCCGGCGCTCATTTGGCCGGAGCGCTGCTGGCGCAGCAACTGGTCGATGAGCTGGTGCTCTACCTGGCGCCGTGCCTGCTCGGCCCGGGCGCGCTGCCGCTGGCGCAGCTGCCTGAGCTCGTCGATCTCGGGCAGCGCGTGGCGCTGCAGTACCACGCGATCACACGCGTGGGTGAAGATCTGCGTCTGGTGCTGCGACCACAGCGGCAGGGCAGCTGATGTTTACCGGCATCATTCAGTCGCTCGGTCGGGTGCGCTCGGTGAGCGAGCGCGGCGGCGACCTGCGCCTGTGCATCGACGCGCCAGACGTCGACCCGGCACGCCTGGCGCTGGGCGACAGTGTCGCGGTAGCGGGCGTGTGCCTGACTGTGGTCGAACAGCTGGCAGGCGGCTTCGCGGCCGATGTGTCACGCGAAACCCTGGCACTGACCACGGTGGCGCAATGGCGGCCGGGCCAGGCAGTCAACCTGGAAGCGGCGCTGCGCGCCGGCGACTCCATGGGCGGTCATCTGGTCTCCGGCCATGTCGACGGCCTGGCGCAACTGGTATCGAGCCGCGCCGAGGCGCGTTCGCAACGCCTGCGCTGGCGCGCAGCCCCGGAGCTGCTGCGCTTCATTGCCACCAAGGGTTCGGTGGCGCTGGACGGCGTGTCGCTGACGGTCAACGAGGTGAGCGCCGCGGAGTTTGCCGTCAACCTGATCCCCTATACTCTGCAGGTGAGCACGCTGGGTCAGCTGGCGGTCGGCGGGCAGGTGAACCTCGAGATCGATCCTGTCGCGCGCTATACCGCGCGCCTGCTGGAGAGCGGCGGCGCCCCTGCGCGTTGACCCTGGCTCATTGAAGGAATCGGCATGCAACTGAATTCGACCGAAGAGATCCTGACCGAACTGCGCGCCGGGCGCATGGTCGTGATCATGGATGACGAGAACCGCGAGAACGAAGGCGATCTGCTGATGGCGGCGCAGGCGGTGCGCGCCGAAGACATCAATTTCATGGCGCGTTTCGGCCGCGGCCTGATCTGTCTGACGCTGACACGTGAGCGTTGTGCGCGCCTGCGCCTGCCGCTCATGGTAAATGAGACCGATCGCGATCAGCGCACCAATTTCACGCTGTCGATCGAAGCCGCCGAAGGCATTACCACCGGCATCTCGGCTTACGATCGCGCCCAGACCGTGCTCGCGGCGGTGCGCGCGGATGCCAGCGCCGAAGACCTGCGCCAGCCCGGGCACGTGTTCCCGGTGATGGCGCAGCCGGGCGGCGTGCTGGCGCGCGCCGGCCATACCGAGGCGGGTTGCGACCTGACGCGCCTCGCGGGCTTCGAGCCGGCTGCGGTCATCGTCGAGGTCATGAATGAAGACGGCACCATGGCCCGTCGCCCGCAGCTGGAGCTGTTTGCGAAAACACACGGCTTGAAGATCGGCACGATTGCCGATCTGATCCGCTACCGGCTGCGCAACGAGCGCTCGGTGGAGCGCATTGCCGAGCAGCAGGTGCTGACCGAGCACGGCGCCTTGCGGCTATACGCCTACGAAGATCACGTGAATCGCGATGTGCATCTGGCGCTGGTCCATGGCCTCATTGATCAGCAGGCTACACCGCTGGTGCGCGTGCACCTGATCGACACGCTGCGTGACGTGCTCGGGGTGCGTGACGAGAGCTACGCCTGGACGCTGCGCGCAGCGCTGGCGCGCATTGCCAGCGCCACCAGCGGCGTGGTGGTCATACTCCGGCAAAGTGAAACCCCGCGTGAACTGGCCGATGCCGTGCGCCTGCTGGAGCCCCGCGGCCAGCGCAGCGAGCGCAGTGGGGCACAGAGCGGTGGGGTGCTGCGCACCTTTGGTGTGGGCGCGCAGATACTGCAGGATCTGGGTGTACGACGCATGCATGTGCTCTCGGCGCCCAGGCAGCTGCATGGGTTGTCGGCCTTTGGGCTCGAGATTCTCAGCTATATCGATGAATCTGGCTGAATCGATGCAGGCGGTGACGCTATAATTGCCCGCATGGGAAAGTCAGCCGACGCTGCGGTGACCGTCGATGCCGCTGGGCTGCGGCTCGCCATCGTTGCGGCGCGTTACAACGACAACATAGTTGAGCCATTGATTGCCGGCGCGCGCGCAGCCTGGCTGGCGGCGGGCGGCGAGGCGCGCTCACTGCGTGTGGAGCGCGTGCCCGGCGCGTTCGAGCTGCCGCTGGCGGCGCAGGTCGTGGCACAGCGTGGTGGTGTCGACGCGGTGGTGGCGCTGGGCTGTGTCATTCGCGGCGATACTGCGCATTTCGATTTCGTGGCCGGCGAGTGCGCCCGTGGGCTGCGGCAGGTGATGCTCAGCACTGGCGTGCCCGTCAGCTTCGGCGTGCTCACCACTGAAACCAGCGCGCAGGCCGAGCAACGTGCGGCGCCGGGGCCCGACAACAAGGGCGCCGAGGCTCTGCTCACGGCCGTCGCCATGGCGCGGCTGTTGCGCGCGCTGTGATGCCCGGTCGCCGCTGCTAGGCGCCCGTGGGCAGGAACTTCAACCCGCAGTCCGCGGCGCGCGCACTGGCGCGCCGACTGGCGGTGCAGGCGCTGTATCGCTGGCAGCTCAATGCCGGCCCCTGGCAGGATCTGGTCAACGAGTTCGCCACCGAGAGCGACATGGCGCGCGCCGACGGCGAATATTTTCGCACGCTGGTGCAGAGTGTCGTCGAGCAGCATGAGGCGCTCGACGCGGCGCTCACGCCGCTGCTGTCACGTAGCGCCGTGCAGCTTGATCCGGTGGAGCATGCGGTACTGCTGGTTGCGGCTCTCGAGTTGCGCACGCAGGCGCAGATTCCGTTTCGCGTCATCATCAATGAAGCTGTCAGTCTGGCGCGGCGTTTTGGCGCCACCGACGGGCACAAATTCATCAACGGCGTGCTCGATCGTGCTGCGCGTGACTGGCGCCCTGAAGAACGTTGAGGCGTACGCGTACATGACCGGCGCCTGGCCATGACCAGCAGCAGCGAGGGGCAGCTGATTGACCGGTTCTTCAGTCGGCTGGGCGCGCTGCGCACCGACGTGCTGCTGGGAATCGGCGACGATGCTGCGCTGCTGCGCCCGGCAGCCGGCATGGAGCTCGCGCAGACCACCGATTCGCTGGTTGAGCAGGTGCATTTTCTGCCCGGCGCGCCGCCGCGCTCGCTCGGGCATCGCCTGCTGGCCGTGAATCTGAGCGACCTTGCCGCCATGGGCGCAACCCCCGCCTGGGCGCTATTGTCCCTGACTCTGCCCAGTGTCGATGAAGCGTGGCTGGCCGGGTTTGCTGCCGGCCTCGGGCAGCTGGCGCACCTACACGAGGTGGCTCTGGTCGGTGGCAACCTGAGCCGTGGTCCACTGAACCTCGGCCTGCAGTTGACCGGGCTGGTGCCCGCGGGGACCGCTCTGCGACGCAGCGGCGCGCGTCCAGGCGATGAAATCTGGGTGAGCGGCACCTTGGGCGATGCCGCCCTGGGTCGCCTGCCTGGGGCGAGCGCGGCGTTGTGTGCGCGCTTCGAATATCCAACAGCGCGAGTTGCCCTGGGTGTCGCGCTGCGCGGTATTGCCACCAGTTGCATCGATCTGTCCGATGGCCTGCTCGCGGATCTGCCGCGACTTACCCAGGCCAGTGGCTGCGGCGCCATCCTGGATGTCGATCAGCTGCCACTCTCGCCGGCGCTGCAGGCGAGCGCGGCGGCCCTGAGCTGGCAGCGCGCTCTGCTGGGCGGTGAAGATTACGAGCTGTGTTTCACGGCGCCAGCGGAAAATGCCGCGCGCTTGCGCGCCCTCGCCAGGCAACTCGGGGTACCGCTACGCTGCTGCGGCCGGGTGCGCCCGGCCGCCGGGCTGGAATTGCACTCGGCTGGCGGCGTGATCCAGTTCTCGCAATCGCCCTTCGATCACTTCAATAGCTAGCGTCGGCTCCGTCATTACGGGCACCCGGCGCGCTGCTGCGCCGGCCGGCCGATGATCCGCGATGCAGTTCACAGTCCATGCGGCGCACACTCCGTATCCTCGAATTTGCCGTGTCTGGACCGTGAGCTGATGTCACTCCAAGTCGCAAAGAATCCCAGCCCCAGAGTCATACCCGAGCGCATCGGCAAGTATCTCATCGTCAATGAGGTCGGCCGCGGCAGCACCGGCATCGTCTACCTTTCGCACGATCCCTACTATGGCCGCGACGTGGCGATCAAGGTCTACAACATCGAAGCCAGTGGCGATGACGAGCGGGCGCGCGTCACGCGCAAGATGTTCCTGTCCGAAGCCCACATGGTGGGCATGCTGCACCACCCCAATATTCTGCCGATCTACGATGCCGGTGAAGAGAACGGCCACTGCTATATCGTCACCGAGCACGTGCACGGCGCGCGTACCCTGGCCGCTTACTGCCGCCCGGACAATCTGCTGCGTATCGACGACGTGGTCGAGATCATGTTCAAGTGCGCCAAGGCGCTGCACTACGCGCACTCGCGCGGTGTGATTCATCGCGACATCAAGCCCTCGAACATCATGCTCACGCAGGACAGTGACGTGCGCATCATTGATTTTGGCATTGCGCTGGTCGCCGATTCCGAGATTTCGCGCATTGAGGGAATCGCCGGCTCGCCCAGCTACATGTCACCCGAACAGGTGCAGAGCATCGATCTGACCAACCGCTCCGATCTGTATTCACTCGGCGGGGTCATGTACGAGCTGCTGACCGGCACCCGCCCGTTCCGGGCCGGCAATCTCGCCAAGCTGTTGCACCAGATCGTCTACGCCACCCCGCCACCGATCCATACAATGCGTGAGGACGTGCCCGAGGAACTGGAAGTGGTGGTGGCCACGGCCATGCAGAAGGATCCCGAGCGCCGGCAGAAGAGCGGCCTGGAGCTGGCCGGGGAACTGACGCGCGTGCATCAGCAGCTGCGCCAGAAGAATTCGCGCATGAACCAGCAGGAGCAGTTCAGTCTGCTGCGCCGCCTGAAGTTCTTCCATGAGTTCTCGCACGCGGAAATCGCCGAAGTGATGCGCGCCAGTCACTGGCAGGATTACAGCCTGGGCGAGGAAATCGTCAAGGAAGGCGAGATGGATGATCGCTTCTATATCATCGTCACCGGCAACTGCACCGTGGAGCGCAATGGCGCCTCGGTCGGCATGCTGTCATCGGGAGAATGCTTTGGCGAGACCAGCTACGTGCAGGGCGCCAAGCGCAGCGCTACCATTCGTGCCACCGACGCGGTAACCGTGCTCAAGGTGAGCTCGACGCTGCTGGAACAGGTCTCGGCTTCCTGTCAGCTGCGCTTCAACCGCGTATTCCTGCGCACGCTGATCGGGCGACTGCAGGGTGTGGAGATCCGCCCGAGCTGAGCCGCTAGGTCTTGCCGTTGGACAGGGGCAGCTGCTTGTTGCGCTCGATCAGCGCATAGGCCGAGTGGTTGTGAATCGACTCGAAATTCTCGCTCTCCACCACATAGGCGCTGATGCGCGGCTCGGCGTTGAGTCGCACCGCCACGTCACGCACCATGTCTTCAACGAACTTCGGGTTGTCGTAGGCGCGCTCGGTCACGTATTTCTCGTCGGGACGCTTGAGAATTCCGTACAGCTCACATGAGGCCTCGGACTCGGCGATGTCGATCAGCTCTTCGATCCACATGTGCTCGCGCAGCCGCGCCTTGATGGTGACGTGCGAGCGCTGATTGTGGGCGCCACGCTCGGAGATCTTCTTCGAGCACGGACACAGACTGGTGACCGGCACCACCACCCGGAGCCACAGCTGGGTTTCACCGTGACAGCACTCGCCAATCAGTGTGGCCTGGTAGTCCATCAGGCTTTCCACCCCGGATATGGGCGCGCGCTTGGTGACGAAATACGGGAAGCTCATTTCGATGTGACCGGCGTCGGCATCCAGCCGTTCGGTCATTTCCACCAGCATGGTGCGGAAGGAATCGACCGAGATCTCCGGCGCGCTATGCAGCACTTCCACGAAGCGCGACATGTGGGTGCCCTTGAAGTTGTGCGGCAGGTTGACGTACATGTTGAAGGTTGCCACCGTATGCTGCTCGCCGGCGGTGCGATCCTTGACCCGCACGGGATGGCGGATGTCCTTGATGCCGACTCGGTCAATGGCGATCTGGCGCGTATCAGCGCCACTCTGGACGTCCTCAACGGCGGATCTGGCGGGGCTTCGGTCGGCAACTGCAGTATCCATGGAATACCTTGGGCTCTGGGTGGGGTCAGGCCGGTCCGGAGCGAACCACCACCGCTATTCTGGTGGCGGGGCGGGCGCTATTCAAGTTGAGTGCCAGCGGTCGCCACCAGCGTTCAATGGCGGCCAGCACGCTGGCTTGGTCGAGCCCGGCATCCGCCAGGCATTGCTCGCGGCTGCCATGCTCTATGAAACGATCGGGCAGGCCGATGTGCAGGCGCGGCCCGCTGATGCCCAGGGCATCCAGCAGTTCGGCGACCGCGCTGCCGGCGCCAGCGCCGATGGTGTTTTCCTCCAGCGTGACGATGGCCGCGTGCTGCGGCGCCAGTTCGCGCAGCATGGCCTCATCCAGCGGCTTGACAAAGCGCATGTTGAGGACCGTGGCGTCCAGCTGTGCACCGACCTGCAGCGCCGTGGCCAGCATGGAGCCGAAGGCCAGCAGCAGCAGGCCGGACTCGCCGCGCTGGCGCAACTGCGCGCGCCCGATCGGCACGGCCGTCATGGCGCTCTCGACCGCCACGCCTGGCCCCTGGCCTCGTGGGTAGCGCACCGCGGCCGGGCCACCGACGCGCGTAGCGGTGTAAAGCATCTGCCGGCATTCGTTTTCATCTGCCGGCGCCATGATCACCATGTTGGGGATGCAGCGCAGAAAGGAATAGTCGAAGCTGCCATTGTGGGTGGCACCGTCGCCGCCGACCACGCCAGCGCGGTCGAGCGCAAACACCACCGGCAGATTCTGCAGCGCTACATCGTGGATGAGTTGGTCGTAGCCACGCTGCAGGAAGGTTGAATAGATCGCCACCACCGGCAGCAGCCCTTCGCAGGCCAGGCCAGCCGCAAAAGTGACGGCATGCTGCTCGGCAATCGCCACATCGAAATAGCGTTGCGGGAAGCGCCTGGAAAATTCCACCAACCCGGAGCCCTCGCGCATCGCCGGGGTAACGCCAACGATGCGCTCGTCGCTGGCGGCCATGTCGCATAGCCAGCTGCCGAACACCTGCGAATAGCTCGGGCCACCGACCTGGTGCTTGAGCATGCGCCCGGTCAGCGGATCGAAGGGCCCGGGCCCGTGCCAGGTAATCGGGTCGGCCTCGGCGGGCGCATAACCCTTGCCCTTGCGTGTCACCACATGCAACAACTGCGGGCCATTCAGTTCGCGCAGGTTGCGCAAAGTGGACACCAACGATTTCAGATCGTGTCCATCGACGGGGCCGATATAGTTGAAGCCCATTTCCTCGAACAGGGTGCCCGGCAGCCACATGCCTTTGACGTGCTCTTCCGAGCGGCGCGCAAGTTCGTGGATATGCGGCATCTTGCGCAGTACCCGCTTGCCGCCTTCGCGCAGGTGCTGGTAGAAGCGGCCCGAAAGCACCCGCGCCAGGTAGTTGGATAGCGCGCCGACGTTCTCGGAAATCGACATGTCGTTGTCGTTCAGTACCACCAGCAGGTTGGTGGGCAGGCTGCCGGCATGGTTGAGCGCTTCGAAGGCCATGCCGGCGCTCATGGCGCCATCGCCGATGATCGCGACCGCACGCCGGCTTTCGCCCTTGCACGCCGCAGCCACGGCCATGCCGAGCGCGGCGCTCACCGAAGTACTCGAGTGGCCGACACCAAAGGTGTCGTATTCGCTTTCGGCGCGGTTTGGAAACGGCGCCAGTCCGGCGTGTTGCTTGATGGTGTGCAGCTGATCGCGCCGTCCGGTGAGCACCTTGTGCGGATAGGCCTGGTGCCCCACGTCCCATACCAGTCGGTCATGTGGCGTCTGATAGACGTAGTGCAGGGCGATGGTCAGCTCGACGGTGCCCAGGCCAGCGGCAAAATGGCCGCCGCGCGTGCTCACCGTCTGCACCAGGAACTCGCGCAGCTCCTCGGCAAGATCCTTCAGCCGCCGCTCCGGCAGCGCCCGCAGATCGGCGGGCGAATCGATCTGGCGCAGCAGGGCATAAGGCTCTTTGGAAGTGCTCATGGATGGAAGTCTACGCTAGGGCCTGTCAGCAGGCGCTAACTGACGCGCTCGACCACCGCATAAGCCAGGGCCCGCAGCGTCCCGGCCGCCGCGCCCATGCCGGCCAGCTCTGCCAGCGCGCGATCGCGGTGCAGGCAGGCCAGTTCCTGCGCCCGCGCGAGCCCGAAAATACTTGGGTAAGTGGGCTTGTCGTTGGCCGCATCGGCGCCGGCACGCTTGCCGAGCACAGCAGTCTGGCCGGTGACATCGAGGATGTCATCCTGGATCTGGAAGGCGAGGCCGATTTCCTCACCGTAACGACGCAAGGCAGCTCGCTGCGCGCTGGCGACCAGGCCCGCGGCAATGGCGCCCAGTTCGACACTGGCGCGAATCAGTGCGCCGGTCTTGCGGCGGTGCATCGCTTCGATGCTGGCGGCAGTCAACTGGGTTCCGGTAGCAGCCAGATCCATGGCCTGGCCACCTGCCATCCCCTGCGTGCCGATGGCGGCCGAGAGTACGACAATCATCTGCAGACGGGCGCTGTCGCTCAGGCCCGCGCTGCTGGCGAGGATGTCGAAGGCCAGCGCCTGCAGAGCATCGCCGGCCAGTATCGCCGTGCCTTCATCGAAGGCCTTGTGGCAGGTGGGCAGGCCGCGGCGCAGATCATCATTGTCCATGGCTGGCAGATCGTCGTGGATCAGACTGTAGGTGTGAATCAGTTCAACCGCGACGGCAGGTGCATCCAGCTGTTCTGGCCGGGCACCGAGTGCTTCACCCGCCACGTAGACCAGCAGCGGGCGCAGGCGCTTTCCGCCAGCCAGCACGCTGTAGCTCATGGCCGCCTGCAGGCGCGCCACCGCGGCGTCGGGCGAGTTCAGGGTGCGCTCCAGGGCGGCAGTGATGCGCTGCTGTGCAGCGGCAGCGCACGCGCGATAACTGACTGCGTCCACGATGTCGAGGGTCAAGGCGCGCTGGTCAGATGGTTTCGCCACCGGCCGCGCTGCTGGAGTCGACGGCGAACTCCTCGAGGTTGGGCCCGGCCGGACCCTGCGCCAGTATCTGCACCCGCGCCTGTGCGGCCTGCAGGGCCAGCTGGCACTCGCGCGTCAGCTGCACCCCGCGCTCGAAATGGCGCAACGCTTCATCGAGCGGCAGGCTGCCGCTCTCCATCTGCGCCACGAGTTCCTCGAGTTCGGCGAGGCTTTGTTCAAATCCGGCTTTCTTGGGTTTGGCGGACACCGCGAGGACCTGCTTTGGCTCGTAGAGGCCACGACCCTACACAGCGATGCGCTCAGCGGTCAAACCGGGTTGACGGCCGGTCCGCTTAGCCGTACATTTGCTGCCGCTTAGACTCAGTCTAAATAAGCCCTTGCGGGCGGGAGCAGTTGATGAGCCTCAAAGGAAGCAAGACCGAACAGAATCTGAAGGACGCGTTTGCCGGCGAATCGCAGGCCAATCGTCGCTATCTCTATTTCGCGGGCAAGGCCGATGTCGAAGGTTATAACGATGTCTCGGCCGTGTTTCGCTCGACGGCCGAAGGTGAAACCGGGCATGCGCACGGGCACCTCGAGTATCTGGAAGCCGTGGGCGATCCGGCCACGGGCCTGCCGATCGGCGAGACCCGTGCCAACCTGAAATCGGCGATCGCGGGCGAGACCCACGAATACTCGGATATGTATCCGGGCATGGCCAAGGCCGCGCGCGCCGAGGGCTTCAGTGAAATTGCCGACTGGTTTGAGACGCTGGCCAAGGCCGAGCGTTCGCACGCCAATCGCTTTCAGAAGGCACTGGATACGCTCTGATGGCAGGCGCGGGCGCCGGTAAGGGCGAGGGCAACCTCGAGGCGCCCACGCGCCATGCGCTGAACTGGCGCGACCCGGCGTTCTATGACGCACACGCGCTCGAGCAGGAACTCGAGCGCGTGTTCGATATCTGTCACGGCTGTCGGCGCTGTTTCAACCTGTGCCAGTCATTTCCGACGCTGTTCGACACGATAGACGCCAGCAGCAGCGGCGAGATCGACAGCGTCGACAAGCGCGCCTATTGGCAGGTGGTCGATCACTGTTACCTGTGCGACATGTGCTACATGACCAAATGTCCGTACGTGCCGCCGCATCCATGGAATGTTGATTTTCCGCACCTGATGCTGCGCGCCAAGGCGGTGCGCAACGCCACGGGCGGGGCCAGCCTGCGTGACCGGCTGCTGAGCTCCACCGATACGGTCGGCAGCATCGCCGGCATTCCGGTGGTCGCGCAGCTCGTCAATGCGGCCAACGCCAGCACTCTGGGGCGCAAGCTGCTCGACAAGACGCTTGGTGTGCACCCCGCGGCACCGCTGCCAAGATATGAGACACGCAGTGCGCGCTCGCGTCTGCAGAACCTGCCGGCACCGGCCACGCCAGTGCAGGCCACGCCCGCAACCACCGGGCGCGTCGTGCTGTTCACGACCTGCTATGGCAACCGCAACGCGCCCGATCTGGCCACTGATCTCGCGGCGGTATTCGCGCACAACGGCATCGAACTCAAGCTCGCGGCCAGCGAGCGCTGTTGCGGCATGCCCAAGCTCGAGCTGGGCGATCTCGAGGCCGTGGCGCGCCTGAAAGAATTCAATATCCCACAGCTCAAGGCGCTGGTGGACCAGGGCTTTGATATCGTCGCGCCCATTCCCTCCTGCGTGCTGATGTTCAAGCAGGAATTGCCGCTGATGTTCCCGCAGGACGCCGCTGTGCAGCTTGTCAGGAGCCGCATCTTCGACCCCTTCGAGTATCTGATGCTGCGTCACCAGGCCGGCCTGCTGCGCACCGATTTCAAGGCGCGGCTGGGCAGCATCAGCTATCACGTGCCCTGTCATCTGCGGGTGCAGAACATCGGTCTCAAGACCCGCGATGTGCTCAAGCTGGTGCCCGAGACAACCATTGATGTCATCGAGCGCTGCTCCGGGCACAACGGTAGCTACGCGGTGAAGAGCGAGTTTCACGATGCCTCGATGAAGATCGCGCGCCCCGTGGTGCAGAAGGTCCAGGACAAGGCTGCTGACCACTACGCCAGCGACTGCCCCATGGCCGGGCACCAGATTGAAAGCGGCCTGGCTGCGGGCGCGCGTGAGCCGGAACACCCGCTGAAGCTGCTGCGAATCGCCTACGGTATCTAGCAGTGCGAGCCCTGACCGACGCCGACCTCATGCCGCTTGAGCGCTACGCCCGGGAGCGGGCGCAGATCCGCGAGCGCATGATCAGCTACCGGGCCGCGCGACGCCTGGAAGTCGGGCCCAACTGCACCTGGAGTTTCGAAGATCGCGAAACGGTGCGCTACCAGGTACAGGAGATGCTGCGTACCGAGCGCATCTTCGAGGCGGCGGGCGTCAACGACGAACTGGCGGCCTACAATCCGCTGATTCCCGATGGCCGCAATCTGAAGGCCACGCTGCTGATCGAGTACCCCGATCCGGTTGAGCGTGCGGCGCAGCTCGCGGGGCTGCGTGGCATGGAGCGCCGCTGCTGGCTGCAGGTCGCCGGGCACGAGCGGGTCCATGCGATTGCCGACGAAGACATGGAACGTGAGAACGAGCAGAAAACATCGGCGGTGCATTTCCTGCGTTTCGAGTTGACTGATGACATGGCGATGAATCTGAAAGCTGGCGCCAGGTTGATGGCCGGTGTCGACCATGGCGCCTATCAATACACGGTCGATCCGCTGCCGTCGGCTCTGCACACTGCGTTGCTCGCCGATCTTGACTGAGAGCGGCGCCGCGGCGTCGCGTTACTCTGGTAGAATCCGCGCCGCGCGCATAACTGTTGCGCCTGGCACGGTTCTGACATCGGCTCAATGACGCAATCCTATAACGCCGCCGATATCGAAGTGCTCTCCGGCCTCGAGCCGGTCCGTCGCCGGCCGGGCATGTACACCGATACCACCCGCCCAAACCATCTGGCGCATGAAGTCGTCGACAACAGTGTCGATGAGGCGCTCGCCGGGCACTGCCACCAGATCGACGTCACGCTGTTCAAGGACGGTTCGCTGGAAGTGACCGATGACGGTCGCGGAATGCCGGTGGACAAGCATCCGCAGGAAAAAGTCAGCGGCGTCGAGCTGATCCTCACGCGCCTGCACGCGGGCGGCAAGTTTTCCGAAAAGTCCTACGGCTTCGCTGGCGGCCTGCATGGCGTGGGCGTGTCGGTGGTCAATGCCCTATCCAAACACCTGGAATGCTGGGTACGGCGCGGCGGCAAGCAATACAACATCGCCTTCAAGGACGGGCGCGTGTCTTCGAAGCTCGAAGAGATCGGTAGCGTCGGCCAGCGCAACACCGGCACCACCGTGCGCTTCTGGCCCGATCCGAAATTCTTCGACACCGAGCGCTTCGCGGTGCCGGAGCTCAAGCGCGTGCTCAAGGCCAAGGCCGTGCTGTGCGCCGGGCTGCGCCTGAGTTTCACCAACGAGGCCAGCGGCGAGCGTGAGGAATGGTTCTACACCGGTCACCTGGGTGAATACCTGCTCGAGCAGCTGGAAAAGTCAGCGCGCCTGCCGGCCGAGCCGATCACCGGACGGCATGCTTCGGAGCAGGACGTGGTCGAGTGGGCGCTCGCCTGGTCGAGTGACGCGCCGCACCTGATCGCCGAGAGTTACGTCAATCTGATTCCGACCATTGCCGGTGGCACGCATGTCAACGGCATGCGCTCAGGGATCGTCGATGCGGTGCGGCAGTTCAGCGAGTTTCGCAACCTGCTGCCGCGTGGCGTCAAGCTGACCGCGGAAGATGTCTGGGATCGGGTCTGCTACGTATTGTCGATCAAGATCCGCGACCCGCAATTTGCCGGTCAGACCAAGGAAAAACTCAGTTCACGCGAAGCAGCGGCCCTAGTCGAGACCCACGCCCGCGATGCCATGGCGCTGTGGCTCAATCAGCACCCCGATGCCGGCGAGGGCATCGCGCAATTCGCCATCGCCAATGCGCTCGAGCGCATGAAGGCCGCGCAGCGCATCACCCGCAAGCGCGCCGTCAACGGACCGGTACTGCCCGGCAAGCTCGCCGACTGCAGTTGCCAGGATCCAAGCCGCTCGGAGCTGTTCCTGGTCGAGGGCGATTCCGCTGGCGGCTCCGCCAAGCAGGCACGCTCCAAGGACTTCCAGGCCATCATGCCGCTGCGTGGCAAGATCCTGAACACCTGGGAACTCGAACCCGGCGAGATTGGTTCCTCGCAGGAAGTACACGACATCAGCGTCGCCCTCGGTGTCGACCCTGGTTCCAGCGATATCTCCGGCCTGCGCTATCACAAGGTCTGCATCCTCGCCGACGCCGACTCCGACGGCCTGCACATCGCCACGCTGTTGTGCGCACTGTTCCTGCGTCATTTTCGCCCGCTGGTCACGCACGGCCACATCTACGTCGCCATGCCGCCGCTGTTTCGCATCGATGCCGGCAAGCAGGTGATCTATGCGCTCGACAACGCCGAGCGCGATTCAGTGCTGGCACGCCTCACGGCAGAGCATTCGCGGGTAAAGCCCGTGGTAACGCGCTTCAAGGGCCTGGGGGAGATGAACCCCTCGCAGTTGCGGGAGTCGACCATCGACCCGCTCACACGGCGGCTGGTGCAACTGACCATTGCAGCCAAGGACGATACTGACAAGCTCATGGATATGCTGCTCACCAAGAAACGCTCGGGGGATCGGCGCGAGTGGCTGGAGCGTAGCGGGAATATGGCGGAGTTATGAGTGGTGCGTGGTCAAGATCGGCGCGCGGAGGCGGCGGGCGGTGGGTGATTTCGCTCGGCCAGGACCGCCATGAACCCATCCATGGGGGCTTCGGCCGCGCCATCCATGGCGCGGACGATCCTGGCCGAGCGAAATCACCCACCACCCACCACCTCCGTGCACCGGTGTCGAGCACGCGCCTCACATCTTTGCGATCTCGGCTGCGTGTCGTGCCATGCACGCCCACAAATCCAGCGCGCTCACTTCGCGGCGTGATCAGGGCAGCGCCGCAGCAACCCGCCAGCATGAGCGCTCGGTGCGCAGACGATAATCCGGTCTCGGGACCGTGGGCGACAGGATGTCGCCCCCGGAGCCCCCATGGATGGGTTCATGGCGTTCCCGAGACCGGATTATCGTCTGCGCGCCGAGCGCGCCTACAGGCGTATTCTTTCTTCGCTCCTGGCCCGCACGCGCCATGAAGAACGAAGAGCTGAATTTCGAGGGCGTGGAAAAACGCGCACTGGCGGGCTTCACCGAGAAGGCGTACCTGGACTACTCCATGTACGTGATCCTCGATCGCGCGCTGCCGGCGCTCGGCGACGGGTTGAAACCGGTACAGCGCCGCATCATCTATGCGATGAGCGAGTTGAGCCTGTCGGCGGCCTCGAAGCACAAGAAATCAGCGCGCACCGTGGGCGATGTCATCGGCAAATTTCATCCGCACGGCGATTCGGCCTGTTACGAGGCTATGGTGCACATGGCTCAGGATTTCGCCTACCGCTATCCGATCGTCGATGGCCAGGGCAACTGGGGCTCGGCTGATGATCCGAAATCGTTCGCGGCGATGCGCTACACGGAATCACGCCTGACACGCTACGCCGACCTGCTGCTTGATGAGCTGGCCGATGGCACCGTCGACTGGGGTCCGAATTTCGACGGCACGATGGAGGAGCCTTTGCAGCTGCCGGCCCGGTTGCCGAACCTGCTGCTCAACGGTGCCTCGGGCATAGCGGTGGGCATGGCGACCGACATTCCGCCGCACAATCTGCGCGAGATCGCCGCCGCCTGCATTGCGTTGCTGGACGATCCGGAGATCAGCAACCGTTCGCTGTTCAAGCACGTCAAGGGTCCGGATCTGCCGACCGGTGCCGAGATCATCACGCCGCGCTCGGACCTGAACGAGTTCTACGACAAGGGCGTTGGCAGTTTCCGGGCGCGCGCCATCTGGGAGCAGGAGCAGGAAACCGGCCACATCATCGTCACGCAACTGCCGTTCCAGGTGTCTGGCAGCCGCGTGCGCGAGCAGATCGCGCAGCAGATGACCGAAAAGAAGCTGCCGATGGTGGAGGATATCCGCGACGAATCCGATCACGAAAATCCGACCCGGCTGGTGATTGAGCCGCGTTCCAATCGCGTCGATATCGAGCAGCTGATGGCGCACCTGTTCGCGACCACAGACCTGGAGCGCAGCTACCGGGTCAACATCAACGTCATTGCGCTCGATGGACGTCCGCGCGTCATGGGGCTCAAGGGCCTGCTGAGCGAATGGCTGGAATTCCGCCGCCGCACGGTACGCCGCCGGCTGCAGTTCCGCCTCGAGAAAGTGACGCGCCGGCTGCACATCCTCGATGGCATGCTGATCGCGTATCTCAATCTCGATGAAGTGATTCGCATAATCCGCCGCGAGGAAGAGCCGAAGCCGGTGCTGATCAAGCGCTTCAAGCTCAGCGATGAACAGGCCGAAGCGATCCTCGAGACCAAGCTGCGTCACCTGGCGCGACTCGAGGAGATGAAGATTCGCGACGAGCAGCAGCGCCTGGCTGATGAGCGTGGCGAGCTCGAGGCTCTGCTCGCCAGCAAGGCCAAACTGACCAGGCTGATCCGCGCTGAGATCAGCGCCGACGCCGAGGAGTATGGCGATGAGCGACGCACGCACATTGTCGAGCGCAGCGCCGCGCAGGCCATCGAGGAAACCGAGCTGGTGGTCAATGAGCCGGTGACCATCGTGTTGTCGACCGGCGGCTTTGTGCGGGCTGCGAAAGGGCATGAGATCGATCCGCTGACGCTCACCTACAGGACCGGCGATGCATTCCAGGCGGCGGCGCGTGGCCGCAGTACGCAGGCGGCGCTGTTTATCGACACGACCGGGCGCGCCTACAGCCAGCCAGCCCACAGCCTGCCGTCGGCGCGCGGCGCCGGCGAACCACTCTCGGGCAGACTCGATCCGCCCGACGGTGCGCGCTTTGCGGGCGTCCTGATCGGCGAGCCCACTGACCTGTGGCTGCTGGCCACCGACGCCGGCTTTGGCTTCACGGTGCGGCTGGCTGAGCTGCAGTCACGCAACCGTGCAGGCAAGGCGGTCATCAATGTCGGTGCGGGCGCACTGGTGTTGCCGCCGGTGCCAGTGCCTGACGCCGCGGCGCTGGTCGCGGCAGTCAACAGCGAGGGTCGCCTGCTGGTGTTCCCGGTCGCCGAAGTGCCTGAATTGCCGCGCGGCAAGGGCAACAAGCTGTTTGGCATTTCCGGCAAGAAGGCGGCGGATCGCAGCGAACTGATGAACGCCGTGATGGTGGTGGCCGGTGACCAGGCGTTGCGTGTCCATTGCGGCGAGCGGCAGATGCTCCTGAGCGCCGCCGATCTCAGGCATTATCGCGGCGAGCGGGCGCAGCGTGGTGCGGTGCTGCCGCGCGGCTGGCGCAAGGTCGATCGGCTCGAGGCAGTGACCCCCTGAGCGTCAACAGGCCCTAGGCCGGGTACTCGCGATTCACCCGCTGGCTGAGTGCCGTAAACAGCTGATAGGAAATCGTGCCGGCGTGCCCGGCAACCGTTGCGGCGGGCAACTCCGTTCCCCACAAGGTGACGGCGCCGCCAACCGACGCGGTTTGACAGTCGGTGACATCGACACCGATCGAGTCCATCGAGACTGTTCCGACCACCGGGGCCAGTTGGCCGTCTATCCACACGGGTGTGCCGTTCGCCGCATGGCGCGGATAGCCATCGCCGTAGCCGATGCCGACCGTGGCGATGCGGCTCGGGCGCGCGCAGGTCCAGCGCGCGTTGTAGCCGACCGATTCATTCGCGGCGATGTTGCGAATGGCCACAATGTGGGCACGCAGGCTCATCGCGGCCCGCAGCGGCAGCGGCTGGCGGAGGGTCAGCGGATTATCGCCGTACAGCATGATGCCCGGGCGCACCCAGTCGGCGCGCGTCTCAGGACGGGCGATCAGGGCAGCAGAATTTGCCAGGCTGACCTGGGCTGCCGGGTTTGCCTGGTGGCACTTGCGGAAGCAGGACAACTGGTCATTCATGGAAGCGCTGTCCGGGTCAGCGGCGTTGGCGAAGTGCGTCATGTGCACCAGCCCGGTAACGCCCGCGTGCCTGGAGAGCAGGCGATCGGCTTCAACAAACGCACTGGGATCCAGGCCAATCCGATGCATACCGGAATCCAGCTTCAACCAGACACGCAGCGGTGCGCGTTGCGCGACTGCGGCAATAGCGGCAACCGAGGCCTGATCGTGCGCCGTCACGTCGACCTGCTGACTGGAACACCAGGCCAACTCGGCCGCGTCGAGCAGGGTCGCCAATAACACCAGCCGCTGGGAATTGCCGGCGCCACGCAGCAGCCGCGCCTCGCTCAGGTGCGCAACCGCCAGGCCCTCGGCAGCCGCTAGCGCTTTCGCCACCGGCAGCAGGCCGTGTCCATAGGCATCCGCTTTCACCATTGCCAGGATGCGGCTGTCGGGGCAGAGCGAGCGCACCACGGCGAGGTTGTGGCGTATGGCGTCGAGGTCGATGCGGACGCTGGCAGTATTGAGCATCCGTAGAGCATATCTGCCTGCGCGAGCACAGGCATAGCGGAGCGCAACGCAAAGCCCCAGAGGGCCATGCTCCGGGGCTGGGCCGCAATGCGACCCAGCCCCGGGCGATCAGCACTTGTCAGCCGGCGGCGGGCGCAGCGCCAGGCAGCTTCATCTTCAACGCGGCGGCGGCAGCTTCGGCTTTGGCCTTCACTTCCTTCGCGGTATTGACAGCTTCTTCCAGATTGCCTGAGGAGAAGGCAGCCTGGGCCTTGCCCCACAGCGTGGTGGCGTCGGCCAGACCGGTCTTGGCGGCCGCCAGATCCACACCGGCAGGCGCATGGTGACTCTTGCCCAGCATGTCAACCCGGCTCTTGACGGCCGAGACGAGCTGCGGGAGGGAAGCGGCCATACTGGTCCAGTCACCACTCATCGCCTTCATGACTTCTTCTTTTTTCATCGCCGCAGCGCCGAGCAGGCCCTGGGCCTCGCTCAGCAACGCCGGGGCGCCGCCCAGTACGCTCTTGTAGTCTTTCTTGTCGAAAGCGGCCTTGAGATCAGCCAGCTTGGCCTGCACGGCGCCCAGCTGGTCGGGCACATACTTGCCGGCGTCAGCCGAGGCACTGGCGACCGCCGATTCAATGCCGGCAATCGCATTCTGGGCCGGTTCCATCTGGCTGGCGCAGGCGGCCAGCAGCAGGGCTGCAGCGACCGTCCCAAGCCCGGCCAGCTTTAAGTTTCTCATCGTCATGTCTTAACGCTCCTCAATGGTTGATTCAGGGAATGACCAGTTTCTGGCCCGGGAAAATCTTGTTCGGGTCCTTGAGCTGGTTCTTGTTGGCTGCAAAGATCTGCATGTATAGGGCGGGATCGCCATAATACTTCTGAGCGATCTTGCCCAGGGTATCGCCTTTCTGCACGTCGTGAATCTGCGCATACGGGTTGGCGGCACCTGCCGTACTCTGGTCTTTCGTATCCATGCGGGCACCTGTCAATGTGTCTCGCTGCTACAGGCAGTGCCTCAATGGTAGCCCTTTGTAACGTCGACGGCTGAGGAAAAATACCTACATCTCGGCGTAGTGGCAGGCCACAGAGCCGCTGCCGGCCGTGCGCAGTTGCGGGGTTTCGCTGGCGCAGCGAGCTGCCGCTAGCGTGCAGCGCTGTCGGAATACACAGCCGCCGGGTTCGGGGGGGGCAATCCCGGCTTCGCCAACGGCAAGTGCGGCCAGCCTGGCACGGGCGGGATCGGGCGCCGGCACGGCCGCCAGCAGTGCCCGGGTATAGGGGTGGCGTGGCGCGCCGTAGAGCTGCTCGCGCGGCGCAATTTCCATCACCCGGCCGCGATACAGCACCATGACACGCTCGCATACCTGGCGCACGGTTGCCAGGTCATGGGCGATGAACAGCAGGCTCAAGCCGTACTCGCGCCTGAGATCACGCAGCAGGTTGACGATCTGCGCACTGATCGACACATCAAGCGAGGCCAGCGGCTCATCGCATAGCAGCAGCCTGGGCCTGAGCACCAGTGCCCGGGCGATACCAATGCGCTGTGCCTGGCCGCCAGAGAATTCGTGCGGATAGCGATCCAGGTGCGCAGCGTCAAGGCCAACGCGCTCGAGCATCGCGCGCACCAGCGCGTGCCGCTCGCGCGGGCCGAGCTGCGGCCGGAATTCGCGCAACGGTTCACCGACGATCTCGGCAATGCGCATGCGCGGATCCAGCGCCGCGAGCGGATCCTGGAAGATGATCTGCAGATGTTCACGGGTCGCGCGCAGCGCTGCGCCCCGCAGCTGCAGCAGATCGCTGCCGGCGAATCGCGCCACACCACTCGCTGGTACCAGGCGCAGCAGGGCGCGGGCAAGGCTCGACTTGCCGCTGCCCGATTCACCGACCAGGCCGAGGCTCTCGCCTGCGGCCAGCTCAAAGCTCACGCCATCCACAGCCAGGTGCGTGCGGCGTCCGGCCGTGAAGCGCACGACCAGATCGCGCACCTCAAGCAGCGCCGCGCTCATGTCCAGGCCTCACGGACGCGCTCCACGGAGCCGGCGAAATGGCAGGCCACCCAGGCGCTGCTGCCGGCGGCTGCCACTGCGTGCAGCGCTGGCAGGCTCTGGCAGCGCTCGTGCACCAGCGCGCAGCGTGGCGCGAAGGCACAGCCGGCATCGGCCGCGCCGGCCAGCGGCGGCTGGCCGGGAATGGCGGGCAGTCGCGCGCTGAGCGGGGCGTCGAGTCGCGGCATGGAGTGCAGCAGGCCCGCGGTGTAGGGGTGTCGCGGCGTGGCGTAGAGCTGTGCCACCGGCGCGAGTTCCACCAGGCGCCCGGCGTACATCACCGCGACGCGATCGGCGATGGCGGCCAGCACCCCCAGGTCATGAGTCACAAAAATCATCGCGACGCCGGTGCGCTCGCGCAGCTCGCGCAGCAGTGCCAGCACCTGTGCCTGCACGGTCACGTCGAGCGCGGTCGTGGGTTCATCAAGCAGCAGAATTTCCGGTTCGCACATCAATGCCATGGCAATCATGACGCGCTGGCGCATGCCGCCGGAAAGCTCGTGCGGATACTGACGCAGGCGCAGCGCTGGCGCGTCGATCTGCACGGTCTCGAGCAGGGCTGCCGCGCGTGTCTGCGCCGCGCGGCGCGTCAGCCCGAGTTGCGCACGGACGCCCTCGCACAGCTGTACCCCGATGCGCAGGTAGGGATTCAGCGCGCCCATTGAATCCTGGAAGACCATGGCCAGCCGTCGGCCGCGCAGCGCGGCCAGACGCCGCTGCGTGGCGCCGAGCAGTTGCTCGCCGCGATACTGCACGCTGCCGCGAAGTTGCGCGGCCTTGCCGTTCAAGCCCATCAGCGCATAGAGCAATTGCGTCTTGCCGCAAGCGGATTCGCCGACCACACCCAGGCACTCCCGCGCCCGAAGTTCAAGACTGACATCGCGCACTGCCCGCTGGGCGCCGCGTGCGCCAGGGAATTCAACGCACAGATTGCTGACGCGCAGCAGCGTCGCCGTATCCGGTTCAGTGCTCATGGGGATCGAGCGCATCGCGCAGGCTGTCGCCGAGTTGGTTGAGGCAGAGAACTATCAGGGCCAGCAGGGTAGCGGGGATGATCAGCAGATAGGGGTTCGATTGCATCTCACTGGCGCCATCGGCCACCAATGAACCCAGTGAGGCGAGTGGCGCCTGCACGCCGAGACCCAGAAAACTCAACAGCGCTTCGAACAGGATCACGGCGGGCACCGTCAGGCTGGCATAGACGATCACGATGCCGAGCAGATTCGGAATCACATGACGACGGATCATGCTCGGCGCGCGTACGCCCAGTGCGCGGGCAGCCTCGATATATTCGCGCTTGCGTATGCTCAGGGTCTGACCCCGCACGATGCGTGCGATATCGAGCCATGACACCGCACCGATACCCACGAACACCAGGGACAGGTGCCGACCGAACAGCACGTTCAGGACGATGACCAAGGGGATGAAGGGCACTGAATACAGGACATCGACACTGCGCATCAGCAGCGCATCGGTGCGCCCGCCGATATAGCCTGCCGTGGCGCCCCACAGCACGCCGATCACCACGCTAACCAGGCTCGCCACCACGCCTACCAGCAGGGAAATGCGGCAGCCCCACATGACGCGCACCAGCAGATCGCGTCCCAGGGCGTCGGTGCCGAAGATCTGGCCGCCGCGCAGCGAGGGCGGTGTGAAGATGCGGGTCCAGGCGGGGGTCGAATAGTCGTAGGGCGAAAGCACGGGCACGGCGCAGGCGGCTACCACGATGGCCAGCAGTGTCCATAGCGCAACCCTGGTGCTGCGCCGGGCGCGGAGGCGCTGCCACAGCTGCTGCCACGAGCCGGCCATTGTCGGCGGCGCGTTCATGGGGCGCGACGTATCCGTGGGTCCAGCCACGCGTAGCACAGGTCGACGGCAATGTTGAAGACGATGATCAGCCCGCCGTACAGGAGCGTGAGTCCCATCACCAGGGTGTAATCGCGGTTGAGGGCGCCGGTAACAAAGAACCGGCCGATCCCCGGAAGGCCAAATACCTGTTCGATCACGATCGAGCCGGTCAATACGCCTGCCAGCGCTGGTCCCAGATACGAAACCAGCGGCATAAGCGTGGGTCGTAGCGCATGGCGCAGCAGCAGCGCGAGCCGCCCCAGGCCTTTGGCGCGCCCGGTGCGGATGAAGGCCGCGCCCATGACCTCCAGCGCACTGGTGCGGACGATCCGCGCAATGAAGGCGGTGTAGGGCAACGCCAGCGCCAGGGAGGGTAGCAGCAGGTGACGCCAGGACCCGGCGACCCAGTCGCCGGCGGGCAACCAGTGCAGGCGCATGGCGAAAACCAGAATGAGGACGGGAGCAATCACGAAACCCGGCACCGAGATGCCCACCATCGCCAGCGTCATGGGCACTCGATCCTGCAGCGTGCCGGGACGCGCCGCGGCCGCCAGGCCGATGGCACTGCCCAGCAGCAGCGCAACGGCGATGGCGCAGCCACCGATCATCAGATCGATCGGCAGGCCCTGCGCGATGATGTCGTTGACCGAAGTGTTGCGGTACTGAAATGACGGGCCCAGATCGCCGCGCGCCAGATCTTCGAGGTAACGCAGGTACTGGCGCCAGACTGGTTCATCCAGGTGGTAGTGCGCTTCGATGGCGTGCTGGATCTGCGGTTGCATGAGCCGCTCCGAATCGAAGGGGCCGCCGGGCGTGAGGTGCAGCAGCGCGAAGGCCAGCGTCGCGATCACCAGCATGGTTGGAATCGCCGTCAGCAGTCGGCGCAGCAGGAAGCGCAGCATCAGCGGCCCTCGTGTTCGAGCACGTAAAGGTATTGCGAAAGATTGCGATCCTGGATGTTGCTGGTCCAGCCGCGCAGGTACGACTTGATCAGGTGGCGGCTGGCGTAATAGTAGAGCGGGATGCAGGCGACGTCCTGGTTGAGCAGCGCCTCCGCTTCGGCCAGCAAAGCCAGCCGCCGCGCTGCATCGCTCTCGGCGCCAGCACGCGCCAGCAGCTGGTCATAGTGCGGGTTGGAGTAGCCGCCATCGTTGTAGCCGAAGCCGGTCTGAAACAATTGCAGGAAAGTGTAGGGGTCGGGGTAGTCACCGATCCAGGCGTAGTGAAACAGCTGCAGCTTCTTCAGGTGCCGCTGGTTGAGCTGGACGCGAAATTCCTCGTTGTAGGTGTTCACTTCGGCGCCGAGATTCATGCGCCACATGGCGGCCACAGCCTCGTAAGTGCGGCGGTTATCGGAATCGGTCGGATAGTGCAGTTCAATGCGCAACGGCTGCCGGCTCGAGTAACCGGCCTGCTGGTAGTAGCGGCGCGCCTGGGCGTGGCGCTCGGCCTCGGGCAGCGTGGCCCAGGCAGGAACGGGCGCCGCATATCCGGGCAGCGGCGGCGTTGGCGTCCACGCCGGTTTATAAAGACCCTGACGCACATAGCGCACCAGCGTCTCGCGATCGACCGCCATGCTCAGCGCCAGGCGCAGTGGCCGATTGCCAGCGAAGGGGGGGCGCAGCGCGTTGATCCCCAGGACGAAATTGCCCAGGTACGGTGCGCTGACGACCTGGGAGCCCAGGCGGCGGCGCAGCCAGGCGGTCTGCTCGGCAGAAAAGGAATCGGTAAAACTCAGATCGCCGGCAAAGAACCGATCAGTCTGTACGGCACGATCGAGCGGCAGATAGACGACTTTCTGCAGGCGCACCTGCGCGGCATTCCAGTAGCGTGGATTCCTGGTCAGCGTGATGCGCCCGCCGATCAGGTGTTCGCTCAGCACGAAGGCGCCATTGCTGACGATGTGCGACGGCAGGGTCCAGTTGTCGCCATGCTCGGCAATCACCGGCGCGTATTGTGGGCAAGCGTAGGCCTTGGTCAGCAGGCTCAACAGATACGGTGTCGGTGCATTGAGCCGCACCACCACGGTGTGCTCGTCAGGCGCCTCAATCCCCAGGGTGTCGGGTGCGGCGCGGCCTTCGTTGATGGCGACGGCATTGACTACAGCTGCCAACGCCTGCCCGTAGTCCGAGGCGGTGCGCGGATCGACGGTGCGCCGCCAGGCGTAGACAAAATCCGCCGCCTTGATGGCTGCGCCGTTTGACCAGGTCGCGGCGCGCAGGTGAAAAGTCCAGGTACGCCCGTCACTGCTGGTCTCCCAATGCGTGGCAAGGCCGGGTGCGGGCTCGCCGGCCTGGTCAAGGCGCGTGAGCCCTTCGAAGATGTCGTCGAGCACGCGCTCGGCCGGTATGTCGGTGGCAATCGAAGGGTCAAGGCTGCGTACCGCGCCGGCATCGATGCCGCGGGTGACGAGCTGCTGCGCTGCCAGCGCACTGCCAACCCGCAGCGCTTCGCCCTTGCTGGTGGCGCCGTCATCGGGTGCGCAGGCTGCCAGCGCCACTATCACTGACAAGGCTGGCGCTGCCAGCAGGCCCAGCGCCGCGCGCCTGCCGATGGGCGGCCAGCTCACGACTTGAGTACTACCTCTTCGGGCGCGTGCACCAGATAGCCCTGGATGTACTGCACGCCCAACTGCCATACCACCGCCATCGTGTTGGCGTCCTCAATGCGCTCAGCCACGGTCTGGATGTTGCGCTTGGCGGCCGCATCGACGATGACCCGCACGCGATCCTGCATCTCCGGGCTGCCCGACAGGCCCTGCATCAGCGAGCCATCAATCTTCAGGAAGTCGATCGGTAGTGCGCCGAGCAGCCCGTGCGAATCACGACCGGCGCCAAAGTGCTCGAGCGCCAGGCGTACCCGTCGCTTGCGCATTTCCGCCAGCAGCCGCTGCATGGGTTGCAGATGGCGCGCCGCCACATCTTCGGTGATCTGCAGGCACAGGCGCTGTGGCTCCGCCAGGGAGTTCTTGAGCTGTGCATCGAGCCAGGTCATCAGGGTTGGATCGAGCAGGCTGTCCTTGGAAAGCCGCACGAACAGCAGGTCGGGCTGGCGCTTGGCGACGAAGGCCATTGAGGCGCCGAGCACCCAGCGATCGATACTCTTCATGAGATCGTTGCGCTCGGCGGCTGGCAGAAACTCGGAGGGCAGCACTTCGCGCCCCTGCAGATCGAGCATGCGCACTGCGACGTCATAGATCTTCTGCGCATCGCCGTTCAGGCTGGCGATCGGTTGCTGCACCAGGTGAAAGCGGTTTTCGCTCAGCGCCGCCTTGATGTGCTTGACCCACACCTGGTCGTAAGCGAGCACCCGCGTGTCCTGATCAATGCGTTCACTGACCAGTACCTGGTTGCCGCCACGCTCGGTGGTGCGCTGGGCGGCATCCATGGCTTCCATGAGCAGCGCGTCGAGGTTGGGATCTGAGCTGGGCGCGGTAGCCAGGCCCGCCGAACAGGTGACGTGCAGGTTGTGCTCACCGACCTGGAAATTGTGCTTGGCGATGCGTTCGATCAGGCTCTCACACCAGGCTTCGGCGTCACGGGCATTGCCGCGCTCCAGCAGCAGCAGCAGGCTGGAGGCGCCAAAATGCCCGGCCAGATCATTGGGACCCAGCATGGCGCGCAGCAGCGCTGCCAGCAGAGTCAGGAATTCCTCGGCGGCCGTGACGCCGATTTCCTGCGTCAGCTGGCGGAATTTATCGGGGCGCAGCAGGCAAAAGCTGCGCACTCCACCGGCTGGCGGTATGGCCAGGCGCGCCGCGCTCAGGCGCAGCATATGCCGCCGTGTCCACAGGCCAGTGGTCGGCTCCTGGCAGACTGCGTCCGCCAGTTCACTGGCCATCTGGCGATCGTCGCGTTTGTGCGCTGGCACGATCAGCTGCACGCAAGGTTCGCCCTCGAATTCACCGCCGGCGAGCACCAGTTCGAGGGGCACGGCCGAGCCATCCGCGAGCAGCGCTCTGGCCTTGAGCACGTGATCACTCCAGCGTCCCTGCAGACAGGCGGCCAGCGCCCCCTTGAGTGGCGTCTGGGTATCGGCGTCAAAAAGATCCATGGCCGGCTGACCGACCAGGCTGGCGGCTTCGGCAATGCCGAACAACTCCAGCCACGAGGTGTTGACCTGCACAACGATGCCTTCCTGCACCTGGGCAATGGCGTCGTTCGAGCGACGCAGTACGGTTTCCAGCTGGTGGCGATAATCCTGCGCTGCGCGCAGGGTATTGGTAAGCGTGCGCTCCATGCGAAAGGCACGCAGTTCGCGGCGGATGACCGCCTGCACGTGTTCGGAGTTTGCCACCGCCACGGTATCGCGGGCACCGCGCGCCATGTCTTCCCCCACCATGGCCTCGTCAAACTGTTCGCGCACCACGATCAGCGGTACTGCCGATGCGATCTGATCGCGAGCCGAGGCGATTTCGATCAGATCCCTGGCCGA
>JAYTUZ010000029.1:0-8259 GCA_043744295.1 Gammaproteobacteria bacterium | reverse complement strand
GTCTGCATGGCGTAATAGGCAGCAACGTCCTGCATATCCTGATCAGAGAGCGTCAGGGCCATCGCCGGCATCATGCTGGCCGAGGCGTCACCGGCCTTGCCGGTGCGCTTGCCGTCGTGCAGCAGGTGCAGCTGACGTTCGATATAGGCGGCATTCTGGCCGGCGAGGCTCGGCCATTCGCTGTTGCTGCTGTTGCCGGCCGGACCGTGGCAGGCGAGGCAGGTCGCGGCCTTGGCCGCGCCATCGGTGGCCGAGCCCTTCGACCAGGCAGTGGGGGACCAGGTGGCGGGCACTACCAACAGGCTGAGCACACAGACGGCAAGGCGGTTTTTCACGGGGCTAATCTCATCGCATCGGATAGTGCGCGCGATTGTACACTACCGATATTCCCATTCGCCTTTGAGTCTGCAGCACCAACCACCTTGAGCACCTATCCTGCCGCCGCCCTGATTCTGAGCGCCGCACACGCGCGCCAGTTCCCGCTGGACACAGGGGTCGAAGTGGCTTTTGCAGGCCGCTCCAATTCCGGCAAGTCGAGTGCCATCAACGCGATCACGGGGCAGTCCGCTCTGGCGCGCACCAGCAAGACCCCGGGCCGCACCCGGCTGCTGAATTTCTTTCTGCTGGCGCCGGGTTGCCGCATTGTTGACCTGCCCGGCTATGGCTATGCCGAGGCGAGCGCCGCCGAACGTGCCACCTGGGCGCCGATGACCACCGCCCTGGCGACCCGCGAGTCGCTGCGTGGCCTGTTCCTGATGATCGATTCGCGCCGCGGTGTGCTCGAGGGCGATGAAGGATTGATTGAATGGGCCCAGGACGCCGGCTGCGCAGTGCATGTGCTGTTTACCAAGGTGGACAAATTGCGGCGCTCGGAACTGGCGAGCGCCCTGGCGCTGGCGCGCCGCACGCTTGGGTCGCGTGCCACGGTGCAGGCATTTTCGGCACATGACAGCACCGGGCTGATCGAGGCGCGGCGGCAGTTGCACCTGTGGTTCAAGAAACCAGTAAAAGGCCCCGGTGGCCATTAATCGGGGGGGATAGGCCACCGGGGCAGAGCAACCCGGAACGACTCTCGTGGATCCGGGTCCGGCCCGCTTAGGGAGGGAAGCGGGGAGCGCTTGGGGCACTCACTGTAGTATTGAGTGTGTGCTCATCAGTAGGTTCCCGATTTCCACAATTTGATTCAAAGAAAAGTGTAAGTCGCGCCCAGCGTCAGAAAGGTGGGCTTGGCCAGTTCGCTGGCATCCAGCGCTTCAAATTCGAGCCGCGCCGCGAGACTTCCCAGGTGAAATTGCAGGCCCGCGCCCCAGGCGAAATCGCTGCCGCTGCGACTCAGGGAAAATGTCGGCGCCGAGGCGTCTGTTTTCCACGACACCAGCCCGGCCTTGCCATAGACATCAATGATTGGCAGTGGCAGAAACACCAGCACAAAACCATCGGTCGCAGTGGTTTTCGATTGCTGCCCGCCGACTGAAGGTTTGCCCAGGTCGACGTAGTTGAGTTCTGCGGCCAACAGGTCCAGCGGACGAAAGCCGGCGATCAGTTTGTAGCCGGTGCTGCGGTCCTTGAAATTGAAGCTGCCGGCGCGTACGCCGCTCTCGGATTGCCCGAGCCCTGCGCCTACATAAAAGCCGTGGTCTGCGGCCAGGGAAGTGCTGCAACACAGCAATGCCGATCCTAGAGTGCTGATGAGCGTTTTCATGCATGGTCTCGACTATGTGGGAGCAGCGCTCCGAAGCTGCTTAGTATCGGCGCGGCCAGCCGCGGTTCCCAGCTGTAGGCAATCGGCGACTGATCAATGCGCTTCATCCCAGTTATGACCGTGACCGGCGTGGACTTTCAGCGGCACCCGCAGTTGCGCCGCCGAGGACATCAACGCACGCACGCGCTCGGTCGCTGGCGCTAGAAAATCCTCGCGCACCTCGAGCACCAGTTCATCGTGCACCTGCATGATCAGGCGCACCGGCACTCCGGCTTGCTGACACCAGGCATCGACACCCAGCATCGCGCGCTTGATGATGTCGGCGGCCGTGCCCTGCATGGGCGCGTTGATGGCACTGCGTTCGGCGTACTGCTGCAGTTGGCGGTTGCGCGAATTGATCTCGGGCAGATACAGGCGCCGGCCAAGCACGGTCTCGACGTAGCCGTCGCGTTTGGCACGCGCGCGGGTTTCATCCATGTAGCGGCGCACGCCCGGATAGCGCGCAAAATAGCGGTCCACATATTGCTGGGCCGCGCCGCGCTCAATGCCCAGCTGTCGGGCCAATCCGAACGCCGACATGCCATAGATCAGGCCGAAATTGATGGCCTTGGCGGAGCGGCGCTGATCACTGTTGACGGCTTCGGGCGCGACGCCAAACACCTCGGCGGCAGTCGCCTGGTGTATGTCGCGATCGGCTGCGAAGGCGGCCAGCAGGCCTGCATCTTCAGAGAGGTGCGCCATGATGCGCAGCTCAATCTGCGAGTAGTCGGCCGCCAGCAGTACGCAGCCCGGCGGCGCTACGAAGGCCTGGCGGATGCGGCGCCCTTCGGCACTGCGGATCGGAATATTCTGCAGGTTGGGGTCGGTGGAGGACAGCCGTCCGGTGGCGGCGATCGCCTGGTGATATGAAGTGTGCACGCGACCGGTGGTCACATCGATCTGCTCGGGCAGGCGCTCGGTGTAGGTTGAGCGCAGCTTGGCCAGGGCGCGGTATTCCAGAATCAGCTTTGGCAGTGCGTAGTCGACTGCGAGTTCCTCGAGCACGTCTTCCGCGGTCGAGGGTTGCCCGGTAGGTGTCTTGCGCATCACCGGCAACTGCAGGCGCTCAAACAGTATCTGCTGAAGCTGCCTGGGCGACTCCAGGTTGAAATCCGAGCCGGCTTCGCGTTGCGCCTCGAGCGTGAGTTCATGCAGGCGCCTGGCCAGTTCCAGGCTCTGTGTCTGCAGCATGGCGCGATCAATCAGTACGCCAATGCGCTCCATGCGCTGCAGCACAGGCACCAGGGGCTGCTCGATCTGCTCATAGAGACTGGCGAGCGCCGGCAGTGCCGCCAGCTGTGGCCACAGGCAGCGGTGCAGGCGCTGCGTGATGTCGGCGTCCTCGGCAGAATATTCCGCCGCGACCTCGATGCTCACCTGATTGAAGGTGAGCTGCTTCGCGCCCTTGCCGGCGACATCTTCGAAGTGAATGGTCCTGAGGCCCAGGTATTTTTCCGCCATCGAATCCATGTCGTGGCGGGTCGCCGTGCTGTTGAGCACGTAGGATTCAAGCATGGTGTCGTAGCGCTGGCCGCGCAGCGTGATGCCGTGATTGGCCAGGATGTGCATGTCGAATTTCAGGTGCGCACCGAGCTTGGCGTGGGTCGGGTCTTCGAGCAGCGGGCGCAGGGCTTCGAGCACTCGCGTGCGCTCGAGCTGTTCGGGCGCGCCGGCGTAATCGTGCGCCAGCGGCACGTAGGCGGCACTGCCCGGTTCAATGCAGAAGGAAACGCCAACGATCTGCGCCTGCATGTAGTCGAGGCCGGTGGTTTCCGTATCGAAGGCGAATAGCTCGGCGGCGCGCAGGCGCGTGAGCCATTGCTCCAGTGCCGGCCAGGTCGTGATCGTGTCGTAGTGGCGGGTCAGGGTGTCGGGCCCGAGCGGCAGCGCGGGCGCGGGTGCGGCCAGCGGCGCGCTGCCGGCGACGCTGCTGCCGGCGCCGGGTTCCACCGCCGGGCCATCGAGTTGACGCAGCAGAGTGCGCATTTCAAGGCGCGTATAGAGTGCGCGCAGCGCCTCGGTATCTCGCGCGCGCGGCTGCAGGGCCGCTTCGTCTACTGACAAATCCACATCGCAGCGAATGGTGGCGAGCTGACGCGAGAGCGCCAGGATGTCGGTGCCGGCACGCAGACTCTCACCGACCTTGCCGGGAATCTCGGCCGCATGCGCCAGTAACCCATCGAGCGTGCCGTAGGCATTGAGCCATTTTGCCGCAGTCTTCGGCCCCACCTTGTCGATGCCGGGAATGTTATCGGAGCTATCGCCCACCAGCGCCAGATAGTCGATGATCTGCTCGGGGTAGACGTCGAACTTGTGCTTGACCCCGGTGCGATCCAGCACGGTGTCGCTCATGGTGTTGATCAGCGTGATGTGCTCATCGACCAGCTGCGCCATGTCCTTGTCGCCGGTGGAGATCAGCACCCGCTCGCCCGCCGTGGCGGCACGCCGCGCCAGGGTGCCGATGACATCATCGGCCTCGACGCCGTCGATGCGCAGCAGCGGCAGGCCCATGGCGGCCACGGCCTGCAGCAGCGGCTCGATCTGCGCGCGCAGTTCGTCGGGCATCGGCGGGCGATGCGCCTTGTACTCGGCAAACAGCTCATCGCGGAAGGTCCTGCCCGGCGCATCGAATACCACCGCGAGGCGCGTGCCCGGGAATTCGCGCAACAGCTTGTGCAGCATGTTGAGCACGCCGTGTACGGCGCCGGTCGGCTCGCCGCGCGAATTGGCGAGCGGCGGCAGCGCGTGGAAGGCGCGATACAGATAGGAGAAGCCGTCGACCAGAATAAGGTCGGGCGGGGCGTGCATACGCGCTTCCGTTGCCACGCTCAGTAGCCGTGTTCGATATCGACCACCGATAGCATGGTTGCACCCGCCACATAGCGGCGCAGGTTTTCAAGCACCACTTCAAAGGCGAATTCGCTGGCGGCAGGCGTGGCTGCGGAAATATGCGGCGTAATGATGACATTGGGCAGGTGCCAGAGCGGACTGCTGGCGGGGAGCGGCTCCGGATCTGTCACGTCGAGGCCGGCGCCTGCGATGCGCCGCTCGCGCAGCGCGGCGATGAGTTCGGAAGTGACTGTGCTCTGACCACGACCAACGCTGATGAACCTGGCGGTGGGCTTCATGGTAGCGAAGAAAGCCTTGTCAAAAATGCCGGCAGTCTGCGCCGTCAGCGGCGCGCAGTTGACCACATAGTCGGCTTCGCTCGTCAGCTTCAGCAGCTCTGCGGGCAGGCCGACATAGCTGACGTAGTCCGGCCCGGTGCGACCGCTGGCGCGGGTGGCAATCACCCGCATGCCGAAGGCGTGTGCGCGCATCGCCACCTCGGTGCCGATGCCGCCCAGGCCGACGATCAGGATGGTCTGGCCCTTCAGATCCTCCAGCAGCTGCGCGCCACCGGTATGTGCACCCCATTGGGCCTGCTGCTGTTGAGCGAGGAAATAATCCAGATGCCGGCTCAACACCAGCATCATGCCCATCACATGCTCTGCCATGCTGGCGCCGTAGACACGCTGCATGTTCGTGACCAGCAGGTGATGCTCGCGAACCAGGGGCTGTCGCACGCAGTGCTCGACGCCGGCGGAGAGCAACTGTATCCACCGCAGGCTGCCCGCCTGCTGAAGAACTTCAGGCGTGCAGATCCCGATGGCGACCTCGGCGGCGGCGATGTCCTGCGGCGAGGTAGCTGGGGAAAGTTCGACGATGCGGGCCTGTGGCGCGACCTGCCGCAGTTGTTCCAGGTTGCTGTGCAGTTCGGGCGTGACCAGGATCAGGTGCGGCGAGCGCCAGCCGGTGCGCTCGCGCACCGGCGCCAGGTCGACAGCCAGGCCCAGATCGCGGCTCGCACTGGGCGCCGCAAGTGGCGCGGGTGGATTGTCCGCGGCGCAAACGGTCGGCATCATCATGGCGCTGGCCACGGCGCTGGCTGCCACCGCCAGAGCAAACAACGGTTGTTGAAATGCGTGCCACAACGACGGGCTTTTGCTCAAAACTGCATATCCTGGCATGGTCGGGTACTCCTGTTGCCATGATAGCGCGCTCAGGAGAAGCCGGTGCAGCAGCAGACCTGGGCAACGCAGCTGGGCGATACTGTGCACTGCCGGGAAGAAGTCCGGCGACGCATGCAACCCATCAGAGGTTCTGTCCATGACGGCAACTGGAGCCGCTATCCGTCAACCGACCCGACAGGAAATCCGCCGGGTCATCGTAGCCTCGTCGCTCGGCACGGTCTTTGAATGGTACGATTTTTTCATCTACGGCACGCTTGCACCGCTGATAGGCAAGCTGTTTTTCCCGGCGAGCAGTGCGACCGCCGGTTTCCTGCTTGCCCTGGCGACCTTTGGCGTGGGCTTTGCCGTGCGCCCGCTGGGCGCCGTGGTTTTCGGCGTACTGGGCGATCGGGTCGGGCGCAAATACACTTTTCTCGCGACGATTACCCTGATGGGCGCGGCGACTGCGGCTATCGGTCTGCTCCCCAGCTATGCAAGCGCTGGCGTCGCGGCGCCGCTGCTGCTGGTGTTGTTGCGCGCACTGCAGGGCTTCGCACTCGGCGGCGAGTACGGTGGTGCATCAATCTACGTGGCCGAGCATGCGCCGGCCAGGCGGCGTGGATTTTTCACGGGCTTTACCCAGGCCGGGGCGCCGGCCGGCCTGTTCCTGAGCCTGCTGGTCTCGCTCGGTAGCGCGTCGATCATCGGCGAAGCGGCCTGGAATGCCTGGGGCTGGCGCATACCTTTCATTGCTTCACTGCTGCTGCTGGTGATATCCGTGTGGATGCGACTGAAGCTCGCCGAGAGCCCCGTATTCAAGGCAATGCAGGCTGCAGGAACTACTGCACGCCATCCCTTGCGGGAGAGCTTCGGCAGCTGGCCAAAGGTCAAGCGCATCCTCGCAGCGCTGTTCGGCATTTCTGCCGGGCAGGCGGTGATCGGGTACACCGCCCTGTTCCAGGCGCAATATTTCCTGCAGAACGCACTGCATGTGGACGCCGCAGTGGTGCGACAGATCACCCTCATCGCATCGGCGAGCGCTATCGGCTGGTTTTTATTGTTCGCGTGGCTGTCGGATCGGGTGGGTCGCAAGAAACCGATCGTGATCGCGTACCTGCTGACGCTGGCGCTGTTGTTCCCGGTGTTCCACTTCATCGCCGCCCAGGCCAATCCGGTCCTCAGCGCTACCATGCAGCGCCATCCCGTAGCCGTGACCGGCCACGACTGTACCTACAATCCCTTTGCCACTCACGGACAGGCGAGTGCATGCGGCCGGTTGATGGAGGTACTGACAAAAAGAGGGATTCCCTACACCACGGTCGATGCTGTCGCGCAGGCGGCGCCGTTCGTCACCATCAGCGCTGCGCCGGTGGAATTTTCTGATGCTGCAACGCTCGACAGCCAGCTGAAGAGTGCCGGCTATGTCCTGGACACGGTGATACCACCAGCGCCGCGTGTGGTGCTGATCATTCTTGCGTTGACCCTGATTTATGCTCTCGCGGGTATGTCCTATGGTCCGTTGGCGGCGTGGCTGGTCGAGCTGTTTCCGGCGCGCGTGCGCTACACCTCGCTGTCGATCCCCTATCACTTCGGCTCCGGCTATGCCGGCGGATTCCTGCCTTTTATCAGTCAGTACATCGTTGCCAGGACCGGAAACCCGTTTGCGGGGCTGTGGTACGCGATCAGTGTTGTGACGCTGGCGCTCATCATCACGATTCTCGTCCTGCCCGAGACCGCTGGCAAAGAACTCGACTGATCTACTCGGGGGCGCAGCCGCCAGATATGACAGCAGCGGCGCCCGGCATTAGAGTGCCCTCATGTGGAATTGCGTTATCAGGAGAATCATGTGAAGTTCAGCGATGCAAGGGCCGTGGTAACTGGTGGTGCCTCCGGCCTGGGTCGGGCCGTGGCGGCGCGGGTGGTGGCGAGTGGCGGCCAGGTCGTGCTGCTGGATCTGCAGGATGCCGCCGGCCTGGCTGCAGCCGCGGAACTGGGCGAGCGCGCGGCATTCCTGAAGTGCGACGTTACCCGCGAAGCCGAGGTCAATGCTGCGATGGCGGCCGCCGCTCAACGCTTGAACGGCATCAATCTGCTGGTCAATTGCGCCGGCGTCATTGGTGCCGGCCGGATGCTGGGCAAGGAAGGTCCGATGGCGGGCGATTTCTTCACCAAGGTCGTGCACATCAACCTGATCGGCACTTTCCTGTGCGACAAGGCCGCGGCCGCCGTCATGCAGAAGAATCCACCTGGCGAAGATGGCGAACGCGGGCTGATCATCCACACTTCTTCGGTGGCTGCATTCGAGGGTCAGATCGGGCAGGTGGCGTATGCGGCCACCAAAGCCGCGGTGGCGGGGATGACGCTGCCCATCGCCCGGGAACTGGCGCGCTTCGGCATCCGCTGCGTAGCACTCGCCCCGGGAATATTCCAGACGGCGATGCTCGAGCAGATTCCGCCGGAAATTCAGGCTTCACTGGGCAAGCAGGTGCCCTTTCCGCAGCGCCTGGGAACGCCCGGCGAGTTCGC
>JAYTUZ010000028.1:0-8298 GCA_043744295.1 Gammaproteobacteria bacterium | reverse complement strand
GCTTGTGGCTGGCCTGGGGTCTGTACTGGTGGCAGGCTTCCTATGGCGTCAAGCGCGTGGTGCGCCAGGAATCGGTCCTGTCCCGCGCGGGGCATTTTGTGCCGCTGATTGTTGCCGGCGTACTGCTGGGCCTGAAATCGGTACCGGGCTGGCTGGGCGAGCGGTGGATTGCGCAGAGCTGGGAAGTGTATTGGGTGGGTGTGGCACTGGTGATGGCGGGTCTGCTGTTCTCGGTATGGGCGCGGATCGTACTCGGCGGTAACTGGAGCGGATCGGTCACACTCAAACAGCACCACGAGATCATACGCAGCGGGCCGTACCGCTGGATCCGCCACCCGATCTACACGGGACTGGTGTTGGCCTTCCTCGGCTCGGCCGTAGCGCGCGGCGAGTGGCGCGGTGTGCTCGCCTTGGCTCTCGTGTTTGCCGCGCTATGGCGCAAGTGGCGCCTCGAAGAGCGCTGGCTGGCGGAGGCGTTCGGACCGGCTTACGCCGAATACCGCGAATCCAGCTGGGCGCTGATTCCATTTATTGTCTAGTGCTCGCGAGGACTTCTCCGTGTACAACCCGAACCAATTTCGAGAAACGCGCGCTGAGGTACTGCAAGCCTTCATTGCGCAGCATCCCCTGGGGGCGCTGGTGGCGATGAGCAGCGAAGGACTGAGCGCCAATCACATTCCCATGCTGTGGAAACCGGTTACTGACACACCAGGTCTCCTGCAGGGGCACCTGGCCCGGGCCAATTCCCTGTGGCGCTCGCTCGCGCCCGCTGCGCCGGTGCTGGTAATTTTCGGCGGTGCGAACCACTACATCACCCCGACCTGGTATCCGGCCAAACAGGAGCACGGCAAAGTGGTGCCGACCTGGAACTACTCGGTAGTGCATGTCCACGGCACCATTCAATTTCGTGCGGACGATGTGACGGAGGCGTTGAGGCAGGTCTCGGAACTTACCACCCGGCAGGAAGCCGCACGCGCGGCACCATGGGCGGTGTCCGACGCACCGCGGGACTATATTGAAGCGCAATTGCGCGCGATTGTGCCCTTTGAAATCACGATGACGCGATGGCAGGGCAAGTTCAAAGCGAGTCAGCACCGCGAGGCGCGCGAACGGCACAGCGTGAACCAGGCCCTCGCAGCCGAAGGGGTTGGGGCTTTCGAGCGTAGCGAAGTCGTGCGCTCACCTCGACAGTAGCTCAAAAGGATTGCCATGCTCTCACCCGACCAGCTGAACCGCCTCGGCATCGGTCACTTTCCGGGCCACATTGGCATGATCATCAAGCAGGTATCAAAGTCCGATATCCGCGCCGAACTCTCCATCACCGCGCAGCTCATGGCGCCTAACGGCTACATGCATGCCGGCAGTATCGTCACACTGGCGGATACCTGCGCTGGCTACGGCTGCAGGGTCAATCTTCCTGCCGGCGCCACAGGATTTACCACCATCGAAATCAAGTCCAATTTCCTGAGCACCGCCCGCGATGGCACTGTTGATTGTGCGGCTGTCCCAGCGCACCGGGGTCGCACCACCCAGGTGTGGGACGCTACCGTCACCCATCGGGAAACCGGCAAGACGCTGGCGCTGTTCCGCTGTACGCAACTGCTGCTGTATCCGAAGCCCCGCGCGTAAGGGAGTGGCTGCTGCGTGGAGCGGCTGTCCGGGCAGGACGCTCACTTCGCCGCATCCACCATTTGCAGGGTTTTCTCCTCGACTTCCCGTGCAACCTGAGCTAACGACGCATCCTTCGACAGCGCTGCAAGCATTTGCACAGGCTTGATGAGGCCAATCTTCGTCTTGCCTTTGTCAGTAAACACGGAGATGCGGCACGGCAACACCATGTTCAGGCGCATGTCCGTGGATAATACTTTGGCAGCCTGCTGCGGGTTGCAGACCTCGAAAACCTTGCACTGCTCTGCGAACGCAATTCCCTTGTTGCGAAGCGTGGCTGCCAGGTCGTGAATGTGCAACACGCCGAAGCCGAGCCGCTTGACCGCTTGCTCAAGATCTGTCGCTGCCTGATCGAACGACTTCCCGGTTTCAACGAGGTAGTACATGGCTTACCTGGTCATCTCCACTCGCCATATAACGCCAGAGTCGACCGGCGCCACGCGCACCATAAATGTCCGCGTGCCGCGCCACGTCAGTCGCATTTCATTGATTGGTTTCGCCATACACTACGACCTTGTCCGACTGTACAGCAAAACGGAGCAATGACAGATGGGACTTCAGGAAATTGAAGACGTATGAGAGCGATTCCCCGTTATCATCGCCTTCCGGGCACGGCGACTGAGATGCGCGAGAATTTCATCGATGAGGGCCTCTATCTGCGAAGCAAAGTGCATTATCGCTTCGTGCTGGAGCAGGCAGGCATCCTCGAGCAGGTAGAGGTTCTGGCCATTCGATGCCTGCTTGCATATGCAGCCCAATTGCGAAAGCAGACAGCCGTTTCGTGACGGGGCATACACAAGGTGATCAAAATCCCCCTTGTGCCCATCCAGTAACTTTCGCGGGTCAGCGCCAACTCCGGCCTGATCGCCTGAGATGGCAAAGGCGAGAGTGTGAGAGTACCAAGCCATGCTTCCGCTAACAGCCCCGGTCAACGCCGATTCGGCCCGCTCGACCGCGCAGTCAGGGCGCGCAGCTGGAGCCCGAGCAACGCCACGGGCGCTGTTCGCCATTGACGGACACACCAGGCACTCGACAGTGCTCAGCATGCGCTCGAGTAACGCGGCGACCTGTGAGCGAACTTTCGCGGCGCGTCAACCCGGGCTCGGTCATTACTTCCGCCAGAACGTCGGCGTGAACAGCACCAGTACGGTGAAGATCTCGATGCGCCCGAGAAACATCGCTGCCGTGCACATCCACAGCTGAAAATCATTGAGCACACCGTAGTTGCCGCCTGGACCAACCAGGTTCAGGCCGGGGCCGGCATTGTTGATGCAGGCGACAATGGCCGAGAACGCCGAGATGAAATCAAGGCCGGAAATCAGCAGCGCGAAAGTGAGCAGCACGATAGTCATGAAGTACAGGAATATGAAAGCCAGCACCGAGTAGACCACCCGATTGGGGACGATGTGGCCGGCGATCCGCAGTGGCGCGACGGCCTGCGGGTGCACCAGCGTGAACATCTCGCGCCACGATTGTTTGATCAGCACCAGTGAGCGGAACATCTTGATGCCACCACCGGTCGAGCCGGTGCTGGCGCAGACGCAGCCGAGGAACAGCATCCACATCGGTGCGAACACGGGCCAGTGGCTGTAGTCGGTGGTGTGCAGGCCGGAGCCAGTGGCCATCGAGATCAGGTTAAAGCCGACGTGGCGCAGGGTGCTGGCGTAGTTCGGATAGGCGCCGCTCAGCCAGACGTGCACCGAGACGCCGATGCAGCTGGCGCCTATCCATACCAGCAGCCATTTGGCCTCGGGGTCGCGCGCATAGGTGCCAGGCTCGCCCTTGCGCAGGGCGAGAAAGTGGGTAGTGAAATTCATGGCGGCGATCAGCATGAACGCGGCGAGCGCGGCCTCGATCAACGGCGAGTCATAGAAGCCGATGCTGGCATCGTGGGTCGAGAACGCGCTGAGCGAGATTGCGGAGAAGGCGTGGCAGATGGCCTCGAACCAGTGCATGCCGGCCGCGCGCAGCACAATGGCGAACAGTGCAGTGAGGCCGCCGTATACGAGCCACAGCAGCCGCACCGTCTCCATGATACGCGGGGCGAGCTTGGTGTCCTTGATCGAGCCGGGCGCATCGGCGCGGTACATCTGCATGCCGCCGATGCCCAGCAGCGGCAGAATGGCCACCGCCATGACGATGATGCCCAAGCCCCCGAGCCAGCTGAGCGCGTGGCGCCACAGAATGACGGCGTGGGGCAGCCGATCGAGACCAGTGAGCACGGTCGCGCCCGTGGTCGACAGGCCCGACATGCTCTCGAAGAAAGCGTGCGTGAAGGACAAGCTGGGCAGCAGCATCAACAGGGGCACGGCAGCCACCGTGGCCACGGCCAGCCAGGCGAGGGTTACCAGCAGGTAGCCATCACGGGGTTTGAGCTCGGTGCGGAACTTGAGCGTTGCGAAATGAATCAGCAGCCCGCAGGCGGCACTGAGCGCAGCGCCAGCCACAAACGCCCGCAGTGCCGCGGGTTCGCGGTAATAGATGGCGGTGATCGCAGGCAGCAGCAGATAGAGCGAAAACACCAGCAGCAGGGTGCCAATCTGGTGAACTACGCTGGAGAGTGAGCGCATGGGTCGACTCAGTTCTCGGTCTGGAACAGTCGTTCGATGTCGGCGACGTGGCGGCGATCGTTGAGGAACACGATCACGTGGTCCTCGGCTTCGATCAGCGTGTCATGGTGAGCCATGATCACCTGTTCACCGCGGGCGATGGCGATGATGCTGGTGCCGCCGGGCAGATCGACTGCCTCGACGCGACGACCGACGACGCGCGAGTTCTCGGCCGTGCCGTGCACCACGGCTTCAATGGCTTCAGCCGAACCGCGCCGCAGGGAATGCACCCGCACCACATCGCCGCGACGTACATGGGCGAGCAGCGAACCGATGGTGATGGTCTGCGGAGAAATCACCACATCGATGTTGCGCCCCTCCATCAGCTCGCCATAGGCGGGGCGGTTCACCAGCGCCATCACGCGCCGGGCGCCGAGTCGTTTGGCGAGCATCGCCGACATGACATTGGCTTCCTCGGAATTGGTGAGGGCTGCGAACACGTCGGCGCCGTCGATGTTTTCCTCGATCAGCAGTTCTTCATCGGCAGCATCGCCGCGCAGCACGATGGCGTGCTGCAGGATCTCCGCGGCGCGCGCGGCACGGCGTGCGTCGCGCTCGATGAGCTTGACCTGGGTGGTGGTTTCCAGCCGGCGCGCCAGGCGCAGACCGATGTTGCCGCCGCCGGCAATGACCAGGCGGCGCATGGGCGGTTCACTGCGGCGCAGTTCGGCCAGCATCTTGCGCAGATCATCGCGCGCGGCGACGAAGAAGATTTCATCGTTTTCCTCGATGATGGTCTCGCCATCGGCCTTGACCAGGCGCTCGTTGCGATAGATGGCGGCCACCCGGGCATCGGTACCGGGCAGGTGTTCGCGCAGCAGGCGCAGCGGCTTGCCTACCAGCAGGCCCTCGCGGCGCGCCTGCACACCGGCCAGCTGCACCCGGCCGTCGGCGAAATCGACCACCTGCAGGGCGCCCGGGTTTTCGAGCAGATGCGTGACGTACTCGGTCACCAGCTCTTCGGGGCTGATCCAGACATCGACGGCGAGCGCGCCTTCGGCAAATAGCTGTGGGCGGCTGGTGTATTCGGCGGCCCGGATACGCGCAATGCGGGTCGGAGTGCGATACAGGGCGTGGGCGATTTCACAGGCCACGATGTTTACTTCGTCGCTGCTGGTGAGGGCGATCAGTATTTCGGTGTCGACAATGCCGGCCGCTTCGAGCACCGAAGGGTGCGAGGCGCTGCCGGCCACGGCGCGGATGTCGATACGATCCTGCAGATCGCGCAGCACCTGCTCGTTGGTATCGACGACCGTGACTTCGTTGGCCGGTTCACGTGCCAGGTTGCGGGCGGCGTTGCTGCCCACCTGGCCGGCGCCGAGGATCAGGATTTTCATCACACCACCTGCTACATGAGTTCGAGCCGGGCCATGCTGAGCATCAGCCATTTTGCGCCCTGGCTCTCGAAGTTTACATGGACGCGCGCGTGCGGGCCCTGGCCCTCGATATTGAGCACCACGCCTTCGCCGAACTTGCCGTGGCGCACCCGGGTGCCCAGGCGCATGCCGCCGACCGGGGCCTCGGCCGGTGCGTCGAACAGTCCGCCGCGGTGCTTGCCCGCGTGTGAGCCGGCAGCCGCGCCGTGGCGTAGCGGCGTGCGTGAAATCTGGATGCGCGGCCGCAGCTCTTCGAGCAGGGCGGGCGGAATTTCCTGAATGAACCGCGAGGGCATGTTGTAACTGTCGACGCCATGCAGGCGGCGCTGCTCGGCATAACTCAGATACAGGTGCCGCATGGCGCGGGTGATGCCCACGTAGCAAAGGCGCCGTTCTTCCTCCAGGCTCTCCAGGTCGTTGAGCGAGCGCTGATGCGGAAACAGGCCATCTTCCATGCCACTCAGGAACACGACCGGAAATTCCAGGCCCTTGGCGGTGTGCAGGGTCATCATCTGGACGCAGTCTTCCCAGGCGCCGCCCTGGGTCTCGCCGGATTCCAGTACGGCATGGGCAAGAAAGCTCTGCAGCGGCGGCAGGTCTTCGCCCTCGGGCTCGTAACCGCGTGCGGCGCTGACCAGCTCCTCGAGATTCTCGATGCGGGCTTCACCACGATCGGTCTTGTCCTTGCGAAAATGCTCGATCAGGCCGGTGTTGTTGATGACGTGATCAACCTGCTCATGCAGTGGCAGGCCGTCGATGTCGCGCCCCAGGCGTTCGATCAGCGCCAGAAAGCCGTGCAGAGCCGCGCCACCGCGACCGGCGACGGCGCTCTCGCCCAGCACCGCGCCGGCGGCGCGCCATAACGAGCTGCCGGCGCCCTGCGCGCTCTCGCGCAGGGCATCGAGGCTGCGTGCACCGATGCCGCGCGTGGGCAGGTTGACCACGCGTTCGAACGAGGCGTCATCATCATGATTGGCGATCAGCCGCAGGTACGCGAGCGCATCCTTGATCTCGGCGCGCTCGAAAAAGCGCAGGCCGCCATACACTTTATAGGGCAGCCGCTGTTGAATGAGCGCTTCTTCGAATACGCGCGACTGCGCGTTGGAGCGGTACAGGATGGCGCACTCGCTGCGCGCACCGCCCTGGGCGATCCACTGCTGGATGCGGCCAATGACAAAGTCGGCCTCGTCGCGCTCGTTGTAGGCGGCATAGACCCGAACCGCGTCGCCGCGTGCGCCGCTGGTCCACAGCTGCTTGCCCAGTCGCGCCGAGTTGTTGCCGATCAGCGCATTGGCGGCCTCGAGTATGGCGCCAGTGGAGCGGTAGTTCTGCTCGAGCTTGAACAGTTGCGCCTGCGGAAAATCGCTGCGGAATTTCTGCAGGTTCTCGACCCGCGCACCACGCCAGCGGTAGATCGACTGATCATCATCGCCGACCACGAAGGCCGCGCTCTCGCTGCCCACCAGCAGGCGGATCCAGGCATATTGAATCGAATTGGTATCCTGGAATTCATCGACCAGCACGTGCCTGAAGCGCGCGCGGTAGTGGCGCAGCAGCTCGGGGTTGTCGCGCCACAGCTCGAAGGCGCGCAGCAGCAGTTCGGCGAAATCGACCGCGCCCGAGCGTGCGCACAGCTTTTCATATTCTTCGTACAGGCGCAGCAGCGTGCGTTCGGTCGGATCGCCGCCGGCCTTCAGGTGCTGTGGGCGACGCCCCTCGTCCTTGTGCTTGTTGATGAAATACTGCACCTCGCGCGGCACGAAGCGCGCCTCGTCGAGCTCCATGGCCTTGATCACTTTCTTTATCAGGCGCAGCTGGTCTTCACCATCGAATATCTGGAAGCTCTGTGGCAGGCCGGCCTCGCGCCAGTGCAGACGCAGCAACCGGTGGGCCAGGCCGTGAAAAGTACCCAGCCACAGCGCGCTGCCGGCCATCCCGAGCAGGGCCTCGACGCGTGCGCGCATTTCGGCAGCGGCTTTGTTGGTGAAGGTGACCGCGAGAATGCTGTGCGGTGTGGCGCCCAGGGCCTCGATCAGCCAGGCGATGCGATGGATGAGCACCCGCGTCTTGCCGCTGCCGGCGCCAGCCAGCACCAAGGTGGCCCCGAGCGGCGCAGTGACGGCTGCGCGCTGGGCTTCATTCAGGGGGGCGAGAATCGGTGAGACGTCCATGCGGGGCGCGGATTCTACCGCGCGGCGCGCGCTGCCACAGCGCTGATCAGCGCCAGCTTGAGGCGACGACGTGCCCGGGCGTGATGCTCGAAAGCGTCGGCGTGCCCGCCTGGCGCATGATCTGCAGCAGTTCGCGGTTGAGCAGGTCGATCACCCGCTCCACGCCAGGCTGACCGAAGGCCGCAAGTCCCCAGGCTTGCGGTCGGCCGATGCCCACCGCGGTCGCGCCCATGGCCAGCGCCTTGAACACGTCGGTGCCGCGGCGCACGCCGCCGTCGAGCAGCACCGGCACGCGCTTGCCGACTGCGGCGGCGATCTCCGGCAGGCACTCAAGCGTCGCGCGCAGCGTCTCTTCGTTCCGGCCGCCATGGTTCGAGACGATGACCCCATCGACGCCGTGGCCAACCGCCAGCTCGGCGTCCTCGCCGGTCACGATGCCCTTGACCAGTAGCTTCCCGGAAACCAGCTTACGCA
>JAYTUZ010000027.1:0-2525 GCA_043744295.1 Gammaproteobacteria bacterium | reverse complement strand
AGTCGCTGTTTGGCAGCGCCAGGCCGCGCTGCGGCCAGGTACGCGACAGCCAGCGCGATTTCCTGTTCGGCAACGAGGCGGCGGGCATTGGCTCGGTCGCCCTGATTCCGCTGAGCGCCATGACGCCACCGGGCCTGCTGGCCCTGGGCAGCGTTGATCGTGATCGATTTCACCCCGGCATGAGCACGGAATTTCTTTCGCGCATGGCCGAGCTCATTGCCGACGCACTCGCGCGTCCGTGAATTCGATCCGCGCATGGATGCACCCGCCTCCTGGATCGAGCGCTTTCACACCCACCTCGCCAGCGAACGGCGGCTCTCACCCCATACGGTGGCGGCTTATGGGCGCGAACTCGCTGCCTTCGCCAGCTGGTGCGGCAAGCAGGGCATCGCTGACTGGTCGCGCCTCGGGAGCGCGCAACTGCGCAACTTCGCGGCGCGCAGCCACGCCGCCGGGCTGAACCCGCGCAGCGTGCAGCGCCGCCTGTCGGCACTGCGTACTTTTTTTTCTTTTCTGATTCGCGAAGGCCTCGCCAGCCACAATCCGGCGGTGGGCATCAGCGCCCCCAAGGCCACCAGGCGCCTGCCGCACACGCTCGATGTCGATCAGATGGGGCGACTGCTGGCGATCAAACCCGGGACAGCGTTGCAGGTACGTGACCTCGCGATGATGGAACTGTTCTACTCCTCGGGCCTGCGGTTGGCCGAACTGATCGGCCTGGATCTGGCGGATCTTGATCTGAAGGACCGCACCGCGCGGGTGCTCGGCAAGGGCCGCAAAGTGCGCATCATGCCGGTGGGTCGCCAGGCGGTGGCGGCCCTGCAGCACTGGCTCAGGGAACGCGTCGCCATGGCGAGAGCCGGGGAGAGCGCCGTGTTCGTCAACCGGCGCGGAGCCCGGCTGGGCGCGCGCAGCGTACAGTTGCTGGTGGCGCGCTATGCGCGCTCGCAGGGCCTGAGCATGGGCGTACATCCGCACCTGTTCCGCCATTCCTTCGCGACCCACTTGCTCGAGTCGAGCCGCGACCTGCGTGCCGTGCAGGAGCTGCTCGGCCACGCCAGCATCAGCAGCACCCAGATCTACACCCACCTTGATTTCCAGCATCTCGCCCGCACCTACGAAAGTTCGCATCCGCGCGCCCGCCGGCGCAGTTAGGCTGGCGTCGCCAAGCTGTTGATCGCACGAGGTTCCTTGCCCATGACCCAGGGTTTCGATCCACATTCCACTACCATCCTCGCGGTGCGCCGCAATGGCGCCATCGCCCTCGGTGGCGACGGCCAGGTGACGCTTGGCAACACGGTGATGAAATCCAACGCCCGCAAGGTGCGCCGGCTCGCCAATGGCAAGGTGGTCGCGGGCTTTGCCGGCGGCACCGCCGATGCCTTTACCCTGTTCGAGCGCTTCGAAGGCAAGCTGGAAAAATTCGGCAACCTGACGCGTGCCGCGATCGAGCTGGCCAAGGACTGGCGCTCGGATCGCTACCTGCGCCGCCTCGAGGCGTTGCTGCTGGTGGGCGACCCGGATAGCTTGTTCGTGATTTCCGGCAATGGCGATGTCATCGAGCCGGAGCACGATCTGGCGGCGATCGGTTCCGGCGGCCCCTATGCCCAGGCGGCTGCTCGCGCCCTGCGCGAGAGCACCGAACTGCCGGCCCGCGCCATTGTCGAGCGCGCGCTGGAAATCGCCGCCGACATCTGCATCTACACCAACCGCAATATTGTCATCGAGGAGTTGGGCGTTTGACTCCGCAGCAGATCGTTCAGGAACTCGACAAGCACATTGTCGGTCAGGGCAACGCCAAGCGTGCCGTGGCCATAGCGCTGCGCAACCGCTGGCGGCGCATGCAGGTGGGCGAACCGCTGCGCCAGGAAATCACCCCCAAGAATATCCTGATGATCGGGCCCACCGGCTGCGGCAAGACTGAGATCGCCCGGCGGCTGGCACGCCTGGCGAATGCGCCATTCGTGAAAGTTGAAGCCACGAAATTCACCGAAGTGGGTTACGTCGGCCGCGAAGTCGATTCCATCATCAAGGAGCTGGCCGAAGTCGCCGTCAAGATGACCCGCGAGCAGGAAGTCGCGCGGGTGCGCGAACCGGCGCTGCTGGCGGCCAAAGAGCGCGTGCTCGATGCGCTGCTGCCCAAGCCCAAGATGATGGGCTTTTCCACCGATGAACCCGCGCCTCCGCGCGATGCCGAGACCCGCCAGAAATTTCGCGCCATGCTCGAACGCGGTGAGCTCGATGAGCGCGAGATCGAGATTGAAGTGCGCGCCCTCGCCGCTGGCGTCGAGATCATGGCGCCCCCTGGCATGGAAGAAATGCAGCAACAGCTGCAGTCGATGTTCCAGAACCTCGGTGGCGCGCGCAGCCGCCCGCGGCGCCTCAAGGTACGCGAAGCGCTCAGGCTGCTCACCGAGGAAGAAGCCGCCAAGCTGGTCAACGAAGACGAGCTCAAGGCGCGCGCGCTCGCCAACGCCGAGCAGAATGGCATTGTCTTCATCGACGAGATCGACAAGATCTGCCGC
>JAYTUZ010000026.1:0-8315 GCA_043744295.1 Gammaproteobacteria bacterium | reverse complement strand
AGGCGCGCAAGACGCTGGCAGACCTGCTGGAACACGCGCGCCTGGCGCCGCGCCACTATCAGCGCGCACAGGCCGAATGGCTGAGCCAGGCGCAGCGTGAACTCGAGGCGCTGAAGAACTGAAGCACCCGCCTGAAGCGCCTGTCGCAGCGCAGCCCTAGCGCACCTTGATGCGGCGCGGGTCGAATTTTGGCGGCGGGAAGCGCAGCGACAGGCTCGTGAGCGTGTGCAGCATGATCTGCGCTACGGCCAGATCACGCAGCCACTTGTGATCGGCGGGCACGACGTACCAGGGTGCCGGGGCGGTATTGCAGTGCCCCAGCATGTCGCCGTAGGCTCGCTGGTAAGCGTTCCACTGGTCGCGCTTGAGCAGATCTGCGGGATCAAACTTCCATTGCTTGCGCGGCTCGTGAATGCGCTCTTCGAAGCGGCGGCGCTGCTCCGCCTTGCTGATATGCAGGAAGATCTTCACCACCTTGATATCGCACTGCGTGAGCAGGCGTTCGAAATCATTGATCTGCGCGTAGCGAGTTTGCCAGAGCTCGGGCGGCACCAGCTCATCGACGCGCACCACCAGCACATCTTCGTAGTGCGAGCGGTTGAAGACCACGATCTCGCCGCGTGCCGGTACATGCTGGTGGATGCGCCACAGGTAGTCGTGGCGCAGTTCCTCGGCGCTCGGCGCCTTGAAAGCGCGCACGCTGCAACCCTGCGGATTGAACGCGGAAAAGACGTGGCGGATGGTGCTGTCCTTGCCGCCCCCGTCGATGGCCTGCAAGACCACCAGCACGCCGTAGCGCCCGTCGGCATACAGCTTGTATTGCAGCTCCGCCAATTCGGCGGCCAGCCGCGCGCTCTCGTCGCGGGCGCGCTGCTCGTCCCAGCCGTGATCGCGCCCGGCATCGGCATCCTTGAGCTCGACGCGTTTGTGGCCACGCACCTGAAGTTTCTCCGGCAGGTTGAGGCGCGCCCTGGCCATGTTCAACGCCTGCGGCCGGCGCGTGGCACCTGTTGGGTGACGCAATGAATGTTGCCGCCACCCAGCAGGATCTCGCGCGCCGGTACGGCCACCACCTGGCGCTGCGGAAACACCCGCCGCAGGATGCGCAGCGCCGCGGCATCGGTGCGCGGATCGAGGAGCGGTGCAATCACCGCGCCGTTGGCCAGATAGAAGTTGACGTAACTGCCCGCCAGCCGATGCCCGGCGCTTACCTGGCGCGTGCCGGCGCCGCGCGCAATGCCGGCGGCTTCGGCAGCGCTCATGTACAGCGGCCCAGGCGATGGCAGTTTGTGCACCCTGAGCCGACGCCCACGCGCATCGCGCGCCGCCGCCAGCCGCTCGAAGGCGTCGCGCGAGACGCGATACTGCGGATCACGCCGGTTATCGCTCCAGGTCAGGCACACTTCGCCAGGACGGGCGAAGCAGGCCAGATTGTCGATGTGGCCGCTGGTCTCGTCGTTGACTACGCCGGCGCCCAGCCAGATCACGCGTTGTGCGCCGAGGTAGTCGCACAGCAGTTTTTCGATCGCGGCCACGCTCAACTGCGGATTGCGATTGGGGTTGAGCAGACATTGCTCAGTGACCAGCAGCGTGCCCTCGCCATCGGTGTGAATGGCCCCGCCTTCATTGATCATCGGGGCGCGGTAGCGGGCGCTGTGCTCGGCCGCCAGCACCTGCGCCGCCACCGCATCGTCGCGGCGCCAGTGGGCATAGATGCCGCCCCAGGCGTTGAAGCGCCAGTCGACGCCACGCCGCTGCCCGGCACCATTGACCACGAAGGTGGGCCCGACATCGCGCATCCACGCATCGTCGCTGCTCATCTGTACGACCTTGATGTGCGGCAGCAGCGCGGCGCGCGCGAAGGCGAGCTGGCGCGCCGAGGCGCCAACCGTCACCGGCTCGAAGCGCGCTATCGCGGCCGCAAGCAGCGCAAACGCCTGCTGCGCCGGCAGCGCCCGCTGGCGCCAGATGTCCGGGCGCTCGGGCCATAGCATCCAGCAGCGCTCGTGCGGCGCGAACTCGCCCGGCATGTAGAAGCCGTCGGCGGCCGGGCGCGCCCTGAGGGCCGGCGTCGGGGTCAGCTTCCGGGTTGCAAGTGTGCGTTTCACGTTGCGCAGTGTGCCATGGAGTGCGCGCCGGCTGTGGTAGCATTTGCGCCACTTTTCGGCCCGTAAACTCCTGCAATGGGAACCCTCAATGAGTATGCCCAGCACCGCCAAACCCACCCCGCCTGCCACGGGCGCCAGGATCACCGTCAGCGCCGGCAAACTGCTGGTGCCAGACCGGCCGATCATTCCTTATATCGAGGGCGATGGCACCGGCCGCGACATCTGGCGCGCCAGCGTGCGGGTCATGGATGCCGCGGTCGCCAAGGCTTATGGCGGCCGCCGCAAGATCGAGTGGATGGAGGTCTACGCCGGCGAGAAGAGTTTCAAGGCCTACAGCAACTGGCTGCCCGATGAAACCGTGGCCGCCTGCCGTGAATACCTGGTCTCGATCAAGGGCCCGCTGACCACGCCGGTGGGCGGCGGCATCCGCTCGCTGAATGTGGCGCTGCGCCAGCTGCTCGATCTGTATGTGTGCCTGCGCCCGGTGCGCTGGTTCCAGGGCGTGCCCTCGCCGGTGAAATCACCGGAAAAAGTGAACATGGTGATCTTTCGCGAGAACACTGAAGATCTCTACTCGGGCATCGAATTTGAAGAAGGCACGGAAGACAATCGCAAGTTCATCGATTATCTCAAGACCACCTTTCCCAAGCACTACGCCAAGATCCGCTTTCCGGCCAGCTCCGGCATCGGCATCAAGAACGTCTCGCGCGAGGGCACCGAGCGGCTGTTTCGCTCAGCCGTGGAATACGCCATCGCCAACAAGCGCAAGAGCGTCACGATTGTCCACAAGGGCAATATTCTCAAGTACACCGAAGGCTCGTTTCGCGCCTGGGCCTATGCGCTGGCCGAGCGTGAGTTTGGCGGTCAGGTATACACCTGGCCACAGTGGGAGCGCAGCAAGTCGGCCAGCGGCGAAGCGGCCGCCAATGCCGAGCAGGCCGCGGCGCTCGCGGGCGGCAAGGTGCTGATCAAGGATGCCATTGCCGACATCACCCTGCAGCAGGTGCTGACGCGCGCCGAAGAATTCGACGTAGTCGCCACGCTCAATCTCAATGGCGATTACCTGTCCGATGCACTGGCCGCGCAGGTTGGCGGTATCGGCATCGCACCGGGCGCCAATATCAACTATCAGACCGGCCACGCAGTGTTCGAAGCCACTCACGGCACCGCCCCGAAGTACGCCGACCTGGACCAGGTAAACCCGGGTTCGGTAATTCTCTCGGGCGAGATGATGCTGCGCTACCTCGGTTGGACCGAAGCGGCCGATGCCATCATCGGCGCCATGGATCGCACCATCGGCCAGAAGGTGGTCACCTATGACTTCGCCCGCATGATGCCCGGATCCACGAAAGTAAAATGCAGCGAGTTCGGCGACGCGCTGATCGCCAATTTCTAGAGCGCTGGGGAGCGGGCACCGTTCGTGTTGTCGATGCTGCTGAAGGGCATGGCCATAGGCCTGGCCATCGCTGCGCCCGTCGGGCCCATCGGCCTGCTGTGCATACGTCGCTCGCTTGAGCAGGGGCGCGCCGCCGGGCTGGCCACCGGACTGGGAGCGGCCAGCGCCGATGCCGCCTATGGTGCGATCGCCGCCTTTGGATTGACGGCCATATCCGGGGCGCTGGTCACGCAGCAACTCCGGCTCAATCTCGGCGGTGGCATATTTCTGGTTTACCTGGGAGTGCGCACCGCGCTCTCGGCACCGGCCGATGCGGCGGGCACTCCGCCAGTCACGGGACTGCTCAAGGCCTACTCGGCGACGCTGCTGCTGACGCTGACCAACCCGCTCACCATCATGTCGTTCGCTGCCGTCTATGCGGGCCTCGGCCTGAATGTGGGCGGCAGCGCAGGTGCCGCGGTGAGCGTGGTCAGCGGGGTCTTCCTGGGCTCGGCCTTCTGGTGGCTGCTGCTGAGCAGCAGTGCATCCCTGCTGCGCGGACGCCTGGGGCCACTGGCCCTACGCCGCATCAATATTCTGTCGGGCGGTACGCTCGCACTGTTCGGACTTTATGCATTGGCGACGCTGGCGCGTCACGCGCCTTGATCGGGCTCAGTACACTTCACGCTGATAGATGCGCGTGCCCGATCCCGGGTAGATACCGAACGTGGCCATCGCGCTCGGACTGGTAGCCACGCCGGAACTCGCATTCCACAGGTACTGCAACCAGGCCGGCGCCGCGGGTGTGACAGTGACGGCGCCGGAGTTTCCGGATCCCGGGCCTGCGAGTATCAGGTTGAAGTTGCCGGCCGAGGCCTTGGGAAAATAGCTGTTGACCGCGGCAACCGCGCAGCCTGCGCCAGAAGCGCCGGGACTGCCGGTATCGCGCACGCAGGTCTCACCGGCCTGCAGATTCAACTGGTAGCTGCCAAAGCCGATGGCCGGCGCCGTGGTGCAGGAATCGCTGCCATTGATGACGAAACCCTGCGTGCTGTTCAGGTAGTACTGCGTCACCAGTGGCATTGGCAGATCGAGCAGTTCCGAGCCGAGCGCATTCCCCAGGTTCAGCCGCCCGTAGTACTGCGTGGCGCCGGTGCTGAAGGCGATGCCCGATCCGGAGCCGAATACCACCGGATTCGCCGCGCTGACGCCGTCCTGATCGATGACGTTGATGGTCAGCGCGATATTGGCGCTGAAGGGCGCGATTGCACTAGTGCGCACAAATTTCAATCCGGAGCCGGCATCGAATGTGAGCGTGCCCTGGCCGAGGCCTGCATCCGCAATAGCCGGATCCGCGCTGCTCGCAGGCAGGCCGCTGAGATCCAATGCGGGGCTGGCTGGCGTCGCCGTATAGTTCCTGCCCGTCAACGAGCTGTTCGTGAGCCGGAACAGTGCGCCGGTATAGTTCTGGGTCGTGGCGCCGCCAAATGCCAGTGGCGTCACGGTGATGACCGGCGCGAGCAGGAACTTCAGCGGCTGGCCCAGGTAGCTGAACGAGCCGGCACTGCAGCCGGTGCTGAAGGCCGGCGTATTGAGCGCCGTCGCAAAGGAATTCGGAATGAAACGCCCGACATTGCCCGACGCCGTTCCGTTGACGGCGCCACTTCCCAGGTAGTTCGCCACCGTTGGCGTCAGCGTGATGATGCCGACTTCAGGCCACGCAAACCCCGTTCCCGAAGCGACGCCGCCCGAGTAGCTGGCGAAGCCACCGCTAACCGTCGGGTTATGGCCGGCCGCTGGCAGCACCAGGGTCGGGTTAAGGGCCACCACCGCCGGGGAAACTTCCCGCCCGAAGTTGGGGGTCGCATTGCCCTGCAGGTTGCTGGCCGTCACCGTCGCGTTGAAGCTTTGCCCTGCATTGATGAACACTGGTCCGGTGGCGGCGCTGGCGGCCGGATTGGCAAAACTATCACTGCTGCGCTTGATGTTGGTGAGCCTGAGCGTATAAGGCTGCACCACGAACTGACTGCTGCCGGTCATGTAGGTGCCGGAGCCCGCGCCACTGCCGAGCGGAATGTTGTAGCGCGCATGCAGTGTCAGCTGCCCGGCATCCGAATAGTTGAGCACGATCGACGCTTCGGCGTTGGCGGTGCTGAACCTGAGCGGCACGGTCGTGTAGCTGCTCACGGCACTGGCCGGGTTCGAGGCCAGTGCGGTGGTCGTGCCGTTGTTGGTGATCGTGAAGGTCTGCCCGGCGATGCAGGTGGTCGGATCGTTGCATTGATAGGCCATGCTTATATTGACCGTGGTGCCGCTGGGAAAGGCCGCGACGCAGGCGCCGGTGCTGGTGTCGGTGCGTATCGCCTGCAGGGCCAGGCTCTGGCTCGAGGCCGCGCCTGCCCGCAGGGTGTTGATGGCGGTGGCGGCATTGCTGCCATTCGTGATCCGGAATCCCGAAGGCGCAAAGGTGATGGCGGGATCCTCCGCGGCCAGCGCTGAGCCCGAGTTCTCCGAGATGGTCCCATCCACGACATGCACCGACACGGTCTCAGGATGTGTGTCGAGCAGCGAGAGTACGACGCTGCCGGCATCGCCGGAGGAATAGGTGTAGAGCGCCGTACCGCTGTCCGAGCTGCCGGCGACGAAGATGCCGCTGCCACTGGTCAATGCCCAGTCACCGTGGCCGGTGCTGGTGCTGAGGGCGATCTGGTCGACCGTCGACACCAGTCCATGAGTATTGTTGTGCGCCGAAATGGTGATGGGTGCTGCCTGGCAGTTGACCTGCGAGCTGGAGCCGCTCAGTGCATAGTGATCCGGAATCAAACCGGCACTGGGCCTGAAGGTGGCAATCGCCGCGGCCCAGCCGCTGAAGGCACTGCTGCCGGACCAGGTCACGCTCTTGATGCCGGCCGTGTTGGTGAGCTGATCCGCGCCACCGCCGGCAGTCAGGCCATTGTTGTCCAACTGCACCGCGCGCACAGTGTAGCCAGCGCTGGCGGTGATGGACCCAAAACTCACTGCCGGCCAGAGTATGCCCAGCGACGATACGATCAGCTCATTGTTGACGGCGGTCGCCGCTGGTGTGGAGATGAGCGCGGTTGCGGTCACGCCGGTGGTTGCAGCCTTCTGATCGACAGCACCGACTCCGGAGTATTCGATGACCACGGCAGCGATCTGCGAGCTTGCCGGTACGGCCTTCACGGTAACCTTGAATCCCGCGGTGGTTACCGTGATGGGCGCCGAGAGCACCGCGGCGTTTTGCCATCCCTGGCCAGAGGCGTTCACGGCGCCCTGGGCATTGGAGGTGTAGGTGTTGGCGGCATTGTCGCTGGCGGAAATAGTGGGCGCGGAGTTTGCGTTCCAGGTCCAGGCCAGCACCACGATCGTATTGCCTACTTTCGGCGTCGTAGCAAAGGCGGGTGACACGACCGAGGTACCGGACGCGGTCTGAAACACCCCTGTGGATTGTACGAAGGCGACCTGCGCCTGTGCCTGGGTAGCGCATGCCACCATGAGCAGCGCCAGCAGCGCGCGCACCCACCGGTCGAACAACACGGGCAGCAGCTGACGCGGGCCGCTCATACTGTGGCGTCCGTAAATGTGGAGCTTACGACCCGGTGCACGTAGCCGGGCTGCCCATAGGTTCCCGACGAGGAGTTCGCCACCAGCACGTATGAGTTCTTCGGCACCGGGCCACTGGCGTCAATGGCCGAACTGCAGGTCACGACCACGGTGAAGCCGGCCAGTGCGGCCTCGCTCAGATTCAGGGTGCTGCTCGCCACGCAGCTGCTGGCCTTCAGCGCCTGGTAGGCGCCCCACTCAATGCCCGCCCGCGCCGCAGCCAGCGCCCGCACCTGCTGCATGGCCATGGTCACGGTCTGCTGCTCGCCGTTGCCTATGCGTATCGCCGCAGCGCCCAGCGCCGCCAGCACCACGACCAGGAACAGCGCCGGCACCAGGGCGAAGCCGCGGTTCATGGTGAATTCGCCAGCTGCACCTGCTGCAGCAACTGGATCAGCTCACCGCTATTGCTCAGCTGCAGTGTCAGCGTGGCCAGGGCATTGCGCTGGGCAGTGCCGCTGGCGTAGCTGAAGGCGCAGCTGGCTACATCCGTCGCGACCCGTGCCGCCGTAGCGCCTGCTGTCAGCAGCGACGCGGCACTGAGCGGCTGCGTCGCCGAGATGGTGTAGCCGCTATAGCGCGTCAGGGTGCGAGCCGCACTGTCACACAGGTAGGTCACGGGCCCGCTGATCAGGTAGACGCGCTTGTTGGGTGAGCCCCAGTTGAAGCGGAAGGCCGGGCTCATCGTTACCAGGTTGGCATTGCTGCTGGCACCGGCCGAGATCGTGATCGTCGTGCCGGCGGGTGTGATGACATTGCTGGCGGCATAGGCATCCGCACCGGGCACGCCAATGTTGGCGATCGACAGATAGCTGCTGCCCGAACTCCAGGGAAGCGTCAGCTGCGTAAACGGCACGGTGGTGGAAAAGGCGCTGTCAGCCGCGGTGAAATCCAGCTCCAGGGCCGGGTTGGCCAGCGGCCCGCTGTCGCGATAGCGCGCGCCATCAACACTGGCAAGCAGCTCCAGGGCGGTAACGGCGCCGCTGGTGCCGGTACGCACGCTGTTGGGCAAGGCGGCGCTGATGTCGCGCGACATGAGTCGCAGGGCAGCGTCGGCGGAATCGACCAGCGTCGCGCGCCGGGTCTGCGCGGAATAGGCATTCATCGGCAGCGTGATGAACATCGCCATGAAGCCCACCACGATCGAACCGACGGTGATCGTGATGACCAGCTCGATGAGTGTCATGCCGCGCTGGCGCATGATCAGAAAT
>JAYTUZ010000025.1:0-8336 GCA_043744295.1 Gammaproteobacteria bacterium | reverse complement strand
CGGGGGTGGCCTCAAGCCAGCGCTGCCGCAATAGCCGGCGCTGCCCGGGCGGCAGCCGGGCGAAGTCGCGGAAATTCTCGCGCACCAATTCCCGTTCGCGCGGCTCGAGTTCCTGGAAGCGCTGCCAGCGACGGCGGATCAGCTCGCGTCGTTCCTCGGGCAGCTCGCGCCAGGTCTGAAAGCGTTCGCGCGCCCCGGCACGCTCTTGCGGCGCCATGCCGAGCCAGCGATGCGCGCCGCGTGCCAACGCCTGTTGGCGCGCGGGTGGCAGCGAGGCCCAGTCGCCGGCATGGCGCTGCAGGAGCTGTTGTTGCCCGGCGCTCAGCGCTGACCAATTAAGTGGCGGGCTCGGCACGCTGGCCGGCGCTTCCTGCAATGGCGCTGTGGGCGCTGCAGGTGCAGTTGCGCCCAGCGCGCACGCCGAAGCCAGCGTCAGCACAGCCCAGGAAATTATCGGTGCGCGCGAAGTATTCATTTGCTGTTCCCCTGGTCCGCTGGCGGCGGCGCTGCTTTTGCCGGCGCCGCCACCACTTTTTCAAGATCGGCGTGTTCGAGGTAGTCGTGCCAGCCCGGCTCGGACGAATCGACGGAACCGAGAAACTCCAGCAGCTCGGCATCCACCGCGGCGCTGATCGGCGGCGCAGCACTGCCTGGCTGCGACACCGGCGCACCGGCCAGCGCGAATCCGCACGGCAAGGCCAGCAGCGCGCCTGAGCGCCAGCTCATGAGCCGACTCCACCGCTGTCGGCCTGCTGCGCGGTGCTCACCGCCCATTCGTAGAAGTCGTAGTCGAGCTCCGGCTCCTGCGCCAGTGCCAGGCCATCGGCGTCGGCGAGCAGCTCCATGTCATCCCCTGCACCGCGGACGCTGGCCTGCAACTTCGGACCTGCACTCTGCTGGCCCACGACGATCAGCACTGCCAGCACCGCGCACGCTACCGCGCCGGCCGGCAGCCAGCGCCGCCACTGCAGCAACGGCCGCGCGCGGCGGGACTGGTCCAGGGCCGCATGACGGGCCTGCGTCAGGCGCGAGCGCGTCGCGCCGTCCAGATTTGCCACGCTGTCCTGCAACAGTGCGCGCGCGTGCTGCGCGAATTCTTCCAGGCGCCGTTGCTGGTCCGCGTTCATGTCCAATACTCCCCTAGTTGTCCGCGCAGAAACTGCAGGGCACGAAAATAATGCGTTTTTACGCTGCCTTCAGAGCAGCCCATGGCCTGCGCCGTGGCCGCGACATCCATGCCTTCGATGCTGCGCAGCAGGAAGGCCTGGCGCTGGCGGGCCGGGAGTGCGGCCACCGCGCGCTCCAGGGCCTGCAATGTTTCTGCCGTCTGCACCTGAGCGGCGGGCGTTGGCCCCGGATCGGGCGCTTGCGCCACCGGATCGAGCTCATCGTGCTCATCGTCGGCACCTCGCCACGGCAGCCAGGCGAGCACGCCACTGCGCGTGCGGCGGCGGCGCTGCATATCGCGGATGCCGTTTTCAAGAATGCGATAGAAAAGTGGCGGCCACTCGGCAGCCGGGCGACGTGCGTAGCCGCGCACCAGGCGCAGCATGGCATCCTGCACGGCGTCGAGCGCGTCCTGGTCGTGGCGCAATGCAATCTGTGCGATCCTGAATGCCCGGCGCTCTGTGGCGGCCAGAAAATCGGCGAGCTGCCGTGACTCCTGCGTCGTCGAATCCTGCAAAGCGGTGACCTCTAGCGAGGCGAAGCTCGCAGATTCTGTCAGCAATTTGGCAAAGGTGTTCATGGCCCTTGGTGGAGCAACGCATTGGGTTCACTTTGGTTGACAGCTGCTGGTAAACGGGAATGCGCCAAAATCATCCACTTAGCGTAGATCGTGGGGAAAATGCTGGAAGTGAGGCCGCGAGGGTTGCGCCAAGGGCCGCAGATATCTCCGTATGACATTGATAATTATATGTTTTATTGAAATTCCTGGAGGCGGCTTTCGCCCTGGTTCAAGCAACCCATTGCCCGGCGTCTGGCGGAAAAGCCCAGTCCATCCACAGACTTATCCACAATGAGCCTCGATTTTTCCACACCCCCGGAAGTGCTGAAAGTCGCCGTGGATTGCCCGCTGCGGACACTCCTGGACTACCTCCCTCCGAAGGGCCGCGCGGCGGCTGACCTGCTCCCGGGCGTGCGGGTGCGAGTGCCTATGGGCCGGCGTGAGGCCATCGGCGTGGTGATCGGACAGGCGGCGCAGTCTGAGCTGGCGAGCGGCAGGTTGCGAGCCATTATCGAGGCGCTCGATGACGAGCCACTACTGGAGCCTGGCCTGCTGGATCTGCTCTTGTGGACGGCCAGCTATTACCACCACCCGCCCGGGGAAGTGATCTGTGCGGCGCTCCCCGCCGCGATACGCAGCGGTGCGGCGGCGCAGGCCCGGCAAAGCTGGCTGCAGCTGACGGCCGCCGGGCGCGAAGCGCTATCGGCTGGCGAGCCCCGTCGCGCACCACGACAACGCGAACTCCTGCAACGCCTGGCCCTGGATCCTGACGGGCTACCCACCGTACAGCTCGACAGCGAGGTCGCGGGCTGGCGCGCGAGCGCGCGGGCACTGCAACGTCGTGGCTGGGCCGTCATCGAGGAGCGCCGCGTGGCGGCGGCTGAGGGCGGCCCGACATCGCCTTCCAGCTGGCCGCCCGGCCCAGAGCTCAGTCCCGAGCAGTCGCGTGCCGTGAATGACATCGACGCCGAATCCGGACACTACAGCGCCTTCGTCCTGCAGGGCGCGACCGGCAGTGGCAAGACCGAGGTGTATCTGCGCCTGGTGGTGCGCGCACTCGAGCGTGGCCAGAGCGCGCTGGTGCTGGTCCCGGAGATCGGGCTGACACCGCAATTGTTGGCGCGCTTTCGTGAGCGCCTGCCGGTACCGATGGCGGTGCTGCATTCCGCGCTCAAGGATGGCGAGCGCCTGGCGGCCTGGCGCGCGGCCCGTGCCGGAGAAGCGCGGGTCGTCATCGGTACACGCTCGGCCGTGTTCGCACCGCTGCAGAACCTGGGGTTGATCGTCATCGACGAAGAGCACGACAGCTCCTACAAACAGCACGAAGGCGGGTGCCGCTACTCGGCGCGCGACGTGGCCGTGCGCCGCGCCCAGCAGGCAGCGGTACCGGTAGTGCTGGGTTCGGCCACCCCCAGTCTCGAGACGCTGCAGAATGTGCAGCAGGGACGTTACCGTCAACTGCCGCTGCCGCGCCGCGCCGACCAGGCCGCAGCGCCGGGCGTGGCGCTCATCGATCTGCGTGCCCATGCCGTGCACGCCGGCCTGGCGGGCCCGGTGATTCAGGCCATCGGGCGACATCTGGCGGGTGATGGCCAGGTGCTGGTGTATCTGAACAGGCGCGGCTACGCGCCCACCCTGCTGTGTACCAGCTGCGGCTGGATCGCGCCGTGCACCGAGTGCGATGCGCGCCTGACGGTGCATCAGGGCGCCGCGCAACTGCGCTGCCACTACTGCGGCGCCGCGCAGCCGCTACCGCAACGCTGCGCGCGCTGCGGATTCGCCGTGCGCCCGGTAGGCCAGGGCACCGAGCGCGTGGCCGAAACACTGGCGGAGTTGTTCCCCGCAGCCGCGCAGGTACGACTCGATCGCGACACGGTACGCAGCGCGGCCGACATCGACGCGGTGATGCAGGCACTGCTCGAGGGCCGGGCGCGCATTCTGGTGGGCACGCAGATGGTGACCAAGGGCCATCATTTCCCCGGCGTCACGCTGGTGGCGGTGCTCAACGCCGATCAGGGCTTGTTCAGCACCGATTTTCGCGCCGCCGAGCGCCTGGCGCAGACCATCGTGCAGGTGGCCGGACGCGCCGGGCGCGGCGAGCGGGCCGGTGAAGTGCTGATCCAGACGGCCTATCCTGATCACCCGCTGCTGCAGAGCCTGCTCAGCGGCGGCTATGAAAGCTTCGCGGCCGACGCGCTGCTCGAGCGCGCCAGCGCGCGCTGGCCGCCCTTCAGCCGGCTGGCGCTGCTGCGCGCTTCAGCACTCGGCGCGGCGCAGGCGCTCGATTTTCTGAACGCCGCGCGCGAGTGCGCCGGATCGCAGCCCGAGGCGCGCTTGCTGGGGCCCGTGAGTGCCAGCATGGCGCGCCGTGCCGGGCGCCATCACGCGCAGCTGTTGATCGAACACGCCGGGCGCGGCGGCCTGCATCGCTTTCTGGAGCGCTGGTTGCCCGAGGTTGAGCGCCTGCCGGCAGCGCGGCGGGTGCGTTGGGCGCTGGATGTCGATCCACTGGACATCCAGTAGCGTGGCTTGCCAGCGTGCGCAGCTTTTTCGGTAGACTGCGCGACCATTCCCCGCATACGGATCGCCCTTGAAAATCGAGCTGGAAGAATTGCTGGTACAGGCGCTGGCCGGATTGCCGGGCGGCATGCTCGCCGTGCCGGTTGAGCGCTCGTGGATCAGCGTCGAGCGCACCCGTGACGCGCAGCACGGCGACTACGCCTGCAACATCGCCTTGCGCCTCGCCAAACTCGCTGGCCGCAAGCCGCGCGAACTGGCCGAGGCCATCGTGGCGGCACTGCCCGCGAGCCCGCTGCTGGCGCGCGCCGAAGTCGCGGGCGCGGGCTTCATCAATCTGTTTCTGGCCAACGCTGCGCAGAGCAACGCACTGCGGCGCGTATACGCGGAAGCAGAGCGCTATGGCACCAGCGACCTCGGCGCGAACCTGGCGGTCATGGTTGAGTTCGTCTCCGCCAATCCCACCGGACCCCTGCACGTCGGCCACGGCCGTCAGGCCGCGTATGGCGCGACGCTCGCCAATCTGCTGCGCGCCACCGGTCATCGCGTACACCGCGAGTACTACATCAACGATGCCGGTCGCCAGGTCGATATCCTCACCGTCAGCGTATGGATGCGTTATCTGCAGGCGGCGGGCGCAGCGCTACCCTTTCCGGACAACGGCTACCGCGCCGAGTACGTGCAGGCCATCGCCGTGCAACTGCGCGAACGACATGGCGCCACGCTGCAGCATCCGGCGGCCAGCGTTCAAGCCGGCCTGCCCGCCGATGCGCCGCTCGGCGACAAGGAACAATACATCGATGCGCTGATTGCGCGCATGCGCGCGCTGCTCGGGCCCGCAGGCTTCGAGTCGGTGCTCGAGCTGGCGCTCGAGGCCATGCTGGCCGACATCCGCGCGGACCTGGCGCAGTTCGGCGTGGAGTTTGAGAGCTGGTTTTCGGAACGGGCGCTGGCACGCTCCGGAGCCGTGGAGCGGGCGCTGGCCAGACTTGCCGCCCAGGATCAGACCTATCTGAAGGACGGCGCGCTGTGGCTGCGCACCAGCGCCTTTGGCGACAGTGAAGATCGCGTGCTGGTGCGTGCCAACGGTGCGCAGACCTATTTCGCACCGGATCTCGCCTATCACCTCGACAAGCGCGAGCGCGGCTTTGCGCAGCTCATCGACGTCTGGGGCGCCGATCATCACGGCTACATTGCCCGCATGCGCGGCGCGCTGATGGCGCTCGGCGAGCCCGGCGAGTGCCTGGAAGTGTGCCTTATCCAGTTCGTCAGCCTGTTTCGCGGCGGCGAGAAAGTGGCGATGGGCAAGCGCGACGGCAATTTCGTCACCTTGCGCCAGCTGCGCGAGGAAGTGGGCAACGACGCCTGCCGCCTGTTCTATCTGATGCGCAGCCACGATCAGCCGCTTGATTTCGATCTCGAGCTGGCCAAATCGCGCAGCAACGACAACCCGGTGTATTACATTCAATACGCGCATGCGCGGGTCGCCAGCGTGATGAAGCAGCTGGCCGCACGCGGCCTGGAGTTTGAGCGCGAGCGCGCACTGGCAGCTCTCGAGCGCCTCGATGGTCCGCAGGAAGCGGCCGTGCTCACCGCCATCGCCCGCTACCCGGAAGTGATCGCGCAGGCCGCGACCAACCGCACGCCGCACACGCTGGTGCATTACCTGCGCGAACTGGCGCAGGCTTTTCACACCTGGTACAACGCCGCCACCTTCATCGTTGAAGACGCCGGCACGCGCGATGCGCGACTGGGCCTGGCGGTTGGCGCGCAGCAGGTATTGCGCAACGGCCTCGCGCTGCTGGGCGTGGGCGCACCGGAGAGCATGTGAGCCAGCGCCGCCTGAGCGCGCGCGATTACAAGAGCGTGCAGCGCGGCGGCTTCGACTGGCAGCGCTGGCGCGAACTGGGCATCGGCCTGGTTCTGGGCCTGCTGGTCGCGCTCATCGTCTATGTCAGCGATCATCGTGCCAGCGACCCCACGATCGAGGTTGACCCGGCGGCACGCCATCCGCTCAACGGCAACGCCGCGCGCTCGGCGGCCGGCAACGCCGCCGCCAACAGTGCCACGGGCGCCGGCAGCGCTGATGCCGATACCAACTACGCCTTCTACGACCTGCTGCCAAAATATGAAGTCGTGGTGCCGGAGAAGGAACACGGCGCGCATGTCGACGCCGCCGCGCGCGTCGACCGGCCCGGCACGTATTTCCTGCAGGCTGGCTCGTATCGCAGTGAGACCGAAGCGGAACGGGTGCGTGCGCAGCTGGCGCGCCAGGACATCAGCGCCAGCGTGCAGCGCGTGCAGCTCGACGCCGACGTGTGGTTTCGCACCCGCGTCGGGCCGATCAAGGATCTGGCGCAGCTCAATCGACTGCGCCAGCAGCTGCGCGCGGCGGATATCGATTCGCTGGTGATCCGCGTCGAGGATTGAACGCCATGGCGGGAGCAGGCATGCAGCGATTGGCCGACGAACTGCTGGGCGCGCTGCGCTCGCAACTCGGCGCGGACGCAATCGAAACCGGCGTCGGCATAGGTGCCCGCTATCACGCGGACTGGACCGGGCACGACCCCTGCGCGCCCGCCGCGCTGGTGCGGCCGCGCACCACTGAAGAAGTGTCTTGCTGCCTGAGGCTCTGCAATGAATTCGCACAACCGATCGTGGTACAGGGAGGACTCACCGGTCTCGCCGGTGGCGCCACGCCGCGACCGGGAGAGCTGGCGCTTTCACTCGAGCGGTTCAAGGGCATCGAGTCTCAGGACACAGCCGGCGCGACGCTGAGTGCCTGCGCTGGTACGCCGCTGGCGGCGATCCACGAGGCCGCGGCGGCGCGGGGCATGCAGTTTGCGCTCGATCTTGGAGCGCGCGGCTCCTGCACCATTGGCGGCAACATCGCCACCAATGCCGGCGGCGTCCGCGTCATCCGCTATGGCATGGCACGCGAGCAGGTGCTGGGCCTGGAGGTGGTGCTGGCCGACGGCACTGTGCTGAGCTCGCTCAACACCATGTTGAAGAACAATGCCGGCTACGATCTCAAGCAGCTGTTCATCGGCACCGAGGGCACGCTCGGCGTTGTCACGCGCGCCGTGTTGCGGCTCCAGCCGGCGCCGTGCGAGCGCCACACGGCCTTTGTCGCGCTCAGCTCGTTCACCGAGCTGGTGGCACTGCTGGGCGAGTGTCGCCGGAGGTATGGTGGCCAGCTCAGTGGCTTCGAGATCATGTGGTCGGACTACTATGAGTTTGCGGCGGCCCGCGTACTCACCGGAGCCAGGCCGTTCGCGGGTCGGCACGCGCTGTACGCGCTCATCGAACTGGAATCATTCGAACCGGGCAGGGATGGCAGCCGGCTCGAAGCGGGCCTTGCCGCGCTGCTGGAGCGCGGCGTCATCAAGGATGGTGTCGTGGCGCGCTCCCTGGAGGAGAGCAATCGCCTGTGGCGGGTGCGCGATGCGGCGGGCGAACTCATGGTGCACGTACCGCACGCGCTCTCCTATGATATTTCGCTGCCGCTGCATGCGATCGAGGGCTACCTCGCGCAGCTGCAGGAGAGCATCGCGCCGCTCAAGGGCGAGCTGCCGGCGCTGCTGTTCGGACACCTGGGCGACGGCAATATTCACCTGCTTATCAGCCCCCGCAGCCCCGCCGTAAGCCCGCAGCTCAACGCCGTGGTGTATGGCGCACTGCAGGGCTTCGGGTCCGTGGCGGCCGAACATGGCATCGGCACGCACAAGCGCGACTACCTTGGCCACTCGCGCAGCGGCGCGGAAGTGGCGCTGATGCGCCAGCTCAAGGCGACGCTGGATCCGAAAGGGATTCTCAATCCGGGACGGGTGATCTGAATAACTCCCGGGTGGTCTTCCGGCAGTTAACTTTATATTCCTGTGGCTACCAAACGCTGTCATCGAGCGACATGGCGCCCAGGCCAATAGCCTGGCGCAACCTGGGGGGGGGCCGCTGCAAGTTGTGAAGTTGGGTCCCTGGAACAATCTGCGAGAACGATATGAAAAAGACCGCTTCGACCAGATCTAGCCGAAGAATGGCCAAAAGCACATCTGCGCAGTCTGCGGCGGATTCGCATAGCCGGGTCGTTGCGGCC